>JBBRVS010000305.1:0-4885 GCA_038246645.1 Pyrinomonadales bacterium
CATTCCGGCAAGTAAAGTATTAAGTTAACTTAGCCGGAATATCGTTTTTGAAATTAAAGTCCTGAATTTAACTTTCGCTGACAGCAGGAGTTGAATCATCTTCCGTGTAAGGAACGTGCAAATCAACCGGTTTGCCTTTTTTGCGAAGTCCCATATTAAGAAGTTCGACAAAGACCGAAAACGCCATCGCGCCGTAAATATAGCCTTTCGGGATATGCTGACCGAATCCTTCGGCGACGAGAGTAAAACCGATTAGCAGCAAAAATGCGAGAGCCAGCATTTTAATGGTCGGATGTTTTCCGACAAAATTTCCGATCGGATTGGCAAAGAGCATCATGGCGATAATCGAAACGACGACCGCTGCGATCATTACCCAAATATTGTCAACCATTCCGATTGCCGTGATGACCGAATCAAGCGAAAAGACCATATCAAGAATGGTAATTTGAATAATCACGCTGGTAAAAGAAGCATAAACCTTTTTGGTCGCGTGTCCTTCTTCGCCTTCGAGCGAACCGTGAATCTCGTGCGTGCTTTTTCCGATCAAAAACATTCCGCCGATCAGTAAAATCAGATCGCGTCCCGAAAAGGATTGTCCGAAAATTGAAAAAAGCGGTTCGACCAGACCCATTATCCAGGTCAGCGAAAAGAGCAGAATCACGCGCATCCCGAGAGCGAGCGAAAGACCGATAAAACGCGCCTTCGACTGCTGTTCGGGCGGAAGTTTGCCTGCCAGAATCGAAATAAAAATGATGTTGTCAATGCCCAAAACCAGTTCAAGCACCGAAAGCGTTAAAAACGCAATCCAAATCTGCGGATCAGCCAAAAATTCCATAAATTATTTTTTTCCGTTTAAATTATTGTTTTTATCTTATCGAAAAATGACTAACTCAATAAACTGCATTGTTTTAGAGAAAAAAAACATAGTTTCAAAAAATGTTTTTTAGTATTATATTGCAATGACCGATAAAAGAAAAAAGCCGCTAAACTTTTTTAGCGGCTTTCAATTAATTTCAAAAAAAATATCGATTTATTCTGCATTAAACTAGCGATAAAATTAAAAAAAAGCGAATCAAAAAAGCGTCCGATTTCAGACGCTTTTTTGGTCGTTAAATTAAACCTGAATAATTATTCAAATGATTTACAGGGTTTTGAAGCCGCTTCATCCGCCAATGTTCGGGCATCGGCATTTTGGGTTTTCCCCGGTTCGACCACATCCGTAATACAGGATTCGGTTTTCGAGATTTTTGTAATAACCAAATAAGAAGTCGTTTTGCTCGAATCTTCAACGTCCGAAGCATTAAAACGAACGATCAGCGCGACCGGAACTTTTCCGTTCATACGCCATTCGGCTTTTTCACCGACCGTTGAAAACGCCGGTGAAACCAGACTGAAATCGAGTTCAAATTTCTTTTTTGAAGGCGCGATGACATTAATTGATTGACGAATATCGCCTTCCGTAACTTCGAGTTTGAAACCGCCGACTCCTTTGCATTCGCCGCGATACCAACCCGAACCTTCATCGGATTGTTCGATAGTTTTACAAGTTTTTGTATCTAAACTCGTGTAAATGCTCGTGTTTTGCGCGACCGCAACCATCGAAAAAGCCAAAATTAAACTGCCGATAATGATAAATTTTTTCATCCGAATTTTCCTCAAGGTCAAAATAGAACAAAGTTCATAAAATCACTAACCTAAACACCGACTTTATTTTTTGACGGAAAATTTCTCGCTGTTCCAGTTAAATTCCATCAGAGTAAAATGCTCTTCATCACCATCGGAACACATATTACAAGCCATTTTAACGGTCGTTCCCTTTTGCGGAAGCAGAAAATAATGACTCAATCCGGTTTCTTCCGGGTCAACATTTTTTGCGGTAAATGCTTGTTTAATTTGTTCTTCGGACAAATTCGGGAAAACCTGCTCTGTTACATCCGTCCATTTTCCGTTCTTGAAAGTAAAAAACTTGATAAATCCTTCACACGCCGGACCACAGCCGGATTCGGCTTGTGCGATCAAATAACTTCCGTCCTTTTTCTTGAAAAGCGCAATTTCCGCCCAGCCTTCCCACGCACCTTCAATTTTCAGATAGCCGTTTTTAATGTCTTCGACCTTTAACATCGAACGGCGCAGTTTTGTTAAAGCGGCTTTGCCTGTAACTTTATTTCCTTCCATATTCGTCGAATACACATCCGACGGCATCGCCAGATAAAAATCCGTCACGGTTCTCGGCGTTTGGGCAAAAGAATTGATCGAAAAAGCAAAAAGCAGCAATGAAAACGAAATAAATAATTTTTTCATAAAAATTTCTCCTCAAATTCAACAGCGATATTTTTGAAATTTTAGTTTTAATTTCGACAAAATAAAAAATGCTTGCGTCATTGAATGACCATCAAGCATTTCGATTTTTGCTCAAAGATTCGATTTGCAAATACTTTGAAAGTTTGACGGTTTTTCCGCACATCGAATCATCAATGACAAAGAACACATCGCCTTTTTTGCCTTTGTTGGCATGGCGGATTTCGCGTCCGGCTTCGCAGGTTACGCCGGTCGAAGAGCCTTTGTTTAATTCGACAAAGCCCGCGCCGGTGTGAATCTCTATGTCGCCGTCCGTGTCGTTCAAAATCTTGAAACTCGCACGGGCAGTTGAATTTACAGTATTTTCATAAGAAATTACCGATTTTTTTGCAAAAATTGCGATGTTGGCAAAAATGATCGTCAAGACGAGTAAAACAATTAATTTTTTCACTATAAATTTCTAATAATCGCGGTGTTGCTCTTTCCAGTCGTATTACTGCTGGCGGCTTCGTTTCAGCCGAGAATCTTTTTTGATAAAGAGTCTTTGTGGTATTTGTCTTCGGCGAATGTTTTCTATTCGCATTTGATAATTTTCAGTGTGCCGACACTGCTTTTCGTTTGTCAATTCGGTGGTTTGAAACTTTCCGACATCGGACTGAAAACCCGCCAAGCATTTTCGCTTTTGTAGATCCCGGTAATCGTTTGGATTGCCGAA
Organism: Pyrinomonadales bacterium; assembly: GCA_038246645.1. Lineage (GTDB taxonomy): Bacteria > Acidobacteriota > Blastocatellia > Pyrinomonadales > Pyrinomonadaceae > JAHCHG01. Next base: position 3,014 of record JBBRVS010000305.1, read on the forward strand.
CAGTTAGTTTTAGCACTGCTTGTTCCATTTGGTTTTGCCGAATTTAGATTAAACGAGATTTGGCTTTCGCAACCCGAAACAATTAAATCAATCAGTTCATTTTTCGCTAATCTTTTGGCGACGGGAATCAACGAAGAAACATTTTTTCATGGTTTCGTTTTTCTCAGCTTTACCGCAGATTCGGCGGCGAATCCGCCAACGAAAGTTTGCAAATCAAACCTTTTATTGTTGCCACGCTCATCGCGTCTTTTGTTTTTGCGATAATGCACCTGCAAATCCAACCCGTCAATTTACTGTTTTTCACGCTCGGCGGAATAATCGGTTGTTTGGTCTATGCCCGCACCCGAAATCTTTTTGTCGGAATCGCTTTGCACGGAGTTTTTAATTCGCCGATGCCTTTGCTTCAGACAAGCGAAGGCACAGCAAAAATCGTGGTCATCGTTTTAATGCTGATCTTTATTCTAATTTATCCATATTTGAAAAGATTTTCGTCAAATGCTTAAAAGTTTTACAAAAAATAACAAAGGAAAACTTAGTTCTACTTTATCAGATTAAGTTTGAAACTTAAAATCAAAGAAAATTAGCCGCAGATTTTCGCGGATAGACGCGGATAAATCGAATGAAATGGCTTAAATCCGAGAAAAATCAGCGTTCATCAGCGTTCATCAGCGTTCATCTGCGGCTGATTTTTAATCTGACAAAGTAGAATTAGATTATGAGCCAATTTACAGATACACAAAAAAAGATATTTGTAACTGCGGGACTTAGCGATATTGCTATTGCCATTGTTTTAATCGCCGTCATCATCGGACGCGAAAATTTGAGTCTTCCTGTTGCCGTGCCTGTTTTATTGATGATTCCGGGCATTTTCTAATCCTCTCGGCAAACAAAAAATAAAGGATTATTAAGCACCAATGGATAATGGATAATGTCAGAAAACTCTTAAATTCCCTTACATCTGATGTTTAAAGGGATTTTTAGAATTTTCATAATATCTTACGACTTTTGCTCACCTGCTTAACTAAGTTTATTAATTTGATTTAACATTTCTACTTTTTGCGTTTGATTAAATCGTATATGATATACGATATTGGATTTATGATTACAAAGATTTCTTATCGCGATCAGGTTCGTGAACATTTGCAAAATCAAATGTTGGCGGGAACCTTGAAGGCAGGACAAACTCTTTCTTTAGCGGGTTTAGCCAGAGAATTGGAGGTCAGCGTTACGCCGATTCGTGAGGCTTTGACACAGCTTGAACAAGCGAAAATCATTACGGCAATTCCGAATCGCGGTTTTATTATTTCCGATATAGAAGCGAAAGAGGCAAAAAATATTTACGAATTGATCGCGAATTTGGAATCTTTAGCGTTGGAAAATTCGACGTTTTCCGCGAAGGATTTGGAAGATTTGGAAAATGCTCAGAAGCGTTTCGGATTGGCGAAAACATCAATCGAAAAGGTTAGAATCGATTTGGATTTTCACGAAATTTTAACGCGGAATTATGACAATTCTTTTGCTCAACAAATCATCCGCGACCTTAAAACGCGAATTTTCTTTTATGAAAAATCGTATATGGAAGACGTTGGTTTTACGCATATTTCGGACAATCAGCATCTGGAAATCATCGAACTGATAAAAACAGATAAGCAAAAAAAGGCTGCTGAAGTCGTTAAAAACAACTGGCTGATTATTCTCGAATTCATTCAAAAACATTTGGAAAATAAATAGAAGTTTGATAACGACATTAAGAGCAAGTAAAGTAAAAATTCACTTCATTAAAAAAAGACTTTACCAATCCCGTTGAATTTTTAATTGCTGACATTCCTTGTTCGGCGATACTTTTTAGCTCTTTCACATTTTTAGCCGTTC
>JBBRVS010000306.1:0-4884 GCA_038246645.1 Pyrinomonadales bacterium
CGCGCAGATGCCCGCCGGGAATTATAAAATTCAAATCAAAGTCCGCGATAACGTCGGAGAAAAGAAAGAAATTATTCAGGAATCGGAATTTACGATTAAGGAATAAATTAAAGACAAATTTGATAATGAAACCGGCGTTTTTATAGAAAGCGTCGGTTTTTTTATTTATGGAAACCAAAAGATTAATTTTAAGAAATTATCAACCGGAAGATAAACCGCATCTGATCAAGGTGTTCACCGATGCTTAATTGTTGAAATACGTCGGAGAGAGCGTGATGACCGAAGCCGAAGCCGAAGCGTGATGGCACAAACTTTTTGAAAATTTTTATCCGCACGGCTTAAATATCCGGGCAGTTTTGACCAAAGAAAATTCGGAATACATCGGACACGCCGGAATTTACCCGCGTCCGGCAAAAAAAGAAGAATGGGAATTCGTTTATTTTCTAAGTGGAAAAAATTGGGGGAAAGGCTTTGCGACGGAAATCGCCCGACGTATCCTTGAATACGGTTTTGAAGAACTGAAGTTACCGCAGATTATTGCGTCGGTTGACGGTGAACATTCCGATTCGATTCGCGTTCTCGAAAAAGCGGGAATGAAATTTGAAAGATTCGAGTTTGACGAAGACGGCAGATTTTCGGTTTATTCGGTTAAAAAATTATCAAACCAAAGCTGAAAAACAAGCAGCGTCCAAAGCTGTTTGTGATGCGAAGCGATATTTTTTTCGTGTTCTTTAATCAATTTCTGGACGAATTCAGCGTCAAACAAACCTTGTTCCTTCAGACGATTAGGCGCAAGCAGTTCGTGCATCAGAGGATTCAAACGATGCTTTAACCATTCGGCAATCGGGATTCCGAAACCTTTTTTCGGGCGATTCAGAATGTTTTTCGGCAAAAACGGCTGCATCGCTTTTTTTAAAATATATTTACCTTTATTGCCTCTGAGCTTGTATTCGAGCGGCAGCGATGCAGCAAACTGCGCGATGCGCGGATCAAGAAACGGCGCACGAACTTCTAAAGACAAAGCCATCGAAGCGCGGTCAACCTTTGTTAAAATATCTTCCGCCAGATAAAAATTTATGTCGAGAAACTGCATTTTTTCGATTTCGTTCGTGGCATCGCAGATTTCGAGCAAATCCTTCGCGTCTTTGTAAATATCATTTGAAGTATTTTCTAAAACATCTTTCGATAATAATTTACTTTGTTCATCAATCGAAAACGAACCGAACCACGAATGATGGCGCGTCACCGTGTCGTATTTTGAAGCCGCGACAAAGCGTTTTGCCTTGTAATCGAACGACAGATTTTTACTTGAAACAGGCAGATTATTAACAAACGGTTCGATCAAATTATTTCTAAAAACACTTGGAATTTTCCCGTAAATACTCGCCACTTTGTGCGCAAAATACATCGGATAACCCGCAAAAATCTCGTCGCCTCCGTCGCCCCCCAAAGCGACAGTTACGTGTTTGCGGACAAATCTTGATAACAAAAACGTCGGGATCAAAGAGCCGTCCGACATCGGTTCATCGAGCCACGAACCGATTTCGCTTATTAAATCGGCGGCTTTTTCGACGCTCAGTTTTTCTTCGTAATGTTCGGTATTTAAATGCGCCGCAACCTGCCGCGCATATTTCGATTCGTCAAATGAATCTTCTTCAAAACCGATGGAAAACGTCTTCACTTTTTCGCTCGAAAATTGCGTCGCAAATGCCGCAACACTTGAAGAATCAACGCCGCCCGATAAAAGAATTCCGAGCGGAACGTCTGAAACAAGCCGCATTTTAACGGCATCGGCAAGCAATTCGCGCAGTTCATTCGCTGATTTGTCAAAGGCAGAAGCCCGCACATCAGTTAGGGCGTTTCCTTTCGCATAATTTGCACCCTTGCTAACGCGCGGGTTTCCGCCTTTTTCCCAGGTCAGATTCCAATATCTTCGCGTCTTGATTTCGCCTTTTTCAACGCTCAAAAAATGCGCGGCAGGAAGTTTTGAAATGCCTTTGTAAATCGAATTCGGCGCGGGAACGTAATCGAACGAAAGATATGAACGCAGAGAATCGAGATTGATTTCGGCTTTGACGGAAGGATGCTGCAATAGCACTTTGGGCTCGGAAGCAAAAATCAACTTCCCGTCAAACACGCCGTAATAAAGCGGTTTTTCGCCGAATTTGTCCCGCGCGATCAGCAGTTTTTGCCGGCGTTTATCCCACAAAGCAAACGCAAACATTCCGTTGATATGTTCGAGCATTGCTTCGCCGTATTCTTCGTACAAGTGCGGCAAAATCTCGGTGTCGGTCTGCGTTTCAAATTTATGCCCGCGTTTTTCCAGATCTGCGCGAACTTCGCGGAAATTATAAAGCTCGCCGTTCATCACGACGACGATTTGCCGATCTTCCGAATAAACCGGCTGTTCGCCCGTGTGCAGATCAATTATTGAAAGCCGCCGCATCCCGAGCGCGACCGTTTCATCCGTCCACAAACCTTCCGAATCCGGTCCGCGATGCTTCATCCGCTCGCACATCGCGTGCAAAACGGCTTCGCTATTTTGCGAACGATTATTTTCTAAATTTATCCAGCCAGCTATTCCGCACATTTAATTTTCTAAACGGTCATGAAAAATTTTCCAAGCCTCAATTTCCACAGAAATTAATTCTTTGACCATTTCCTCATCAGACAAACCTTTCTCTTTCATATGAGGAACAATTCCCAATGCATTAAAGTTCCAACCACGATTTTTAGCAGCAATTTGGCGAATTTCCAAACTAGGAAAAGTTAGATTAGTTATAATAAGAGCCATATAAAATCCGTCAGTAAAGACTTTAGTGACTGATGTATCATATTTCCCAAAATATATAAGTGGACGAACTTTTACAGCTTCAAAAAAATCGATGATTTTATCAATAATTTCTCTATTCATTTATTGAAATTAAGCGGCAATTGCGAGTAGTTCTTCGACTTCCGGCGTAAAGGCGAGCGGCAGAAAATCTTCCTTGTCGCAGACGGTCATTTCGCCAGCTTCGTCGCGCACCCAAACGCCGTTTTCGCCGAATTTGACGAGATAAAGTTTTCGCGGAATTAATAAATTTGCGTCATCAGATTCAAGACAAATTGCCCAGATTTCTTCCAGACTGTTCGGCTGTTCGACGACCTTGAATTGAAATTCGCGCGAAGGTTTTTGCTTTCCCTGCAAGATCAAACCCGCTTCGATAACGCTTGCTTTGAGTTGCTTAAATCTTTCCGGTTTCATTATTTTGTCCATTCTTCGACCAAATTTTTTAATTCGCGTATTTGTTCGATGCTTAAATCTTCCTTCTCGTTTTTAGCATAAATATCGAGCATAAAAATCTCTTGATTTTCCCCCGCAAAATAGTATATCACCCGCGCACCTCCGCGCGTTCCTTTGCCCTTTGCCGATTGTCTGATTTTACGAATTCCACCGCTTGCCTTAATAACATCACCCGCATCGGGAAATTCGATCAAACGCCATTGCAGTTTGCTGTATTCATCATCGGTAAGAAGTTTTGAAACCTGTTTGGTGAACCACCTTGTTTCTCTGAAACTGTAAAGAATTTCATTCATTTTCAAATCCAATTTTCTCGCGCACGGCGTAAATCGCTTTGTCCTGCGATTCGTGATAGGTTCTGACCAGCATTTCGGCAAGCAGTCCCATCAGGATAAATTGGACGGAGATGGCGAGCATCACAATCGCGAGGATCGGCAGAGGTGTTTGCACGAAATCGGCTTGAAAGCTCGGAAGTCCCAAATATCCCGCGAGTTTTAAGAACAGCGCGTAAACGCCCGACAAGATCGAAAGAAAAAACGCGATCATTCCGAATGTGCCGAAAACGTAGATCGGTTTCGTCTGATACGAAGCCATAAATTTGATCGTCATCAGATCGAACACGACTTTGAGGGTGCGGGAAATTCCGTATTTCGATTTGCCGCCCGTTCGCGCGTGATGGTCAACCGGAATCTCGGTAACTCTTGCGCCTGCCCAAGCCGCGTAAATCGGGATAAAACGGTGCATTTCGCCGTAGAGTTTGACATCTTGAATAACTTCGCGCCGGTAGGCTTTCAAACTGCATCCGTAATCGTGCAAGGGAACGCCGCCGATCCACGAGATTATGCGGTTGGCGATCTTCGAAGGAATTTTCCGCATAATTAGTTTATCTTTACGATTCTTGCGCCAGCCGGAAACCACGTCGTAACCTTCATTCAGTTTTTCCAGAAGCCGCGCTATGTCTTTCGGATCGTTTTGCAGATCCGCGTCCATCGGAATCAGGATTTCGCCTTTTGCCGCGTCAATTCCCGCGCTCATCGCGGCGGTTTGCCCGTAATTTCTTCTTAGAGAGATTACACGAACACGCGAATCTTCAGCCGCGATTTCTCTTAAAATGTTTAGAGATTTATCGGTTGAGCCGTCGTCCACATAAATAACTTCCGCCGTATTGCCCAGTTCCTTCAACGCTTCTTGAATACGCGCGTGCATCGGACGCAGATTTTCTGCTTCGTCCAAAACCGGCAGAAAAAGCGACAGTTCGGGGGTGTTTTCGCGCTTTTCTGAATCATTTTGTTTGGTTTGCAGAGAATTCATTTTCTATCACACAGCAAATGTAATAATTTACTGCTTTCCGGCGAAAAAATACAGGCGAAAAGAATGGATAATGGATAATGGATAATGAATAATGAAAACAAAAGCGAAAACGTAGTGCGGATATTTTAATTTGGTTTGCAAATTATCCGTTATCCGCGAAGATTATGAGCGCGGAAAACAAGCGCAATTGCAGCAGGATTTGATTGACGCGCAAATTAAACAACGCAAGACAAATTACGTTTTCGACGCGCTTAAGACCTTTGCCGAACAGGTCGGCATAACACTGATAATTA
>JBBRVS010000307.1:0-4883 GCA_038246645.1 Pyrinomonadales bacterium
ATAACGAACCGCGCGACGGCGAAAATGCCTGGGAATTTCGTAAACAAAAAGTTGCCGATGTGATTCGTTTTCATAAAGCGGATGTGGTCGGAGTTCAAGAGGCTCTGGTCGGGCAATTAAAGGATTTGGAAACTCTTTTGCCGAATTTCGCCTGGTGCGGTGTCGGCAGAACCGACGGTAAAACGGACGGCGAATTTTCCGCGATTCTTTACCGCAAAGATCGTTTTAAACTTCTGGAAACAAAAACCTTCTGGTTATCGGAAACACCCCAAACCGTCGCCAGCAAAAGTTGGGATGCGGCAATCACGCGGATTGTCACGTGGGCAAAATTCGAGGATAAATCTTCTAAAAAAACATTTTATCAATTCAACACGCATTTCGATCACGTCGGCGAAAAAGCGCGGCAGGAAAGTTCGAAATTGATTCTCAAATATATCGAAAAAATCGCGGGAAATAAATTTTCGTTCGTTTTAACCGGAGATTTCAATGTCGTCGAAGATTCGATTCCCTATAAAATTCTAACCGGAAAAGCGACGGAAAATTACAGCCTTGTATTAAAAGATGCCCGTTATGAAAGCCAAAACGGACATTTCGGCGGAAATTCTTCGTTCAGCGGTTTTAAGGAATTACAACCGAATCGAAAAATTGATTATATTTTCGTAAAAGACGGCACGAAAGTATTTGAACACGGTATTTTATCTGATATTTGGGACGGAAAATGGGCTTCGGATCACTTGCCTGTTTTGGCGGAAATCGCTTTTTTAGAATTAAGCAGATAATAAAATGTTTACCGGTTTATTAATTTGACTTGATTCTTTACTTTTAGCTTTTGCCTTTTTACTTTTGCCTTACTGCTTAAGTTTTTGCCGCCGCAGTTGATTGACGAACAATCAATTCAGGCTCGACCGTTACATCTCTGAAAATATTTTCGTCAACATTGTGATGAATTTTCTCCAAAAGATATTCGACTCCCAAAACTCCCATCTTTTTCAAAGGTTGGCGAATCGTCGTCAAAGCCGGATTATGAAATTTAGCTTCGGAAACATCGTCAAAACCGATCACCGAAACGTCTTCGGGAACTTCCAAACCCGCTTCCTTCAAAGCGCGAATCGCGCCGATTGCCGAAATATCATTAAAAGATAAGATTGCGGTAAATTTTACGCCGCTCGCAATAAGTTTTTTGGCGGCATTATAACCCGTTTCCGGCGACGGATCATTGCCGATCAGTTGCGAAACAAATTGATTTTCGATTGAAATTCCGAGTTTGTCAGCGGATTCCAGAATCGAATTACAACGGATTTCCGTATCCGAACTAAATTCCTGACCTTTGATGATCGCAATTTTTCGATGACCGAGATTAAAAAGATGTTCGACCGCCAGCCGCGCCGAGCTTTCGTGATTTAAGACGATATTTGTTACGCCCTTTATTTTATCGTGTCCCGAAATCGAAACGACGGGCAGAAATGTTTGATGATTTTGCGGCGTGTCAATCGCTAAAATTCCCTCGACACATCTTTCGATAAAAAATCTCAGATAGCGTTCGATAAATCCGTCCTCATGCCGATGACTGCCGATAAAATAATAAAAATCTTCTTCCAGCAATTTTTCCTCGACACCGCTCAAAACCATCGAAGCATAACCGCCGCTCAATTCGGGAATTAAAACGCCGATGGTATGCGTGCGTTGAGCGCGAAGCGACCGCGCAATATAATTCGGACGATAATTTAATCTCCGCGCCGTATCGAAAATTCGATCTTGAGTTTCCTTGGGAATCGAATTTGCCGTCGGCGCGGAATTTAAAACCAGTGAAACCGTCGTGGGCGATAACTTCAACTCTGAAGCAAGTTCTTTTAGCGTCAAGGACTTTCGCTTTGTCGCTTCATTTAGATCGTTTTTAGTTTTGTTTGGATTTTTAGCGTCCGCCATTTTGTAAGTTTCGCATACAATACTCTGTGGAAACAATTTTATTTAAAAAATTAATTCTACTCACAGAGGAAAACATTCCAATATACCAAAAAATTGAAAAAAAATTTTCATTAATTTCTAGTATTATCCAGCTTTTTAGTTTCAAAAGTATTGTTGTTATCTCTTTTAATCCACAATAATAGCTAATGAGTCAATCAAAATGGATATGTTCATTGACTATAATTTAATATCTGTAATAGAATCTTAACATTACTAAAACGATTTACTGAAACGATTTATCAAAACTTTTCAGTTTAGTTCGTTCTAACAACAAAAATTTAAAATCTATTGAAATTTCTCTGGAGGTTTTTCCAATGTGTAAAAGATTTAGTGTCCAAATGCGCCTTTATCTATGTGGAATCCTTATATTAAGTTTTTCCATAATTGCCAACGCACAGTTTAAGGCTGGCATACAAGGCTCTGTAACAGATACTGCCGGCTCGGTAATTCCTAATGCTTCTGTAACTCTTACCAATAATGAAACAGGTAAAACCCAGCAAATTACATCAAGTAATGATGGATTTTACCGTTTTTCGGGACTTGCTCCGGGAAATTATACGATCACCGTCGAGCTAGCTGCTTTTAAGAAAAAAGTTATTGATAATATAAAGGTTGATGCCGAAGCAATTCGAGGAATTGATGTTGAACTCGAAGTCGGAGGCATTTCCGAAGTTGTAACTGTCGAAGCTGATAATGCCGCTGTTCTGGAAACGGAAGATGCCAACATCAGAAAAACGATTTCTACTGAGGAAGTTTTAAAACTGCCTCAAGCCGGACGTGATCCATACGAATTAGCGCGGCTCGCACCCGGCGTTTTCGGCGCGGGAGCCAGAGGCGGCGGCGGAAATTCAGTCGGATTGCCAAATACGAGCGGACCCGGCGGATCGAACAATTCGATCTTTGCCACCGAAAATGTCCAACCGATTTCAGCTAATGGTCAGCGAGTTTCTGCAAACAATTACCAGATTGACGGCACGAGCGTTAATAGCCAAACCTGGGGCGGCGGCGCGGTCGTTACGCCGAGTCAGGAAAGTGTCAAAGAAGTTCAGGTTACTTCCAGCACATATTCGGCGGAAGACGGACGCAACAGCGGAGCGCAGATCAAAGTCGTTTCGCAGAACGGCACAAATCAATGGCACGGAAGCGCGTTTTATAAAATTAATGATCCGTCTTTAAACGCTTTTAACAAGTTTCCCAGATTTGTCGGAACTATTGACACGGGCGGTCCGCAAAAGGTTAATCGAAAATTTAATTCTTACGGCGGCAGTTTCGGTGGTCCGATTGCAAAAGATCGCCTGTTTTTCTTTTTTACTTATGAAGGTTTGAGAGAAAATTCCACTGACACATACAATTCTCTGATTGAAACATCCGCTTTTCGCCAATCTGTCCTCGCGGCGCGTGCGGGAACGGTTTCGGCAGCTATAATATCTGCGTCAGGGATTGAACCGAGAGTTTCACAACTTCTCACACCGACTTGTGCCGGAATTAACGTACCCTGTCAGCTTCTCGCAAACGGCATGGACCTCGGAGTGATTACCGGATCGTATGGAACTTATGTTCAGACATTTAACAATCCGACTTATGTTTTTGACGGCATTGCCGATGTTCAATGGGCGCAGTTGGAAAGTTTTAATAAATTCAGAGGCAATCAATACAATGCCCGGATTGATTTTCAGGCGACCGATAAGGATAAATTTACCTTCAGTTCTTATTTAGTGCCGAATACCGCTCTCACTTCAGACGGTGCTGCACAGAGTCGTCCGCAATCCGATATAAACTCCGAGCGTTTAACTTATGCTTTGGGATTTATCTATGCCCGAAATATCTCATCAACAATGCTGAATGAAGCGCGTTTCAACATTACCCGTTGGGGTTTTAACGAGGTTGATTCAAATCCGCAAGCTGATTTGGGACTGCCCAGAGTCGAGATTGAAGGAATTTACGGCGGCAGAATAAGATTCGGATTCCCGCAAGGACAGAATACTCCGGGTAATATCAGTGAACGACAACTCGATTTCCGAGATACTTTGACGAATGTTATCGGCAATCACGTTTTGAAATTCGGTGCTGAATATCGTGTTGATTTAAACAGCAATTCAGAAGTTGGCGCGGCACGACCTATTTATTCCTTCAGAAATCTTTGGAACTTCGCTAACGGAACGCCTATTTTTCAGGGAATTACAACTACCTTAGACGGAGAACCCGCGCCGAACGACACGAAATTTAAAACCAGCGAAATCGGTCTTTTTGTTCAGGACGACTTTAAACTTCGTCCGAATCTGACGTTAAATCTCGGTTTGCGTTGGTCATATTATTCTCCGATTACTTCGACAAACGGCGTTCTCGGCAATTTGCTGCTCGATTCAAATGGCGGATTGGCGGGCGCAACAATTACAACCGACAAAGAGTTTTATGAAAAGGATTTAAATAATTTCAGTCCGCAGGTCGGATTTGCGTGGAATCCTGAGAGTTTTGCCAATAAATTAGTATTTCGCGGCGGCTTCGGATTAGGATATGACCGCTTGGCAAATGCTTTGCTGGCAAATGCCCGACGCAATCCTCCGAACGGTGCAAATTATGGAATCTGCTGCGGAACGAACGGAACAACCGACGGTTTCGGAACACCGTTTGTTGACGGGCAGATCGCCTACGTTCAGAGCGGCGACGGGACGATTTTAGGTTATCCGACAAACCCGAACATAGGCGGCGGAGCAAACCCGGCGACGGGTTTGCCGAGAAACGGAGCAGTTGAAATTTACGGTGCGCCGCAAGATTTACCGACGGCGTATGTCATGAGATATTCGCTCGAAGGACAGTATGAACTGCCGAAAAATCTTATTGCAACGCTCGGTTATCAAGGAAGTTTGGGTCGGAAGTTTGTCAGAATTTTGCCGCTTGACGTGATAACCACGAGAAAT
>JBBRVS010000308.1:0-4882 GCA_038246645.1 Pyrinomonadales bacterium
ATTTTATTAATTCGTTAACCAATTTTCCTTTAAAAAAATTATAAAAACTTACCCTTTAACCAGCCGTTCTGTGACCGCCGTTTTTTTATAAAAACCAAATCGGCGGACACAGACCGCCTACTTAACGATTGTCATTTTATTTAAGCAACTTGGTATTATATTTGCAATTAAGAAATTGTTTGAAGCTGTGTTCAAACTCTAAATAATTGGTTTTAGTCATCGAAGATGACAAAAATTATAGCCCGGTGAGAATCACCGGGGATTTGATAATAAATGCTTTCCGACGCTGAAAGTGTCGAACAATCGAGTCAGTCAAGTTGCTCTCTTTCAGAGAGCGTTTAACTGATTCGATTTTGACCTAAAAGGTTCGGCGTTTTCCTTGTGTCCGTGCAGCAGACAGATATTACTTTTGAGCGAAAAACTCGATTTGTGAGAGTTAGAGAAAGTGTCATACTCAAAATGTTTTATAAAATTAAACGGTTTATTTTTCCTGTTACACAGATTCTTTTAAGGTGAAAATTATGAAAAAAAACTTTCTTGCACGTCTTTTGACTGTGTTGTTTTTATTTGCTTGTGCGTCGGTGGTTTCGGCGCAAACGAGCAACAAGTCAGGTGATTGGGACACGCTGAATTCTTATCTCAACAATGCGGTTGCCGTCAAAGCCGAAAATCGAAAAATCGTGTTCGGCATTTTAAGCACTACCGATTCCGGTGAGATAAAGGTTCGAACTTCCAATAAAAATAATGTTTCGGAAGTTCTGTTCAAACGCGAAGAAGTCGAAAAAATCTGGCTTGCCGAACTCAGCAGCTCTTCAAGGAAAACGCTTCTTGGCGCGGGTATCGGCGCGGCGGTCGGCACGGGTATTGGTCTGGTTGCTTTATCAGCCAGCGGAGCATACGGAGCGGCAGTTCCTCTTTACGCCGGTGTCGGTGCGGTGGTTGGATGAGTCACAGGATTTTTCGCTCGCCGGAAGAACAAAAAAGAACGATTGATTTTCCGAAAGTAACACCCGCCGAACAACTCAAAGGGACGTGAATGCGCGGGCAGCGACGCGTGTTATCGCGTCGCTCATTAAACCTTGTGCGGCGGCGGTTTCATCCCACGTCATCTCAATGCGTTATTATTAATGCGAATCAAGAGTAGAAAATAACAAAAACTTTGCGTTCTTTGCGGTAAAATGTTTTTTCTTTAACCGCAAAGAACGCAAAGTTTTACGCAAAGAACGCAAAGAAAAACCTTTTTTATGGCATTTAATTTTACTCTTGATTCGCATTATTAATATTGCAGACAGAATTTTCACGCGGCAAATAAACTTTTTTTTATCACAAACGGTTTTATCGCGCTCCAAATGGGTTCGGTAACAGGCAAAATAGACTATTTGCCGCCCGAATAGACCTTTTAATACCGCAAACGGACTTTTCTCATGGCAAACGGATTATTTCACGCTCAAAATAGAGTTTTTTACGCGTGGCTGACTTATTTTCAAGGCAAATGAACTTATTTAGGCAGAAAATGGAGTTTTCACGCCGCTGATGGAGTTTTCGCGCTTCTTGTTGGATTTTTTCGTAAAATTTTAACTTTTTTTCATCTTCGCCGGAGAAATTCGCGCGGTGCTTCGACCACGCCGCTGTCAAGGGTTTTTTCCCGAAGTTTCTAACATAAAACAGCCTTAAACCGCAGTATAACATCGGTTTGCTTTTTTTAATTGTTATTTTTCCACCATCTTTCGACCAGATCGCGCGAGGCTTTATCCCAATCGGGAAAATCGAATTTGAAGCCGGCGTCGAGCAATTTTGTCGGGATGACGCGGCGGCTTTTGAGGATTAGTTCGGTTTCCGTTCGCATAAAAATTGCGCCGATTTCGAGCATCAGACGGCTTGCGGGAAGTCCGATCTTTGTTCCCGCCGATTCGCGGAAGATTCGCATAAATTCTTTGTTCGGCAAAGGATTCGGCGCGGCAAGATTGATCGCGCCGGAAAACTGTTCGTTTTCGATCAGGAAATTGACGGCGCGGATGAAATCACGCTCGTGAATCCACGAAATATATTGCCGTCCGTCGCCTGCCGTTCCACCCAAACCTTTTCTGACAAGCGAGAGCATTACGTCGAAAATTCCGCCCGCGTCGGGCGACATCGTCACTGCCGAACGCATCAGGACGAGGCGCGTCTTTTGCAGATCGAATTTGTTTGCGGCTTTTTCCCAATTTTTTGCCACGTCAATGCTGAATTTCCACGTGTCGGGCGCGTCTTTTTCGTCTTTGCCGCCGCCGATTATTCCGGTCAATTCGTCGTTCGGCGCGTCATAGCGGTGCGCGTAAATCGTCGCGGTGCTTGCCTGCAGCCAAAGTTTCGGCACGCTTTTAGCATTTAAAATCGCTTCGCCGACCGCTTTTGTCGAAAAAATGCGCGAATCCATAATCTCGCGCCGGTTCTTTTCGTTGTAACGGCAATTAACGATTCGTCCGGCAAGATTTATCACGACATCCGCGCCTTCAAATTCCTGCGTCCAATCGCCCGAATTTTCCGCGTCCCATTCGACAACGCGCCAATCGAATTTGCCGGATGCGTGTCGGCTCAAGATGACGACTTCGTGCCCTTTTGCGTGAAAATCCCGTGCCAACATTGTTCCGACCTGTCCGCTTCCGCCGGGAATTACGATTTTCATTTTAATAAACCATCCGCGTTTTTAGAGTTCCTTTGACCTGTTTCATAATTTCAAAGGCTTTTTGCGAAAGTTTCGTGTTGACATCTAAAATTACGTAGCCGATCTCTTCATTGGTCTTTAAATATTGCCCGACGATATTTATTCCCTGGTCGGAAAGACGCGAATTTATTTCGCCGAGAACGCCGGGAATATTTTCGTGGATGTGCAGGATTCGGTGCGTTCCGGCTTGCGGCGGCAGATTGACGTCCGGCACGGTCAGCGAACCGTTTGACGAACCGAGTTCGAGAAAATTTATCAGCTTCGCGGTAACGTCCAAACCGATATTTGCCTGCGCTTCTTCGGTCGAACCGCCGATGTGCGGCGTTAAGATCGTGTTCGGCAGATTCTGCAAAATCGTCTCGAATTTATCGCCGTTCTTTTCCGGTTCTTCCGGGAAAACATCAATCGCCGCGCCGGAAATTTTGCCGTTTTCGATAAATTTTTTCAGCGCATCGAGATCAACCACATCGCCGCGCGAATAATTTATAAAAATCGCGCCTTTTTTCATATTTTCAAACGCTTCTTCATTAATCATATTGCGCGTCGCCGGATCGGACGGAACGTGCAGCGTAATGATGTCGGAATTCTGCAAAACATCGCTCAAAGTCCGCATTTGCTTGACGTTTCCGCGAGCCAGACGCGATGCGACATCGAAATAAACGACTTCCATTCCGAAGGCTTCCGCCAGGGAAGAAACCTGTGAACCGATATTTCCGTAACCGATAATTCCTAAGGTTTTGCCGCGCAGTTCGTAACTTCCGCGCGCATCTTTGAGCCAGATTCCGCTGTGCGCCGCCGTGTTTTTATCGGGAATCTTACGAATCAGCATAACGCACAAACCCAGAACCAATTCGGCGACCGAACGCGTATTCGAATACGGCGCATTAAAAACGGCGATTCCTTTGCGCGTCGCGGCTTTCAGATTGATCTGATTCGTACCGATACAAAACGCACCGACCGCTAGAAGTTTTTCGGCATTATCGAGAACATTTTCGGTCAATTGCGTTTTTGAACGAATCCCGACAATATGCGCGTCCTTGATTTCCGCGATCAATTCCGCTTCGCTCAATGCGCCGGAAACTCTCTTTATTTCCGTATAACCGCTTTCTTCGAATTCCGCGACCGCCGATTTACTGATATTTTCGAGCAGCAGAATCTTGATTTTATTGCGTGGATAAGATGTTTGTGTTGATTTCATAAAAGAAACGATTATAAACAAAAAAACGAGAACGGAAAATCGCTCTCGCCTGATATTTTTAACTTTTGATAATTTTAACCGTCAAGCGGCAATTTTTTCCCGCTCGAGAATTTCGGCAATAATTTTTTCGGCTAGAGTTTCGGAGATTTCTTCAAGCAACCCGTCAAACTGCAAACTATATAAGGAAGCATCACTTTCCCAATGATCTTCGCAGAATTGTTCGGCAATTCCATTTTCGGAAAATCGTCCGATTTTCTCGATTTCGCCCGTTTCCTCATCTCTTAAAATTACAAATTCCATTATCTTACACTTTGTAAATCTGCCATTCCCGGAATGTCTGTTTGTTCAATCGCTGAAAGTATTTCGTCGTCAACGTGCGGAAGCATAACAATTCTGTTTGCTTGATTATTGATTGTCATTTCATACAAATTTCGCGCAAGTCTTCCGTTACCAAATGTTTCATCTCGCGTTTCGTATAAAACGGAAAACAATCTTATTAAATTATCGTGTGTTGACGAAGCTAATTCGTAGCCGCCGTTTTTACAGAATAATTCAAAGATTTCTACTAATTGTTTCGGCGTATAATCTTCAAATTCGAGATATTTATTAAAACGTGAACGCAATCCGGGATTTGTTTGAAGAAATGCACTCATTTTGTCCGTGTAACCTGCAACGACAACAATCAAATCATCTCGATTGTCTTCCATCATTTTCAAAAGCGTGTCTATTGCTTCGCGCCCGAAATCATTATCGCCGCCTGTGCTGAGCGCGTATGCTTCATCAATAAATAAAACTCCGCCGATAGCTTCGCTGACAACTTCCCGAACCTTCAAAGCCGTTTGTCCGACATATCCGGCAACAAGTCCGGCACGGTCAGTTTCGACAAGATGCCCTTCACTTAAAATTCCAAGAGATTTATAAACTTGAGAAAGAAGCCGCGCAACGGTTGTTTTTCCTGTTCCCGGATTTCCGTAAAAAAC
>JBBRVS010000309.1:0-4837 GCA_038246645.1 Pyrinomonadales bacterium
AACGGCGACCGGCAGCGTTGCCGATCAAGCCGCGCTCGTTTCGGAATTCGAGGTCAACGGTCTTAAGGTTTTGGTCAAACGCCGGCTGAGTGCGCCGACGGTTGCCGCCGGACTTTTCGTGCGCGGCGGAGCGCGAAATATCAATGAGAAAAATGCCGGAATCGAAAGTTTTATGCTCAGCGTTGCCGCCGAATCCGGCAAAAAAAATCCGCGCGAAGTCGTGCGGCGTGAACTTGCCCGCACGGGAAGCAGTATTGCCGCCGGTTCAAATAATGATTACAGCGTTTTCAGTCTGGCTTCGACGCGGACAAATTTTGATAAATCCTGGGATATTTACACCGATCTGATTCTTAATCCGACTTTCGATCCGGCGGATATTTCACGAATTCGCGAAGGAATTATGACGGGTTTGCGCGAAAGAGAATCCGATGCCGATAATTTTTTGCAGATTTTGCAAGACCGCGTAATCTATGCCGATCATCCGTATTCCAATGAAGTCAGCGGAACGATTGAAACACTTAATACTTTCACGGCAAAGGATTTACGCGATTATCATAAAAAAACTTTGGAAACATCGCGCCTTCTGCTCGTTGTTGTCGGTGATGTTGATGCCGCTGATTTAAAGAAACGCGTAACGGCGGCGTTCGGAAAATTGCCGCGTGGCTCATATAAAGAAGAGCCGTATCCGTCGCTCGATTTTTCTAAAGGAACGCTCGATGTTTCAACGCGCACTCTGCCGACCAATTATATTCAAGGTGTATTTGATGCGCCGCCGCTGGGCAGTCCCGATTATTCGGCGATGCGCGTGGCAATGACCTTTCTGCAAGGTCGCGTTTTTCAGGAAGTTCGCGTCAAACGTCAGCTTTCCTACGCGCCGAACGCCGAATTAAATTCGCTCTCGGCAAACACGGCGAATATTTACGTGACGGCGGTTGATGCCAATCAGGCGGTCAGCGTGATGCTTAACGAGATAAACGAGCTGAAAACTACGCCGATTGACGAAGATACCATTTCCAGCATCAGCGGACATTTTCTGACGCTTTATTATCTGGATCAGCAAACCAACGGAGCGCAAGCCGCCGAACTTGCCAAATACGAATTAATCGGCGGCGGTTGGCGCAATGCCTTTGAATTTCTGGATCGCATTCGGGAAGTTAAACCCGCCGATGTGCAGGCGGTTTCCAAGAAATATATGAAAAATATACGCTTTGTCGTCGTCGGAAATCCGTTGGCGATCAACAAGGAAATTTTTCTGCAAAACTAACGAGATAAGAAATTTAAATAGTGAATGATGCCTTTTTCGGGAGCGTTTTCGCGCAGGATTTTCCAATTATTTTCGTAAAAATAAAGAGCTTCGGCGCGTTTTTCGTTTTTGATCTTCACAGCTTCGAAAAGCGTTACGACTTCGCTTTGAGAGTAAATATTTACGCTCAAAGCGAACAGAATTAAAAATAGAAATTTTTAAAATCAGTACAGCGAGCGGTAGCGAGTAGCCATATATTCATTCAACTTAATTGTAATTAAACGCGCTCACTATCATTCGCTCGGGCTGATTTAACCTGCTTTATAAATAACAATGTGTGCATAAATTATGCGATTTTCGGAAAAGAAGCGAGAAAAAATCTTTGAGCGGTTAAATCAATCGGCGAAGGGTTTTTCATAACAAAAAAAAGCAAAAATCTTTCAGATTTTTGCTTTTTCGGATAAATTGAATATTAATTCAGCTCAGGAATCTGCCCAGATAATGGGGCAGCATTTTGCGCCACCAATCCCAGTCGTGGTTTACGTCGTGTCCCCAGAGTTCAAGCAGATGCGGAATTCCCTTGGAATGAAGAACGCCCGACAAATCGCGGCTGCGGTCAGGTGCTTCAAACGCGCCCTGTCCGGTAACGATAACAACTGAATCCGCCTGACGCAGGCGCGGCAGGTGATAATCGTCGTTCAAATTTTTCAAATACTGCATCGGATTATTAAAATAAACATTGTCGTCATAATAATTTTCCAGATAATTGTAAATGTTGTAGCTTCCGCTCATCGCAATCGTGCCGCGAAAATCGTCGGAATGCTTGAAATAGCAGTTTGCCGCGAGGAATGCGCCAAGGCTCGCGCCGGTCGTCAGAGGTCTTGCTCCGTCGCCGCATTCATTGCGAATCAGCGGCAGAACTTCTTCCATAATATAGCGGTCGTAGCGCGTCAAAAGTTCGGCTTTCCACTGCGGCGAAGCCTGTTTGTTTAACAGGCTGTGTTTATTAACACTGTTAATCGAATAAGCGCGAATCAATCCCGCTTCGATCAAAGGTTTGATCGCGTCAATCAGCAGAAAACGCTCGTATTCGAGAAAATCGGCGGCGGCGGTCGGAAACATCAAAAGCGGATAACCCGCGTGTCCGTAAGCCACCAGCGGCATTTCCATTCCGAGATTGTGGCTGTACCACGAAGTTGTATCACGTCGCATAAATTATATGACTCCAATAATTTTTTATTAAAACAGTTTTTAGATTATGTGAGATTAAAAGAAATCATACAAGAATTCAAGCTAATGAATTACGGTTAATTTATATATTTCATTTGAAACTTTTTAGTTGGCGTTTTCAAACTAAATTGAAACAAATAACTTTACTTCAGGATCAGGTAATTCCCCGGGAATGCGAACAGCAGCAAGTTTTGATTTTTTTATGCCTTTCCAGTAAGGACAACCGTCCGTTTTCAATAAAAAGAATTCCAGATAGTTAAAATCCGATAATTCTACGGGAATCGTTTTAATATGCTGAACTAAAACTCCCGGAAGTGCCGACTTGATAACTATATCAATCACGTCAAATGATGAAATTCTCGTTATTCGCGGAATGCATTCAATTGTTTTTTCTAAACGACTTTCCGAACGAACCGCCAGATAAAATTTCCCTTTTTCCAGAAGCAATTCATTTTCGATTCGAGCTTTGTATAAAGTCGGGCGAATGTTTTCAATTTTAATTTCTTCAAACATTTGCGGAAAATATGTTAATCGTTGATGATTAATCAGAACCTTTGAGAACGGATTAATCATCAACGATTAAATAGAGCAAAATTTTATTTCGCTACGTTGATTTCTCTTGTCGTCGAATTGTAACCGCCGTTGTCAACGACATTTCCGTCTTTGTCAACGAGTTCGAGTTTGACTTTGTGCGTGCCGCTCGTCCAACCGGAAAGCCAAACGGGTTGCCATTTTTCGATAAATTTCGGCTCGCCGCCGTCAACCGAATACCGAACGCGGTATTCGCCGCCGTCGCCTGTGAGTTTTGCGTTCCACAGCCAGAAATCAATCATAATCGGATCGGCATCCGCACCTTTGTAATCGCCTTTCGGGCGGCTGTAGGTCAGGAGCGGTTTTGCCGGATCAATCGCGCCCGCTTTGCTTTCCTTCATATCCTTGCCTTCGGGCGTGGCGGCGGTGTTGGCGGCGTTTGAATTGGCGTTCGACATCGGTTGACCGGAATTGGTCGTCGCGGGTTTGGTCGTATCCGCGCCGCCGTTCTTGACGGTAAATTTGATTAACTGAAATGCGCCTTCGTTTTTATAACTCTCGTGCCACGGGCGCGACGGGAAAACTCTTAACGTATGCTCGCCGTCGGCAACATTTCTCAGTTCAAACTCGTTTTCGAGATTGTAATATGCTTCATACGGCTGATTATCGAGAATAACGTGAATATGATTTCCCATCTTGGTTTCCATATCCATCATCGGTTTATATCCTTTCAAATCTCCGCTCAAAGAGAGTTTTACCTTAACGGTCGAACTGCCCACGGTTGCGCCGTTTTTCGGTTCGACAAACGTCAAGGTCGGTTTCGCTTCGTCTTGTTCGCCGCGCTGTTTTATCATCTCGGCAATTCTTTGCGGCATTTGTGTTTCGGTCAGATTCTGCGTTGCCGTCGAAGTATTGGTGTTGGTATTCGCCGCGTTGGTGTTGGTCGTATTGGTATTTGTTGTCGGCGGTTCGCACGCCGAAAGCATTGCCAGACCGATTAAAAAAATAAATAAATTCTTAAATTTCATATTTTCCTCCTTGATATTTCAAGCCGCCGGCGCGGCTTTTTCAGTTTGTTCAATCTTCTCAAAGTCAAAAATCTCTGTAAAATTTTTGATAATTTTAGTTTCAACTTCGGCGAGCGATAATTCGCGTCCCAAAAGCTGTTCCATCGAAGCGACGGGTTCGCCCTCGCAGGCGATGATTTGGTCAAAAAAACTCAAATCGGTATTAACATTAAGCGCAAAACCGTGCGTCGTTACCCAACGCTTGATATGCACGCCGATTGCCGCAACTTTTCCTTCCTTCGTATGAACGCCCGTTAAACCTTCAAGGCGAAAGGCTTCGATGCCGAAATCGTCAAGCGTTTTGATTAAAACTTCTTCGAGTTCGCGGACGTAGCGATGAACGTCTTTGCGTCCCGCGCTCAGATCAATGATCGGATAACCGACGATTTGACCGATGCCGTGATACGTAATTTTTCCGCCGCGATTCGTTTCATAAACTTCCGCGCCGAGTTTTTTCAAAGTTTCGGCACTTGCCAGAACGCCTTCGGTTTTCGCCCGTCGCCCGAGCGTAAATGT
The DNA here is from genome assembly GCA_038246645.1 of Pyrinomonadales bacterium. Taxonomy (GTDB): domain Bacteria; phylum Acidobacteriota; class Blastocatellia; order Pyrinomonadales; family Pyrinomonadaceae; genus JAHCHG01. The sequence continues at coordinate 4,588 of JBBRVS010000309.1, forward strand.
ATGCGGATGTTCGAGCAGCAAGAGATAATCAATTATCCGCCGCTCGATAACTTCGGCTTCGAGTTCCTTTTGCAAATCTAATCCGGCATCGTAAGCAAAACGTCCGAGCCGGCGAACTTGTAACTGTCTTTCGCGCATCTTTAATTTAATGATAAGATTTTCTTAGCATTTTGACGAATCAAGAGAAAAAGCAGTTATGAAAATAAATAAACATTTGATGAAATTCGCCGTAATTTTTACTTTTTTAGTT
>JBBRVS010000310.1:0-4833 GCA_038246645.1 Pyrinomonadales bacterium
CTGGCGAATTTTTGTCCGATGTTAGTGCGCAGGAATCTGAAGCCGAATTCTAAAAGTGTCTGATTTGTAAAAGTTGCAATGACGCGGCGCATCCAGAGTCTGGAAATAAATCTGGTGCGAAAGAGTTTACCTGAATAATTGAGCAGAATTCGGGAATCGTTTTTTTGCAGGCTTTCGACGATTACATCCGTCGCAAACGCCGAAAGCCGCAAACACGGGTCGAGTCCGCCAGCCGTTAGAGGCGAAACCGCACCCGCCGCATCGCCAATTAGGAGTCCGTGTGTGCTGGCGATTGTTTTCAAAACTCCACCGACCGGAATTCTGCCGCCGCGCGTTTCTTTAAGGCACGCGCCGCGCAAATCAATTAAATTTCCAATCGTTTTGTTCTTGAACAGTTTTAACGCCTCACGCGGATTAAAAACAGAGGGATAACCACCCACGCCAATGTGGATTTCCTCAGTATCGTCGGAAATCCAGGATAAATAGCCCGGCGAAAGTTTTGCATCTAAAAAGCAATGAAGCACAGGTTCGCCTGTATTTTCGCCTCTTTCGTAAACTTCTTCGTAACCGACGATCCATTCTTTGTTCTCATCCAAACCCAAATCTTTTGCCACACGCGAAACCGCACCGTCCGCGCCGGCTAAAATTTTTGTTTTAACTTCAAACACTTCGCCGTTTTTTTCAAGTTTGATGATTGTTTCGCGGACTGGAGCGCAAGCGTCCCCGCTTGCAATGAGCGCAGAGCGCGAAAAATCCTCTGCATTTAATAAACTTGATTTATTTTCAAACGCCGTTTCGCCGCTTTCGCGACGATGCAAGCGAGCCGCTTGCGCTCCAGTCGTTGCCGAAATATAACGCGTTCCATTTGCAAACTGAACGCCTGCGTTTTCACAATCCTCTAAAAATGATTCATACAATTTCCCCATTTTCCCGACGCGAAATTCGTCCTTTTCGCTTTCGAGATTTATCTGTTTTAATTTCGGCGAATAAAGTTTCACATTCCGAACTGCTTTTCCGAGCGTTCCAATCGGAAAATCAAAATCTTCCAAAGTTTTGCGAACAAAAATTCCCGTCGTGTGAATTCCCTTCGTCAAATCCGTTTTCCGATCAACAAGCAAAACCTTTACGCCGCGCATCCCTAGCAGTTTTGCGCACTGCAATCCGGCAAGCCCCGCACCGATTATCACAACATCAAAAGATTTCATAACTTTTGGTTTCCCTTCATTGCGTTAATTAACGCTTCCATATGACTTAAATAACGATTCAAAGCCTCGCGTCCCGAGTCTGTAATTTTGTATTCGGTCAAAGGAACGCGACCGTTAAATGATTTCAAACATTCGAGATAACCTGCATCTTCCAACTTTCGCGCGTGAACGCTGATGTTGCCGTCCGTCGTGTTCAGAAGATTTTTCATATCCGTAAAACTCAATTTTTCATTCGCCGCCAACGCTGAAATTATTCCCAAACGCATTCGCTCGTGAATAACTTTGTCGAGTTCGTTTGAAACATTCTCCGCCGCTTTTTCTACTTTTGTAAGCTTAGGTTTCGCCGTTTCTTCCGAGTTTTCTAATTTTTTTGCCAAATTGCTGTTTGCCATAATTCTCACTTAACTAAAAAGCGAAATAACTTTTTCACCTTTTCACCTTTTCACCTTTTCACTTTTTACCCGCCGTATTTCCAAGCGACAATCGCACCGAAAACAATGTGCAAAACGCCAAAACTCAATCCCATAAACGCATTTCCAAATCCTGCGGGCAGAAAAAATGCGATTGCGCCGAGCGCAATAAAACACCAACCCGCAACCGGAACGATTTTTACCGAATTTGCGCCGCCGCAGACGACCGCCGCGCCGTAAAGCAAAATCCAGATCGGAATCATCACTTCAAAATGTCCGAACCGCCAGAGTCCGAGCGTAATAAAAATCGCGCACAAAATCGGCGGCAAAAAGTTCAGCGCAAATTTTCTCGCCGGAACGCTGAAAAGCGATGTTTTCGTAATTTTCGATTTCTGCCACATTGCAAAAAATCCGATTCCTGCCGCCAAAAACGCTTCAACAAGCCAAACTGTCAACCAATCGCGGATCAACGGTTGCGAGTTTGCGATAACTGCCGCCGCAATCGCCGTCGCGCCCATAAAAATTCCGCCGTAACCCGGAACGCTCGTAAAAACCGCCGAACGCTCCATTGTTTCGCGGATAAACTGCAAATTATCTAAAGCCCGGTCGCCGATATTTACCGGCTCATTTTTTTCTTTGCGAATTGCCTGGATCTTTGCCATACAATTATTAAAACTACGACAAGTAATTATATTTGTCAAGAACTTTATAATATAAAGCTAAAATTTATTTAGGTAATTCTTAAATTTTTCGAGAATTTCAGCGGTTTTGATTGACGATTTGCTGCCGTATATTTTGAGTTTCGGAATTATCGAGTCCCGGAACGAACAGATAAATTCCGACCGCGAAAAATGCCGCTAAAATCCCGATTAAAAATTTCAAAGGATTTTTTGCATTTCGCCAGACGAGATAAATTGCCGATAAAAGAAGCAAAATTGCGGGTAAAATTGTCCAAAAATTGTTCGGCGCGTTGAATAAATTTAACAAAGTCGGCGTAAAAAATTCCTGATTAAAAATCAAATATCGCCAGAAATTATTGTGCGGAAAACCGGATTCGGGCGGCGCGAATGAGAACGTCAGGGCGGGAATCGTGCACAGCAGAAATGAAACGGCGAACAAAAATCCGCGCCAGAGGCTGGGAAATTCTTCAATTTCGCCGTCGAAAAATGAATCGAGCATCAAAGGCACAATAAAAATCAGAGACTGTGCGCCGAACGTCCGGACGGAATTTGCCGGAAAACACGCAAGAATCAGAATCGAAAACAAAATCGTCGCAATTTTTACTCTTTTGCGAAGCGTTTCGTGTTCACGTGAAGTAAAAAATGCGACGATGGAAAAAAGAAGAATCGGCGCGTAGAAAAATAAACCCTGAAGCGGAGAAAAGAGAATTCGGTAAAGATTTAAAAGTGTCGGAAAACCGATTTCAGCTCTGAGAAAATTCCCGAAAAGCGAATCAAAAACCAAATAATTGTAAATCAAAAGCAAAACGATAAACGGTAAAATTCCCAGACCGAAAAATAACAAACGCCTGTAACGATCGCGGCGTTCGGTAAAAAACAAGCCGAAACCGAAAATCAAGATCGGAATCGCCGCCGAAAAAGCGCAAATCAGCACAAACCCCGACAACATTCCCGCCCACAAATTATTTCGCAGGGAAATTCTTCTCGCGTCATACAGCAGACGAAAGACGAGATAGATCAAAACCGCCGCGAGAATGTCGGGCAATAAGAAAAAACTGAAAACAAAAAGCGGCGTGGCAAATAAAAGTACGGCAAGCGAAAACGCATCGGTTTCCTGCTGAAAAAGCCAGACGGCAAGAAAAAAAAGCGGCAGAGTGCTGACCAAAAACCGCATGATAAAAAGACTTGTGCGAAGATTTTCGGCGTTCGGTTCACCGATAAAAATGCGCGTCATTGCATAAAACGGCGCGGCTAAAACAGAGATTCCGGGCGGTTTGTTTGAATAGGATTTTTCGCCGATCTTGACGATTTCGGCATTTTCGCCGATCAGATCTTTCGTCCACGAAATATCGAATGAATTTTTTTCAACTAAAGAAGCGGCGGTTGCCCAATTTGTGAGTTCATCGGGTGTTTGCGAAAACGTCGGCAAAAGATAGATCGCCAGCGCGAAGTAAATCAATAATAGAAACAGACAGCTATTTCTTTCTTCCACCTTTCTCCTTTTCCGGCTGATTTGTCATATTCTCGACGGGCGGCGCGTTTTCGTCTTTAGTCGAAAAAGTTTCGCGCCTTCCCTGCAAAATAAAATTCGAGCCGTTCCATTTATAATTCGAGCGCGTAAAATGCGTCGGACAGCAGGGTTGTTCGATGTCGCCGTCAATCCTCATTGTTTCGACCTCGCCCAAAATATAGCGGTCTTGACCGAAAAGTTCAACAAAAATCTCACCCTTCGCGGCATAAATTTTCTTTAAACCGCCGTCGGCGCGGTCGCCGGTGCGAAAATGCCAGATCAATTCGGTTTCTGCTTCCTTCAATGTAAAAACATAGACGATTTGCGGAAGACTTCCGCCGCCGGTTTCGATTTTCAAAACAACGAAGGCTTCATCAATTCCGTCGCCGGTCGCATCGCCGTATTTGGTCGTAATGTGCGATAGTCCGATTCTTTCCTTTGAAATCGGGCGTTTCCCGTCTTCGAGCGTAAATTCCTTGTTATCAGCATCTTGCCAACCACGCGGAAACGGATATGGAAAATTCTTAAAATCAATCTGTCCGATTAATGAAGTCGTCAGAGTGTTTTCATTCGACAGAATTTCGGCTTGCGGATTCGGGAAAGTTTGCTCTTTTTCAACCGGAATTTCTTCATCCGGCAGAGCATTTTGCTTCGGTTGAAACTCGCTCTTTGCGGTTTGCAGAGAGTTTTCCTCGAACTTTCCACAAGCGGAAAAAATGACGAGCAAGATTGAAAAAAAACAAAAACCTTGTAGCTTGATAAAATTTTTCATTATAAATTTTGACCGGTCGGAAAATAAAAAAGCGCGTTTAGAGTAATTTTACGAAAGTAAAATTACTCTAAACATTTCAATAAGATTTCAGACCGGATTTTTGTTTTGCGGAATTTTTGATAATTAGCTGATGTTTAACACGCAGATTCAAAAAAATTGTTTCATTATTTAGTTTTTTTTCATCTGCTTTTAAACAAATAAGTCAGTAGCGTCGGCGTGAGCCGACGCGTTTTTCGTTGTTCATTTGAAACGCGTC
>JBBRVS010000311.1:0-4755 GCA_038246645.1 Pyrinomonadales bacterium
GGTTGAACTTCAGCAATAAGTCTTATTCTATAAAACTTAAACCATCTGCTACCGCAGACGGTTCTGACTCTGACTTGAGCCGTCAACTCAAACTTGACTAAGCACTAGTTATATCTTCGATTTCACCTTTTGATACATTCATAATCGGCATATTTTCACGAAGATTTTTTTCAGTTTTTCAGCATAACTCTTTAAATTAATATTAGTTTCGAGAGGAAAAACTGAAATTCTGCATATAGAAGTATAATCATCTAAAACAACAACTCTTCTTACATTTTTTTCAGAAAATGTATCTTTAAAAATTGTCCAGTCGTCAGGATAAAGAAAAACTAACCCGTCTTTTCGAAAAGTTTGTTCAACAATTTCCTATTCAATCTTCTTAGGCGCACGAATCTTTCTGATAAATCGGCAAGAAGAAAAGAGAATACAAGTTGTCAAAAAAATGGTGGAAATTACAAGCAATCGTTTCATAAACCCAACCTTTTTACTTTCGCCTTAACCGACGCTTCCCTCAAGTTTCAATCCAAGAAGTTTCGTCGCTTCAACGGCGTATTCCATCGGGAGTTCGCGGAAAACTTCTTTGCAGAAACCGTTAATTATCAATGAAACCGCGTCTTCCTGCGAGATGCCGCGCTGCTGCAAGTAAAAAAGCTGCTCTTCGCTGATCTTTGAAGTCGTCGCTTCGTGTTCGACTCTGGCGGACGCGTTCATCACCTCGATATACGGGAAAGTGTTCGCTTCCGAACGGTCGCCGATCAGCATCGAATCGCACTGCGTATAATTTCTCGCGCCGGTCGCTTTCGGCAGAATTTTGACCAGACCGCGATACGAATTATTCGATTTCCCGGCGGAAATTCCCTTTGAAATAATCGTTGATTTGGTATTTTTGCCGATATGAATCATCTTCGTTCCGGTGTCGGCGATCTGCGCGTTGTTCGTTAAAGCGACCGAATAAAATTCGCCGATCGAACCATCGCCCTGCAAAATCACCGACGGATATTTCCAGGTGATCGCGCTGCCGGTTTCGACCTGCGTCCACGAAATTTTTGAATTCTTCCCGCGCGCCGCGCCGCGTTTTGTCACGAAATTATAAATTCCGCCCTTGCCGTTCTCATCGCCCGCATACCAATTCTGGACGGTCGAATATTTAATTTCCGCATCGTCGAGTGCAACAAGTTCGACAACCGCCGCGTGAAGTTGATTCGTGTCGAACTGCGGGGCAGTACAACCTTCATTGTACGCGACATAAGCACCTTCTTCGGCAACAATTAACGTGCGTTCAAACTGTCCCGAATCCTGCGTGTTAATTCTAAAATATGTCGAAAGTTCCATCGGGCAGCGCACGCCTTTCGGGATGAAAACGAACGAACCGTCCGAGAAAACCGCCGAATTGAGAGCCGCGTAATAATTGTCACTGACCGGAACGACCGAACCGAGATATTTTTGAATCAGTTCGGGATATTCTTCGACCGCTTCGGTAAATGAACAGAAAATCACGCCCGCTTTTTTGAGTTTTGCTTTGTAGGTCGTCGCCACCGAAACCGAATCGAAAACCGCGTCAACCGCGACATTTGCCAGCATTTTCTGCTCGGTCAGCGGAATTCCGAGTTTTTCAAATGTTCTCAATAATTCGGGATCAACTTCGTCCAAACTAGCCTTTTTCGCCTTTTGTTTCGGGGCGGAATAATACGAAATGTTTTGAAAATCTATGTTCGGATAATCGAAATTCGCCCAGTTGTCCGGCGCGGTCATTTCCAGCCAGCGGCGATACGCTTTCAGACGAAAATCGAGCAACCACTCCGGCTCGTTTTTCTTGGACGAAATCAAGCGCACCGTATCTTCCGATAAACCTTTGGCAATCGTTTCCGTTTCGATGTCGGTCGTAAAACCGTATTTATATTCCCTGTTTGTTAATAATTCTGTTGCTGTACTCATTTTAGTTTTAAGTTCCAAGTTTCAAGTTTCAAGTTCCAAGTTCCAAGTTCCAAATTCGGCGTTTCTGAATTTTTTCAGCCTAAACTAACTGCTCTTTGTATTCCCTGAATGCGGTGAAAACGCTCGTCAACTTTGGCTTCCGTTCCGATAAGTTGTGCCAGAGTGATTTGCGACAGCGCGTTTTGGACGATTTCGTGAAGCCCGACAATGACCGGGCGAATTCCGCAATCGCCTTTGTGAACGCATTTTTCCAAAATACCCGTGTAGCTTTCGCAATGATTGCCGATCCCGTCTGCGTCCAAAATTTTGATGACTTCGCTCAGATAAATTTCGTCTGCGGCGCGCGTCAGAGAATAACCGCCTTTTGTGCCGCGAATTGCCTGCACAAAACCGGCTTTATTTAAAAGCCACATCAATTTCCCGGCGTTTGCCGTCGAAATTCCTTCGCGCTTGGCAATCTGCGGCAGAGTCAAACTTTCATCTTCCTTGAGCATCGCCAGCTGCAAAAGGCAACGCAAACCATATTCTTCTTGTGCCGAAATTTTCATTGTTTTATCCGCTTAAAAAAACCGTTTATTTAATTTCAAGTCTAAGACTATCAATTCCTTACTTTTTTATCAAGATTAGAGAGCCGTGCGCCTTTCTTTTTCCCGCAAACTCTTTTACTTTAGATGTAATTAACTCATTTCGGAGCAATTATGAAATTAAGAATCAGAGGAAATTCGATCAGATTTAGGTTGACGCAGAGCGAGGTCGAACAGTTAGGCAAGCGCGGACAGATCGAAGAGGCAATCGAATTCGGCAGTTCAATAAACGAAAAACTGACTTACGCGCTCGTTTTATCCGGCAAAACCGCAGAAATTATTACTAAATACGACAGCGGAAAAATCGCCGTCATCATTCCGCGCCTCGTTGCCGATGAATGGATTGGCAGCGACCGCATCGGAATCGGCGGCGAGCAGATTTTGGATAAAGATAAATTTTTGAGTATTTTGATCGAAAAGGATTTTGCCTGTCTGACCGAACGCGCCAACGAAGACGAATCGGACAATTTCCCGCATCCCGATACCGGAAAAGCGTGTTGAATTCCGTTTAATTTACAAATTTTCAAAGCCGCCGCCGTCAGTTTTGCCAAATTTCTTTGATAAGCCGGGAATCAAGTTTCTATTGAATATTTCATAGAATACGGATAAGCTGACAAGACGGGTTTAGAAAAAAATCTCAGCCGAAAAGAAGAAAATAAACGGAGAATTATTGATAATGACAAACAAAAACGAGACGGACGAACAGAAACAAAAAGAAGAAAACGAAAAAACCGGCGGTCTGGCAGGAACGGGCGCGGGAATTATCGCCGGAGCGCAGGTCGGAACGGTTTTAATCCCGATTCCGGTCGTCGGAACTTTCGCGGGCGCACTGGTCGGCGGCGTGGTCGGAAGTCGGTTCGGCAAAAAATACGGCGGCGCAATGCTCGATAAATTCGGCGGCAAAAAAGAAGCGGCTTCCGAAAATAAACCGGACGTTGCGGCGGAACTTGTCAAACTTGCCAAACTTCACAAAGACGGCGTTTTAACGGACGATGAATTCAGAGCTGCCAAAGCATCGCTTTTGAATTTGTAAAATTTCAGACGAATTTATTTTAACCGCAACAGACGCGGAGACGCAGAGTTTTCTTTTAATTTCTCTGCGTCTCCGCGTCTTTGCGGTTAATTTTTTCCGACATATTTTGAACGAATCTTCACCGCCCGTTCGAGATTATCAACATTTTCCAGAATTTTAAGGCGTAAATCTCTGTCGAGATTCGGATTTTTCTCCAGAAAATCATTAACGATCTTCAACGCTTCCGCGCTCTTTTGCCCACCGATAAATGCGGAAAGCCAACCGCCCACGAAAAATATCTTGCGATTTTTCTTTAGATTCGGGAGTTCCGCCAGAGATTTTTCCAAATACGGCAAAGTAAGTTCGGCGTGTTTCGGCGTGTTCCAAACATTAAACGCGGATTCTATCCAACTTTCGGAAATTTCCTTGTTTGAAATGAAATCTTTCCAGTATTTCAACTTATTTTCCGCCGTCGGAATTCCGGCGCGGGCGGCGTAAGCGTAGCGTTTTGCCGCGTCGTCGGTTTCGGTTTTTTCTAATTCGGCGAGAAGTTTAAAAACGTCGGCATCGCCCAGAGTGTTGAGTTTTGTCACGATGTCGAATCTGTCTTTAGTTTTCAAAGGCAGAAGTTTTGATGCTTTTTCGGATGGCTCTTTTTTGTTGTATTGATAATAAATGTACTTTAAAGCAGGTGCGCTTTCAATAGAAGCGACATTCAAAAAAGCACGATAAAATGTAATTCGTTGTCCGACTGTTGGCGCATCTGACATTTTTACATACAAATCTTGTTCAAGTTCAAGCCCAAGTTTTTTGGCTTTTTCTTCCGGTAAATAATAATTCATCGCCGTAGAAACGCGACCCAAAAGCGTGGCGATTGTGCTTTCGTCGGTTTCGCCGCCCAAGTTTTTGATGACGAGTTTGACGTACTCTTCGGGCGCGAGTTCGTAAAATCTGACTGCATCCCACAAACTTCCCCACATCATCGAGCGCAGAAAATCGTCTTTTTCATTCTGGATATTTTCGAGAACGTAAGCGCGACTTTTCTCGTCAAGCAGAAAGATGCCGTAGCCGTAATCTTGGTAATTTGGGAAAATAAATTTTGGATATGGAGACGTTTCAAATATTTCTACTCTTTTTGAAGTTTCCTGAGATTCTGGAGAATTAAGCGAGTATAATTTGGAAATCGCCACATATCCGTTTATCCCGTTGAATACGCCTGCTAAC
>JBBRVS010000312.1:0-4730 GCA_038246645.1 Pyrinomonadales bacterium
ATGTAAACCTGAACAATACTGCGCATAGTCTGGACGCGCTTCTCAAGGACCTGAATGCAAATCCGAAAAAGTATGTGCATTTCTCTTTGTTCGGAGGAGGGAAGAAGTAGGAAGTAGGAAGAAGAAGAAGAAGAAGAAGAAAGAAGGGGAGAAAGGGAGAAAGGGAGAAAGGGAGACGGGGAATTCGGGAGTACAATTTCCGGCTGAAAATTCGCAAATTATCTCCTCTTCTCCTCTTCTGCCTGTCTCCCTTTCTTCATTTCTCCCGACCTACACGCCGGAAACGCGCTATGTGCAGAACGGCGATGTCAATATCGCGTATCAGGTTATCGGCGAAGGCGATCTGGACATCGTTTTCGTGATGGGCTGGATTTCTCATCTCGAATATTTCTGGAAACATCATCTTTTTGCGTCGTTCTTAAATCGGCTGGCATCATTTTCGCGCTTGATTCTTTTTGACAAACGCGGCACGGGACTATCTGACCGCGTTCCTTTATCGGAACTTCCGACGCTCGAGCAGAGAATGGAAGACGTACACGCCGTGATGGATGCGGTCGGTTCGGAAAAGGCGGTTTTGATCGGCGTTTCGGAAGGCGGTCCGATGTGTTCGCTTTTTGCCGCGACTTACCCGGAAAGAACGACCGCACTCGTGATGATCGGAACTTACGCCAAACGAATCAAGGACGAAGATTATCCGTGGGGCGTGTCGAGCGAAGACCGCGAAGCGTTTTTTGAAATGATGCAGCGCGATTGGGGAAAGCCCGTCGGCATCGAAGAACGGGCGCCTTCGCTCGTCGGTGATGAAGAGTTCAGCGATTGGTGGGCGACTTATTTGAGAATGGGCGCAAGTCCGGGTGCGGCGGTCGCTTTGACAAAAATGAACGCCGAAATTGACGTTCGCAATGTTCTCCCGACGGTTCGCGTGCCGACGCTCGTTATTCACCGCACGGGCGATCTGTGTTTGAAGGTCGAAGAAGGTCGCTTTGTCGCGTCGTTAATTCCGGGTTGCAAATACGTCGAACTCGAAGGCATTGACCATCTGCCGTTTGTCGGCGATCAGGCGGAAGTTCTTGATGAAATCGAAGAATTTTTAACCGGAGTTCGCCACGCCGATGAATATGACCGCGTTTTGGCAACCGTCATGAACATCAAAATCGTTGATCCGCAAGCCGAAGCAAAAACGCGCGGTGCGGCTGATTGGCAGAATTTGCTCGAACGCTCGCGCGAATACGTCCGCCGTCAATTGATTTTGTTCAAAGGAAAAGAAGTTTCCTACGATGAAAACGGCGTTCTCGCCACCTTCGACGGACCTGCCCGCGCGATCCGCTGTGCAAGCGCGATCACCGCTTCGGCAAATCGTCTGGGAATAAAGGTAAAAACCGGCTTGCACACCGGCGAATGCGATGTTATCGGCGATAAATTCAGCGGTTTCGCCGTCGAACTCGCCAAACAAATTGCCGAAGAAGCCGAATTCGGGAAAATTCTTGCCTCGCGCACAGTAAAAGATCTGGTTGCCGGTTCGGGACTTGAATTTCACGAATACGGCAAAAAAAACTTCAATGAAATTCAGGGCGAATGGCGTTTATTCCGCGTCGGCTGATTCGAAATAAGTTACAAGTCAGAACCGTCTGCGGGAGAAGATGGTTTAAGTTTATCATTTGAAGCGTTTGAGGTTACCTTCGAGTTTTTCGTCATTCGCATTAAACCGCCCGCTTGCGGCAGACGGTTCTGACTTGTAGAGATTAAATGGCGCAATCAAATGATTTGATTGCAAGACAAAATCATTTTGCGAAGTGTATAAATCGCTCGCTGAAGTCAATTTTAAGAAACGAGCCGTATTGCATCTATAAATTTACCGCACAATTTCTTTCGGCGTTTTTTTCTTCCCAAAACTTAAAAAAATCTGTATTCTTTTTCAAATGACACCGGAAATTGTAATCACTTTAGTTCTCCTGCTGGTTGCCGTTGTGCTTTTTGCGACGGAAAAAATTCCCGTTGATGTCGTTGGCATAATTCTCGTTATCGGTCTGGTTTTGAGCGGCGTTTTGAATGTTCAGCAGGGCGTGGCGGGTTTCGGCGACAACATTATTATTACTATTGCCGGACTTTTCGTTTTGACGGGCGGACTCGTTAAAACGGGTTTGGTTGATCTGATCGGGCGCAGGCTCTACCGCGTGGCGGGCGATAATGAATTTCTGCTCGTGTTTTTGATAATGATGGTCGGGACGATTTCCTCGACTTTTATGAACAACACGACCGCCGCCGCGATGCTTATTCCGTTTGTTCTGGGTTTGGCAAACCGCGCTAATATCGCGCCTTCAAAACTCCTGATGCCGCTTGCCTTCGGAACGATTATGGGCGGAAGCTGTCTTTTAATCGGCACTTCAACGAATCTGGCGGTCAGCGGCGCGATGAAGCGGTACGGAATGGACGAATATACGATGTTCGAATTGACTCCGGTCGGCGTGATCGTCGCGCTGCTCGGCATCGTCTATATGCTTTTTATCGGCAGAAAAATGCTGCCCAATCGCGGCGGTGAAGATTCGCTGACCGAACAATACGCCATCCGCGAATATGTTTCCGAAGTTATCGTCCTGCCGGAATCGAACCTGATCGGCAAAACGCTTGCCGAAGCCAATATCAACGTCGAACTCGATCTGAACATTCTCGGCATTATTCGCGGCAACGAGCAAAGAATCGCGCCGAGTCCGCGTGAGCGCATCGAAGCGGGCGATCTGCTGATCGTCGAAGGCAGTCTGACGAATATCTTAAACGTCAAAGGCGAAGCCGGACTCGAGATCAAAGCCGATTTTAAACTCAACGACCGCGATCTGGAAAGCGAAGACATCGAGCTTTTTGAAATGATGATAATGCGCGATTCGCGTTTTGTCGGGCAAAATCTGAAAACACTCCATTTTCGTCAAAACTACGATCTGACCGTTCTGGCGGTCAATCGCCACGGCGAAACATTTCTCGACAAGATCAGCGGCGTGAAATTCAAATTCGGCGACGTGCTGCTCGTGCAGGGAAAACGCCGCTTGATCGAGCCGCTCGTGTTGCAAAACGAATTGATGCTTTTGGAAGACGTTTCGGCAAGCAGTATGCGGACGGAAAAAAGGCGTTGGGCAATCGCCGCGTTTGCCGTTTTCCTGACGCTTTCGCTGTCGGGAACTTTTACCGGCTACCAAATTCCGCTGGCAATCGCCGTTCTGCTCGGCGTTTTGGTTTTGCTCGCCACAAAAACCGTCCGCTACGCCGAACTTTACGGTCTGATTGATTTCCGTCTGCTGGTTTTGATCGCCTGTATGATGAGCTTCGGAACGGCGATGGAAAATACCGGAACGGATAAATATCTGGCAAATTTGATCGTCGTCTATTTTCAAGACTTCGGACCAACCGCCGTTTTAGCCGGATTTTTTCTTCTGACGGTCATGCTGACCCAGCCGATGTCGAACCAAGCCGCCGCGCTGGTCGTTCTGCCCGTCGCCGTGCAAACCGCTGTCGCTCTCGGTTTGAATCCGCGAACCTTTGCCGTAACAATAACTTACGCGGCTTCATTTTCGTTTATGACACCGCTCGAACCCGCGTGCGTTCTCGTCTATACGCCCGGTCGCTATAAATTTATGGATTTCGTCAAGATCGGCACGATTCTGACGCTCATCGTCTTTGCCGTTACAATATTTTTAGTTCCGATTTTCTGGAAACTTTGATAATGTGTGAGAAAGCAAGTCAGTAGCATCGGCGTGAGCCGATGCGTTTTACGTTATTCGCTTGGAACGCATCGGCTCACGCCGATGTTACTGACTTCTTCCATTCTTCTTCTAAAATCGCATAAAGAAATTCGTCGCGCCATTTGTTTTTGCCGTGATCCCAAAAACTCTGTTTGAATTCGCCTTCGCGCCGGAATTTCAAACTTTCGAGCAATTTGATACAGTTTTCGTTTTTAACATCGGTAATTCCGATGATTCGATGAATTCCGGCGCGCTCGAATAAAAGATCGAAAACGCCCGTCAGAGCTTCTTTTGCCAGACCTTTTTTCTGATATTTCGCTGAAAAAGTAATGCCGAATTCGACCACGCGCGTTTCGTAACTTTCAGGTTTCAAACCGATATCGCCGATCAACTTTTTTTCTTCTTTAAGCTGGACGACAAGCTGAATCCATTCGCCCGCAATCCCAAATTCCGAATTTTCGGTACTTTTGATAAAATTTTTCGCCTTTTCAGCATCCATCGGCTGAAAACCCTGAAATTCGCAAACCTTCGGATCGGAACGATATTCCAGAAAATCGTCCAAATCTTCAGATTTTATCGGTCTGATAAATAATCTTTCGGTTTCTAAATTCATCTTTTCTTTATTCGACAATTAATTCATCATAAGCCAATTTCACATTATCGGGAAGAAGTTTTGATTCGCGTTCGTGCAGAATGTCGTGATTCAAATGCGTAAGAAACGCGCGTTTCGGTTTTAGTTCTTCGATATAAGCGAGTGCTTCTTCCAGACAAAGATGCGTCGAATGCGGTTTGATTCTGATGCAATCTAAAACCAAAACGTCCAGATCGCGCAATCCGTCCATCGAACCGGGCGGAATTATTTTTAAGTCGGTCGCGTAGGCGAAATCGTTAAAACGGTAAGCGATGACGGGAAGTTTTCCGTGAATTACTTCGAGCGGCGTAATATGCAGATCTTCGCCGATCATAAACGGCGCATTCGGCTTGACCGTGTGCGGAATG
>JBBRVS010000313.1:0-4675 GCA_038246645.1 Pyrinomonadales bacterium
AACAAAATGAAGGCAAAAGGACATTCGGAAGAATATTTTGGGGATTTTCGGGATTATTGGTATAACCTCGATTTTCTTGAGTTGATGGCGAAAAGGTGGGAACTTGAAAATGTGAACACGCTGCTTGATGTCGGCTCAGGGCAATGTCATTGGACGCGGATTTTTTCTTATTTTTTGAAAAAAGGTTCGGTTGTTACCGCTGTTGATTCCGATCCGAAATGGGCGCGGGAAAATGATAAATTGCCCGAGTTTTTTGCGGCGCGTGAGATTGATTTTGAGATTAAAAAAGCCGATGCCGAAAGCCTTCCGTTTGTAGATGATTCTTTTGACGCGGTAACTTGTCAGACAGTTTTGATTCATATCGAAAATCCTCTGGACGCGCTGCGCGAAATGAAAAGAGTTTTGAAACCGGGCGGGATTTTGATCTGTGCCGAGTCGAATAATTTGACTCATTCGGCTTTGAAAGATTCGATAATTGCGGAGTTTGACGTGGATGAAATTATCGAATGGTTTACGTTCGGACTCATCAAAGAAAAAGGCAAGATAAATTTAGGCAAAGGCGACAATTCGTTCGGCGATCTGTTGCCGCAATTATTTAGTCAATTAGAATTGAATGACATCAGAGTTCACCTTTCGGATAAAGCGAATGTCGTAATTCCACCGTATCAAACAAACGAAATTAAAGCGATGCTGGCGTTTAGGCTTGAAAATGAATATGAAGAATTTATGAAAGCCGAGACGAAAGAACAGTTTGAAACTTTTGGCGACAAATACGATAAAATTCGGGAAAGAGTCGAACAGAAAGTTAAAGAATATAAAGCAGAATTAAAAGATGCGATTGACGAGCAAACTTACTATGATGTCAGCACGGCTATAATGTATTTGGTCAGCGGACGAAAGTAAAAAGGCAAAAGTAAAAAGGCAAAAGGCAAAATGAAGAAAGTTGATATGTCCAGCGAAGCGATAACGAGGCGTTTGAAAAGGGTGTAATTAAAAGTGGGACACACTTTTCGCCAAATTCAACAGACCTTTAAAATTGACAAAATTAGGGCTGTATATTGTGTTTTTAAAAATCTATCTACAATATATAGCAGTCAAAATCGTCATCAAAAATTACTGATATTTCTGTGTCCCACTTTTAATTACACCCGTTTGAAAACAGTTGACCAACTGCGGGAACTTTGTCTTTCGCTGATGAAAGCGAAAAAAGAATCGGACGAGAAAAAGAAATTGATGGAAGAGAAAAAGAAGCAAAAATAATATGAAAAATATCACGATGCCCTTTGTTGTAACGCTTTGGGAAGCGAAAAACTACGATGAATCTACATTTAGTCCGACGCTTTCCGAGGTGGCGATCAAAAAATCATTTGACGGCGAAATGAAAGGCGAAAGCGTCGGGAAATTATTGATGTGCAGTTCGCGCGAAGATTCGGCGGGTTATACGATTATGGACAGATTTTCTGTCGAGATCGAAGGTCGAACGGGTTCTTTTGTGGCGATTCACGGCGGAATGACCGACGAAATGAAGGCTTCGGGAAAGATCGTGCCGGGTTCGGGAACTGATGAACTCGAAGGAATTACGGGAACGCTTGAATTTAAATCCGACGAAAGCGGGAAAACGATTATTCTCGATTATTCGTTAAAAAATCAAGACGCATAATTTCTTTTTGATGATCGAAGCCTTATAATAAAAAACGCAATTCAATGAGTTTTCGGAACAAACAATTTTTATCAGCATTCCTGACGGCATCGCTCGTTTTGACTTTTGTCGGCTGTATTTTATTTTGCGGCGATGCTGCCGATTGTGCGGAAGATTTTTCGACCGAAAGTTTAATTGAACGTCATTATAATATTGAGGATCATCCTTCCGAAGAATCGTGTCCGATTGGCATTTCAGCTAAAACAACCGCACCGGAACGCTTGCCGGTTGATTTAGGTTTTACCATCCTGACTGCAAAAAAATCTCAGATATTTTCAGCACCTCCGGTTTTATCTTTTGTTCTCAAAAATTACGCGGAATTTTATCGTCCGCCGGAAAATCTTTTGCCGCCAAGTCGCTTGAGAGTTCTCAGAATTTAATAATTAAACCGATTTTAATTGAAATATTATTCCGCGCGTTTCACACAAGAAAACGCGGTCGTTCGTGTTTATTTAGTTTATCGGGAGATTATTTAATGAGATATTTATCGTTATTTTTATTGGTGTTTTTGATTTTTTCCGCAGAAGTCTTTGCTCAAAAAAACGTTTCGGCGGAAGTTGTAAAACTCGAAGGGCAGATCGTTTGCTGCGCCGATTGCTGGGCGGAAGCCGACCGGACGAAGGTCGAATTCGGCACGGCGGAAGATTTATTAAAAGCGAAATCGTGCGTCGAAGGCGGCGATCCGACGTTGATTGCCGTTCGCACGGGCAATAAATTTACGCTTTATCAATTAGAGCAGGGCAAATTCAAACTGACGGAGAAAAATTGGCTGAGCTATGTCGGCAAACGGGTTGCGGTTTCCGGCACGAAGAAAAGAGAGAAAAAAACGGACATTTTCGTCGTTGATGCGCTTGAAATTTTGGAAGAAAGTATCGGCGCACGCGAAGCAAAAGCAGTGATCGGGCAGGAAGTCGAACTCGAACTCAAGGATTTATTCGGCACGGATCAGAGTTTGAGCCAATATAAGGGGCGCATTATTGTTCTTAATTTCTGGGCGACATTTTGCGAACCGTGCCGCGCAGAAATGCCGGATCTGGCATTAATTCAAAATGAATACGCCGCGCTCGGTGTTCAGGTGATCGGCGCGTCAACCGACGAAATCGCAGATCGGGCGAAAATTTTGCAGTTTATCAAGGAAACGCGCATTAATTTTCCGGTTTGGATGGGTGCAAGCGGAGCCGATATGTCGCGTTTCGGACTCGGCGAAGCTCTGCCCGGAACTGTTGTCATTGATAAAAACGGCAAAATCGTCAAGGTTATTTCCGGCGTTGTAAATGCCGCCGATCTGAAAAAGCAGATTGATTCGATGCTCCAAACGGCGGAAAAAACGGTCGAAAAAAGCGAACCGGCGGCGCGAAAAGAGGTCAAACCGAAGAAAACGGAAGTGTCGAGCGTTCCCAGCTGACCGCTCTGACCGGGAGAAGGTCGCGCCGTGAGCGGGACAGGAGAAAACGAATATAAATGGACTTACGGGACGCGATTTATTCCGAACATTTTGAATCGCGCTAAATGGCGAAATACGCTGACGTATCAGGTAAATTCGCGTTTATCGGTCGGAGTGGAATATAATCCTCTGGCGGGAAAAGTGTCGCCGCTCGCCAATTTCGTCGCGCTGACGGAAACGAAAAACCGTCCGGCAATAATTTTGGGAACGAGTTCCGACCGCATCGGAACGCCTTCGGGACAATCTTTTTACGCAACTTTGAGCAAAAGCCTGGAGCGCGAAACGGGTTTGCCGATCTCGCCGTATGTCGGCGTTACTTACGGAACTTTTGAAAAAAAAGTGCGTCCGATCGGCGGTTTGAACATTTATTTTCCGAAAGGCTTTTCGTCAACGATACTTTTTGACGGCGTAAAAGTTCACCCGCTCGTCAATTATTCACACGGGCGGCACCAATTCGGCTTGATGCTGGCGCAGGGAAAAAAGATCGGTTTCAGTTACAGCGTTTCGTTTTAAGATTATGCTGATACCATTTCTATCTACAAGCTGTGCATTAGAGTCAGTAGCGGTTTGCGTCAGCAACTGCGTCAATAGCTGATAACGAGGGACGCATCGGCTGACACCGACGCTACTGACTCATTGCCTATTTCTTAAGTTGAAATAGTATGAAAATTGTCATTCACACCCATATTTTGTTCAAAGATATTATCCGAATAAGCAAAAAAGTCAATAGATTCTAATTTTATGGCACATCGCGAACGGCACAAATCACATAACATCGGTTGGCTGCGGGCAGCAGTTTTGGGCGCGAATGACGGTATAGTTTCGACGGCAAGTTTAATTGTCGGAGTTGCCGCGTCAAACGCCGAACACGGCGCGATCCTGGTCGCCGGAATGGCAGGTTTGGTGGCGGGCGCGATGTCTATGGCGGCGGGTGAATACGTTTCGGTCAGTTCGCAATCTGACACCGAAAACGCCGATCTCGAACGCGAACGCGCCGAATTAACTGACGATATTGAAAGCGAAAAACTCGAACTGACCAATATTTATGTCAGACGCGGACTTAAACCGGAACTGGCAAGAGAAGTTGCCGAACAATTGATGGAAAAAGACGCGCTCGGCGCACATGCCCGCGATGAACTGGGAATCTCCGAAATTTTTACCGCCAATCCGATTCAAGCCGCTTTTGCCTCTGCCGGAAGTTTTGCAGTCGGTGCGGCTTTGCCGATGTTAGTTGCCTTTTTTGTGCCTGTTTCAATGCTGATTTGGGTTGTTTCGGCAGCTTCGCTGGTGTTTCTCTCTTTGCTCGGCGCGGTGGCGGCAAAAACGGGCGGCGCAAGTGTTCCGAAAGGCGCATTTCGCGTTACATTTTGGGGCGCGGTCGCTATGATCGCCACCGCACTTGTCGGATCATTATTTGGAACTCAAGTGTAAAAAGTATAAATTAGTTCAATGCTGAAAATAGATATTCATACGCACATTCTGCCCAGAGATATTCCGAACTGGAAACAAAAATTCGGTTACGGCGGATTTAT
>JBBRVS010000314.1:0-4636 GCA_038246645.1 Pyrinomonadales bacterium
ATTTGTTATTCAACACAAATTTGAAATATGAAATTTGAAATCTGAAATTCAAAAAATGCGCGAAAACTTAATTTACGGAGTACATAGTCTGTGTGGGGAAAAATCCTACTACCTTGTGTTTATTTCCGAAAATTTTTCTTGAGTGCCATAAATTCAATGTTTAATACACTTACTGGTGTGGCTTAAACCGTATATTTATCTAAAGTCGAGCATCAACAGTACCGAATTATGCTATGATAATATTGTAATGAAATCCGATTAAGAGAAATTATCGTTAACCAGATTTTATGATTAAACAAAAAAAGTTTAAAAGGATTTCCCAAATAAGAAAAAAATCGAAAAAAATCTTTTCCTATTTGGGAATTCTTTTGTTTTTGAGCGTTTTGAACTTAAATTTGCTTGCTCAGAATCAGCCGACAAATCTTACTCTTAATAATCTGACCGAATTTGATATTAAAGGCGGCGAAACGCAAATTTTTTCTATTTTATTAACGGAGAATCAAACGGCTCGCGTTGAAATTAACCAAAATGGAATTGATGTTTCGCTTGCCGCAGAAAATCCTTCGGGCGAAAAATTTATCGAAACCGAATCACCGAGCGGGCTTTTCGGCAATGATTTGATCTTAGTTACCGCAACACACCGGGGCGAATATAAAATCCTGATAACTCCGGCAAATCCGCGTGCAGTTTCCGGTAAATATAAGATTTTATTGAAAGAAATTCGCCAATCTGTTCCCGAAGATTTTGAAACAAACCAAGCCGCCAAAAAAATCACACAGCTTGCCGAAGAAACGAGCGTTGCCCGGGCAAAAGGAACAATTGCCGGAAAGCGCGAGGCTCTCGAAAAATGGCAGGAAATAATAAAGCTTTCAAAGATCAAAAAAGACCGCGTTTGGGAAGGCATCGCGTTACTTTCCAGAGGTTTGATCTATGAACAGCTCGGTGAAATTCAGAATGCGTTGGATGTTTATCTGCAAAGTTTAGAAATCTGGCAGGAAACCGGAAACCGCCAATATGAGGGTTCGGCTGTCAATAATCTCGGAATTATTTACAATGATTTGGGCGAATACGAAAAAGCAATTTCCAATTACGATCAAGCGATAAAAATCCAGCGCGAAATCGGCAACCGGCAAAGCGAAGGGATTTATCTGAATAATCTTGCCTATTCGTATATGCGGCTTGAAAATTACCTCGAAGCGGAAAATTTTTACCGGCAGTCGCTCGACATAAAACGTCGGGACGAAAGCATTCGCGGACAAAGAAGCGTTGCCGTAACGCTTAATAATCTCGGAAAAACTTTGTTTTTAAAAGGCGAAAACGAAAACGGAATCAAACTTTTACGGCAAGCACTGGATTTACGCCGGAAAATTGATGACCGCTGGGGCGTGGCAAATTCCCTGCTCAATTTAGGAAAAGCAAGCATAGATTCGGGCAATAAAGAGGGCGGTTTTAATAATATCGAAGAAGCAAACATTCGCTCAAAAGAACTCGGCGACCGGCGAATGGAAGCCGAATCGCTTTATCTGTTAGCATTCGCACAAGGCAATCGAGGTGATTTGGATAAAGCGATTCAAAATGTCCGGCAAGGTTTGGAAATAGTCGAACAAATCCGCGGCGAATTGATCGGTTCGGAAGTTCGTTATGCCTATTTTTCGACCGTCCAAAATTATTATGAACTTTATATCGATTTGCTGATTTCCCGTTTTGAAAAAACAAAGGATAAATCCAACATTACAAAAGCCTTAGAAATAAGCGAACGCTCACGTTCACGAAGTTTGATCGAATTATTACAGGAAGCAAAAGTCAATTTCCGGCAAGGAATTGATGCCAATTTGCTGGAAAAATTAAAAGATTTTCAAGCCGAATCAAACGATTTGTATAATTCCCGTCAACGACTTCTGAGCGAAGATTCAAAACCCGAACAAATTGCGAAAATCACCGATCAAATCAATGATTTAAATTTAAAAATCCAAAATCTGAACATCGAAATCCGGCGGACAAACCCGAAGTATTCGGATTTAACCGAAGGCAAAACGATTTCGGCAAACGAGATTCAAAACCTGCTCGATGAAGAAACTGTATTACTCGAATATAAACTCGGCGAAAGGCGCAGTTTTCTGTGGGTTGTCGCTAAACAGTCGGTTGATATTTTTATTTTGCCGCCGCGCCGTGAAATCGAGGAAAAAGCTCAGAAATTTTATAATTTAATTGTTGCAAATAAAAGAAATGAGCAAGCCGAAACGCTTTCCGTTGCCGCCGCATTGAGTCGTCTTTTGTTATCACCCGCCGCGTTGCAAATTTCCGGCAAACGCCTCGCCATCGTCGCCGAAGGCGTTTTGCAATATACGCCGTTTTCAGCTTTGTATGTTCCGAGTTCTCATCCAAAACTTCCTGCCGATGAGAAAGAAATTGTCATTCTGCCGTCGGCATCGGTTTTGGCGCAACTCAGGGAAAATTCCGGTGATTCTAGACCCAATAAAAAAACAATCGCAATTTTTGCCGATCCGGTTTTCAATCAAAAAGATTCGAGAATTTTAAACAATAAGAAATCACAAACTACTAAAAATAAAGAGATTATCAGAGATTTTAACTCTGCCGAAAATCTGCCGCGCCTGCTTGCTTCGCGTCAGGAAGCGAAAAACATCGCTAAATTTTCGAGCCTTGATAAAACCGTAATAAAAACTGATTTTGAAGCAAGTATTGCGAATATTGAGAATGAAAATCTTTCAGATTACCGAATTCTTCATTTTGCAACACACGGTTTGCTGAACACCTCGCGCCCGGCTTTTTCCGGTTTGTATTTTTCACTTTTTGACCAAAACGGTCAACCGCAAAACGGTTTTTTAAGTCTCGAAGATATTTATAATCTTGAACTTTCGAGCGATCTGGTCGTGCTTTCGGCTTGCCAAACCGCGCTCGGCAAGGATGTTCGCGGCGAAGGTTTGATCGGACTTTCACGCGGGTTTTTATATGCCGGATCAACCCGAATTATCGCCAGTCTTTGGAAGGTTGACGATTTTGCGACTGCCGAGTTTATGAAGCGTTTTTATCAAAATCATCTGCAAAAACAAATGTCTGCATCGAAAGCCTTACAACAAACAAAAATCGAAATGAAAAAAATTCCGCGTTATAGTTCGCCTTATTATTGGAGTGCTTTCACATTGCTCGGTGATTGGAAATAATTCACAGATCAGTAAATGAGAAATCAAGACGGCTTCGGTCGTCTTTTTTTTGCGTGAAATAAAAAAGTGAAATGTTTTTCAGCTTTCCAACACTATATTTGAAGAAAAAATTTATGGAGGGAAAAAATTTATGGAAACCCAAAAAGAGAAAAAAAGTAGTAGCAAACTTTATTGGATTTTAGGTGGGGTCGGAGTATTGATTTTTGCCGGCGGATTTTTTGTAATCGCATTATCAACCGGAATTTACCTTTATGCTTCAAGTAAGGAAGACGGCAAAAAAATAGTTGCAAAAGAAAACCCGGAGGTTAATCCGGATACTGAATCGAAACCTAAAGATCCCGGTGGAGAGACATCGGAAAAAGAAAGCCGAACATTTGTTAAGTTATTAGAAGATAAATACTCGACCGTCGGAGCTTTCAAACTTGTTGAAGCAAAGCCTTTTAAGAGTCCGGTCTTCAGCCTTTCTTCTTTTATAGCGATCGGAAATTATAAAGAACCGAAATCAAAAGAAGTTCTGTCGCATTGGTATGTTTCTTATGATGATTGGGAAACGACGAAAACCGAAGTTCTCAAAAGGCTCGATGAAGCCAAAAAAAGCGACCCGAAAATGAAGCCGGAAATCAAAAATGATTCCATTTTCTCGATATTTATTATGTCAAACCGCTTAAACCGTCTGAGCTGCAAAAACAGAGAAGGAAAAGGAACTTGCGATTTGGTAACATCCCAAGACCCGGATTCACTTCTGCGTTATTGGAATGCTTACAAAAAATATACAAAATAGATTGATGAAAAATGTTCAAAATTCAGGCTTTAATTTTTTTAAGGAGAAAATTTATGGAAAACAAGATTAACATAATTTTTACCTTATCTCTCTCTTATTAATAATCGGTTTGGCTTGTGAATTTTCGACTGCAATTTTAGCTGATGTTACATTTTCACAAAATTAATCAGGAACTAAAAGTATTAAATCTGCCAAACTCGGGGAAAAGTTTTACGCAATTTCAGCGATAAAAAACGCAAGCAGTAAACATCCGGTTCGTTGGAAAATTACCGATAATCGAGGCGAACAGTTAAAACTTCTCAAGAACGAGGTCAAACTTGAAGGATCACAATTGATCTGGTTGACTTTGACACTCGATCCGCAATCATTTTCAGCAGGCGAATATAAATTTCAAGTTACTCTTTTGAACGAAAAGGGCGATAAGAAATTTGATACAAAAACGGGAACTTTAATTGTTGAAGAATTTAAGTAAATCAATTGTTTATCGTTCCAGAATATAATGTTACGTAACATTATATTACCTGTTTACATATAAATTTTATTTATCAACTAAGCAGATGAGCAGAAGTTTTAAGATATTAAAAAACTTCTAAAAACTCCCGTAACTCTCATATTTAAGATGATTTAGGAGTATTCCGGCATTATCCATTATCCATTATCCATTATCCATTAG
>JBBRVS010000315.1:0-4614 GCA_038246645.1 Pyrinomonadales bacterium
AACCTGTCCGTTTTGCAAAAGCGTGGCGGTTGAAAACAATCTGGCAGTTTCAAATTTTCCTTCCGCTACCTCAAAAGTATTTTTTGCCGGATCAAAAATTTCCGCTCTATTTGCGCCGCCCGCGATCAAAACCTTGCCGTTATCCAAAACGGTCGCCGTATGCGCGGCGCGGCTGTGATTCATACCCTGAATCGTGCTGATGATGCCCGCCTTTTCATTTTTATTTTCTCGCTCACCATTCCGGGCATTTTGCGCTTGACAACTTATTGACGAGAAAAGAATCACCAACATAACGAACGATATTATTTTGTTTTCCATAATTCATTTTCTCCAACCTAAATTTTCCAAAGCTGAATATCGCGTTTTGCCGTCCAGATTTCGTTCGCGCCTTTTTCGAGTTTGACGATCGGATTAAAACCGCCTTTGTTTCCGGCTGTGTCGCGTTCGCGCGTCGAAATTAGTCTGTCGCCTTCAAACAAGGTCGAATCAATCCAATCTTCCTTCATATTTTGGGTGGTCAGCGTCGTGTGAATATGCGCGGCAAAGCGGTTTTCGGGATACGGCGCGGGTTTTATTGTCTGGAATTCGTATTTTCCGCCGGCATCCGTCAGCAGCCAGCCGCGATAGCGTCCGTGCCGGTGTTCGCCCGATTTGCCGTAAATTCCTTCGATGTCGGTGTGATAGATATAGATCAAAACATTCGGTGCCGGAGTTTTGCCGTCCGTCTGAAAAACCGTTCCCGAAATCAGCATTTTTTCGCCTTTGTCCGCGTCTTTTGACAAAACCGTTTTCCACGAAACATCCTTCGGCGCATCTTTCGCGCCGCTCCATTCACCATTGGTTTGAACGGCGTTTTTCTTGATCAAATTCAAAATGTCTTCATCGGATTTTTGCGCCAATGTGTTACTTTTACAATTAAGCAAAAACGGAAGCGCGATTGATGCGGCTGTAATCCGTTTCAAAAAATCTCTGCGGTTTTCGTCCTTTTGATTCATAATTTTTTTCCTTGTTTTAAAAAGAATTTAGTATTTAGACGAAGAGGCAAAGATTTTTCTTCCATTTTTTTTGAAATAAAATTAATTGCTTGTAAAATACCGACTTTATGTTTGAAACAACCAGACTTATTTTGCGACCGATGAACAAAACCGATACCGAAGCGGTTTTTGCGATGCGTTCGAATGAAAACGTCATGCGTTTTATTCGTCCGCCGCAGATCAGACAAAGCGAAGCGGAAGATTGGATAAATCTCGTTTCGAGCCGTTGGGAAAAGGAAAAAATCGGTTTTTGCGCCGTGATCGAAAAATCCTCGAATAAATTTATCGGCTGGTGCGGTTTGTGGCATTTGAAGGAAACCGGCGAAACGGAAGTCGGCTATGCGCTTTTCAGGGAATTTTGGGGCGGAGGTTTTGCATCGGAAGCCGCCGGAGCGTTTTTAGAATACGGTTTTAACGAATTAAATCTGGAAAAAGTCGTCGCGGTCGCCGAGCCTGAAAATCAGGCTTCGCAAAACGTGATGAAACGTCTCGGGATGATCTACGATTATACGGACGAATTTTACGGACGCGATCTGGTTCATTATTCGATTACAAAAAATGATTATATTAGAAACCGAAAGACTGCTTCATCGCCGGATAACGGCGGATGATCTGGACACGATCATCAAATTTCGCACGGACGACGAGGTGAACAGATACCTGGGCGGCGAGCGGGCGAAAACGCGTGAATTTAATGAAGCAAGAATGAAGTTTTACCTGGAAACCTGGGAAAAATACGGCTTCGGCTTTGCGATGATCGTCTGGAAGGAAACCGGCGAAGAAATCGGCTGGAGCGGTTTGCAGCCGCTCGAAGATTCCGGCGAAACAGAAGTCGGCTACGGACTTATCAAAAAATTCTGGCGCAAGGGAATCGGACTGGAAACCGCCAAAGGCTGGCTCGATTTCGGTTTTAACAAAGCACATCTCGAAAGAATCGTCGCCGTTGCCGCGCCCGAAAATACGGGTTCGTGGCGCATTATGGAAAAATGCCGGATGAAATTTGAGGGAACGAAATTTCATTACGGAATGGATCTGGTTTTCTACGGAATTTCTAAAGATGATTTTTTGTAATGCCTCAATAAAAAGTTAAGGTATTTGTGTTTCAACGAAGGTCGGCTCTGCCGCCGCTCTTTTAGCAACAAACTTTGTCTGTAATTTTTTACTGAGGCATTATATGTTTTTGCAAAAAAATGTTTAACATTGGCAGTTTTTGATGTAAAATGTCGAGAGTCGTGCTTTTTTTCGAACGCACGCACATAAAAAACTTTTCATTTTCACCAGTCGAAATTAAACATTTATGCAAATCAATTACCCGAAACTTATTTTTGCAATTCTTGCGTCCGTCTATTTTCTTTCAATCGCTTACGCGCCTCTAAACGGCAGTTTGCTCGATATTGTTGATCTGCCGATTCACGAAACCGGGCATCTTTTGTTTCGCCTGTTCGGCGAATTTATGATGATCGCCGGCGGTTCGCTTTTTCAGGTGATCGTTCCGGCGGTTTTTGTCGGTTATTTTGTCTGGAATGAAAAATATTATTCGGCGGCAATCGTTTTATTCTGGGTCGGTCAGAGCATCTTAAATGTCTTCGTTTATGCCAATGATGCGGTCGTTATGCAGCTCGTTTTGCTTGGCGGTTATACGGGAAGCGAAGGCGCGTTTCACGATTGGAATTTTCTTTTGACCGAAACGGGTTTGATTGATTCCACGCCGAAAATCGCCGGACTTATCAGATTTTTGGGAACTTTTGTTATAATTGCGGCATCTGTTTTAGCAGTTAAATTTTCAATAAGTTCAGGGGAAGTCAAGATAAATGAAAGCAACACTTATAACGGGCGCGTCAGGCGGCATCGGTGAAGCGTTTGCGCGGCGGCTCGCGGGCGAAAAACACAATCTCGTGCTGGTGGCGCGTTCGGAAGACAAATTAAACGCATTGTGCGACGAATTGATGCTCGAACATAAAATTATGGCGCATTACGTCGCCGTTGATCTGACCGAATTCCAAGCCGATACGCGGCTTTTCAGCGAAACCGAAAAACACGGACTCGAAATAAACTGGCTCGTCAACAACGCCGGATTCGGCGCGATGGGCGATTTTCTCAAGCTCGATCTGGAAAATCAACTGCGGATGATCACGCTCAATGTTATGAGTCTGGTCGCGCTGACACATCGTTACTTAGAAAAAATGCGTTTACGCAAGGAAGGCGTAATCATCAATGTTTCCTCGACCGCGAGCTTTCAGCCGATACCCTTTCTCGCGACGTATGCCGCGACCAAAGCCTTTGTGACATCGTTTAGCGAAGCGATTGCCGAAGAAAATCGCCCGCACAATATCCAAGTCCTGAATCTGTGTCCGGGACCGACCGAAACCGGATTTTTTGAAACGGCAAACATTGATTCAAGCGTTAAGAGCAAAATGTCGCAAAAAGGGCTGCAAACGCCGGAAGAAGTTGTCGAAACGGCTCTCAGCGCGATAAACAGCGGAAAAACCACCGCCGTGTCCGGCTGGTTCAATTATTTTGTTTCCGTCGTCGGCAATGCCGCACCGGATTGGCTCGTCACGCGTGCCATGGCGAGCCAGCTGCGTTCGAAATTCGATAAAGATTAAAAATTTTCAATCAGGATATTAATCTTTTTTGCGGCGCCGGTTATTTTTAAGAAATGTGATAAGGCATCTGATTTTGCCGATTGCCGATAAACGTCAAACTCGGTTTGCAACCATTCCGCAAACCGTGCATCATAGATAACTGTTAATCCTTCTCTTGCATCAAGATTTTTGATGCGCTCGTCAAAGACGGTTTTTTGGATAGGTTCGAGAGTAGGTTCATTTATAACTACAGAAGTTCGCTCTTTTTTTGAGCATCCGAAATCCGACTCTTCGTAAGACTACCGTTTTTCTCCGAAGTTCCATTCGATTCGACACTTCTTTTAGAAATTTCCCTAAAGGGAAAACAAGGTACACTTATTATTATGTCAATGAAATTATACGTCGGAAATCTTTCCTTCGATACATCATCGCAAGATTTAGAACAAATGTTTGGAGAAATCGGAACAGTTGAATCAACCAATATCATCGAAGACCGCGAAACAGGACGTTCGCGCGGATTCGCTTTTGTCGAAATGTCGAGCCAGGAAGAAGGACAAAACGCCATTTCTCAGCTTGACGGCAAAGAAATTGACGGTCGCCAATTAAAAGTCAACGAAGCCAAGCCCCGTGAAAACAGCGGCGGCGGCAATCGTGGCGGCGGCGGCGGTCGCGGCGGCTACGGCGGCGGCGGCGGCGGTGGAAATCGCGGCGGCGGCGGCGGCTACGGCGGCGGTTCGCGCTGGTAAATTTTTAAGCATTTGAAATGCTTACAACTAAAAAGCCTCCGGCATTTGCCGGAGGCTTTTTAGTTGTAAAGCCTCAGTAAAAAGTTACAGACAAAGTTTGTCGCGAAAAAGAGCGGGGGCTTCAGCCCAATGGCATTAAGTTAAGGATTACTTCAATGCCGTCAATAGGTTACAGAAACAATAGTTAATGGCGGAAGCAACTTCTTGCCCCATTCAGCCTTTAAAATATAAGTAAACGCGACTTAGAGG
>JBBRVS010000316.1:0-4594 GCA_038246645.1 Pyrinomonadales bacterium
GAAGTTTGATAAAGTTTCATCATTCGAATCTGAAATTTGAAATTTAGAATCTGAAATTTTACTTGTGATCGTTTCCATCGGAATAGACATAATAGAAGTTTATCGCATTCGCGAAACTATCGAAAGAACACCGCGCTTTGTCGAGCGTGTTTTCACGAAAAAAGAGCGCGAGTACTGCGATAAAAAAGGAAAGGCGGCGGCGCAAAGTTACGCGGCGCGGTTTGCCGCCAAAGAAGCATTCTTAAAGGCGATAAAAACGGGCTGGCGCGGTCGCATTACGTGGCACGATATTGAAGTTTTATCGGATGAAGCGGGCGTTCCGAGTCTGGAAATCCGCGCCGAAGCCGGAAAATTCCTAGACGCTTCGGGCGCAAACCGCGTTCATCTGTCGCTTTCTCACACGACCGAACACGCGATTGCTCAGGTAATTTTGGAAAAAATTTAATTTTTTAAGGAGATTTTCAACAAAAGTTATGACAAAAAAATTTAAATGTCCGGCGTGTGGTGCGCCGATGGAATACGACGGGAAAACGACGCTTTTTCAAACGTGCAAATCGTGTAATGCGCCGATTGTCGTTCCGTCCGATATGGTCGAAACCAGCCGCGATATGAAAATCGAATCTATCGTCAATATGCCGCCCGCCGATGCTTCTTCGCCGACAAATTACGCGACCGGATATAAAATCGAAGAAATTGAACATACTTTTCCGCCGCCGGAAGAATCGAAACCGGATTCATCAATGCAGATTTTAAGGGAAATCCACGCGGGAAATAAAATAATGGCAATAAAACTCTACCGAGAAACTTACGGCACTGATCTAAAAACTGCCAAAGAAGCCGTCGAAACTCTGGAACGCGAAGTTCAAAAGACCGCCAGCTCTCAACCTGCACCGCCGCAAAAAAGAATTTCGGATTATGAGGGAAATCAAATGCTTGCCATCATTGAAAGTGAAATCAGAGCGGGCAGAAAGATCAATGCGATCAAGGTTTTCCGCGAAACTTTCAACACAGGTTTAAAGGAAGCGAAAGATGCGGTTGATGCGATGGAAAGCGGCGTAAACATTCGTGTCGAAGATTATTTGTAATTTTTTTTTGCACGATATGGTGTTATGTTTTTTCTTGAAACTAACGAAATGGAATAAAAGCCTTATTGTGAAACTCTTGAATAATTCATAATTTTCCGCACTAAATCGTTTTAATATAAGTTTGGTTAATACAGGTATTAAAATTGCTTGTAAATGTCAGATATTGTTGAAGAAATTCGATCAAATCACTCTTCCTGAAAAAAAGTGAGAAAAATTTAAGGAGAAACGATTTATGTATATAGCGAAGAAAACTCTTTGGGTCTTTTTTTTCCTGATGCCCCTTTTGATTTTGAATACGGAAAATGTCTTTGCAAATTTCACCGACGATGACATTCCGGAAGTTACGGCAAAGGTTGCGCGAATCAGCTTTTTGCGGGGCGATGTGCAAATCCGCCGCGCCGGAAGCGATGATTGGGAAAGAGCCGTGCAGAATCTGCCGATTGTCGAAGGCGATGAAATTGCAACGGACGCAAACGCGCGGCTGGAAATCCAATTCGATACTTTCAGATTTTTGCGCCTTGATGAAAACGCGTATTTAACTTTCACATCTCTGCGCGATGAAGGCGTGGCGGTAAGTTTGCCGCAAGGTTCGCTCAGTGTGCGGATTTTGGAATTTGATGAAGACAGCGGCTTTTTTGAAATTGACGCGCCGAAAACGACGATTGCCGTGCAGCGAGCCGGAATGTATCGCGTTGATACCGGCAATAAAGACGATGCTGAAATTCGCGTAACGCTGACAAATGGCGGAGAAGCCCGCGTTTATTCGGAGAATTCCGGTTTTATGCTGCGCGACGGGCGCAGCGCGAAGGTTTATATCGCCGGAGATCTAACGGGTGAATGGGATATTGATGACGCTTCGCGCTATATTGATAATTTCGATAAATGGGCTTTAGACCGCGATTCAATAATTGCCAAGCGGCTGCGCGATGCAAATTATGATAAATATTACGACCGCGATTTTTACGGCGCGGAAGATTTAAATGAAAACGGTGAATGGATTTTTTCGCGCGATTACGGCTATGTTTGGCGACCTTACCAAAATGTAATAAGCCAATATGACAATTGGTCGCCGTATCGTTATGGTCATTGGCGTTGGCTGCCCGTTTACGGCTGGACTTGGGTCAATGACGAGGCTTGGGGCTGGGCAACCTATCATCACGGACGCTGGGTTTATTATGACAATTATTGGGTTTGGTCGCCTTACGGACAAAATCGTCCGCGCCGAAGCTGGTGGCGACCGGCACTTGTTGTCATTACATACACCGGCAACAGCATTTGCTGGTATCCTTTGCCTTACGGTTACGGATATTATGACTATAACCGTCGTCATCGAAGAAATCATTCGGGCGGCGGCAATAATAACAATAATCCGACTCCGACTCCGACTCTGACTCCTGCACCGGGCGGAGATACGGGTTCGGTCGAATTTCAGATGAAAGACCGCCGCAATGGAGTTCCGCGCACCGGAATCGTTGTGGTTGATGCCAGCGAATTCGGCAGAGGAAAGCGCGATTACCGGATTCCGACGCAAATGACGGCAAATGAAGTCTTTTCGAAAGTTCCTGACGACACTCGATCATTGCCGATTCTTCCGACATTTAAGGAATTGAACGGAAAAGTAAGTCCGGACATTCTCATTCAGAATACGAAAACCAGAAAACTCGATCCGCAGGTAAAAACCGGCGCGACCGAAAGAAAAAGTGGCACTCCGCTTGATGAAAAACTTCGTGAGCTGAGGGTTTTCGGAGATCGCACACCGACTCCGCGAACGACGGAGAGAACGTCGAATAGTGTCGAAACAAAGAATAATTCCGATACGAATTCTAATACGCGCGGCACGGGCGCGGTAGTTCGTCCGCAAACGCCTGTGACAAAACAAGATAGCGGCAATAACAATAATGTCGAGACTTCGCCAACAAAAACGGATTCGCCGGTCGTCAGACCGCGCAATGAAACGAGGAATGATTCACCCCAGATTTACACGCCGCCGGTCAGAAGAGAAGAACCGCCGCGTCAGGAACGACAACCGGAGCGAAGGGTTGAAACACCGCAACCGCGCCCCGAGCCGCGTGTCGAGTCGCAACCTTCTCCGCCGCGCTCTGAGCCTAAATCCGAACCCAAATCCGAACCGAAAAGGGAAGAATCAAAACCTTCACCGCCACCGGCTGAAAGAAAGGGAAAACCCTGAAACTAAAAACGCTAAATTTTTAGTTCATTGACAATCTCCACCTAAACCGAAGCGGTTATAGATGGAGATTCTGAAACAACGCAGTCAGCAACCTGATACGTTAGCGTTTCAAGGCTTAATCCAAGCCCAAGTTTTAGGATTACTTTTGCACTACAAATATCAAGATGGATAGCCACACCGCAAACTTTGCAATGATGACGGCGAACCGACAAATCTTTTTTGTTTGGCTCGTCGCATACGCACGTTTGCGATGTGTTTCGCGGATTTACTTCTACCAACTTGTTATCGGCGCATTCTGCTTTATAACGAAGCATATTGAATTATTTATTCAAATAGTCAATAGCAGTTTGCAAACATTCCACATTATCTTTAAACAAGCCCAAAGCTGTGTTGCATCTCCCGCAAAGCAAACCTCTTAAGTAGTTTGTAAATTAAGTTTTTGGGTAATCTTGAATCTCTTTCTCTCTCTCTCTTTCTGCGTTCTCTGCGACTCTGCGTGAAAAAAAACAGTTAATTTCACGCAGAGTCGCAGAGAACGCAGAGAATAAAACACTCAAAAATTTAGTTTACGGACTACTAATTAAGAGGTAAGCAAAAGTAAAGAGGTATTATGAAAATCTTACAAATGCCTGTAACTTATAGATTCAACAAGAGTTTAGGAATTTTCTGACATTTTCCGTTTTTCATTTTCCATTGGTGTGTACCTTGCCCGTCAAATGGCAATGGTCAACGTGCAGGACGTTTTTAGTGTCATGTGTTTTGCAAATAGCACAAGCATTGTTTTGTTCTTTAAGTTTTTGGTTATATTTGTCCAAACTAATTCCAAATTCCATTTTCAATCGAGCATTTCTAAGATTTTGAATGCCGTTGGCGGTCTTTCTCCACTTGTTGAAATACTGAGATTGACACAGTTTGCAATAAGTATTTTTCCCGTCCTTATTGCTTTTATTATTGGAAAAATTATCGAAGCCTTTAATTATTTTGCAGGAACAGCAGCTTTATTCTTGTATAATGGATTCAGTCATTTTGCTTATTCTCCTAAACTGTTAATAAGTGATTTGATTAGGCTTGAATCGTTGCGTCAACAATGGTTCAAGCTGTTTTCAGCATACCACAAAAGCAGTGCTTTACACACACATATTGAAGAAACTCGGTAATGCCTCAATAAAAAGTTAAGGTATTCGTATTTCAACGAAGAGCGGGGGCTTCAGCCCAATGGCATTAAGTTAAGGATTACTTCAATGCCGTCAATAGGTTACAGAAACAATAGTTAATGGCGGAAGCAACTTCTTGCCCCATTCAACCTTTAAAATATAAGTAA
>JBBRVS010000317.1:0-4560 GCA_038246645.1 Pyrinomonadales bacterium
CGTTTTTAAAATCCTTCGTGAAAACGCACGTGTTACTTCGTGGTTAAAACATCAAGCAGTAAATCAATTTCCTCTTTTTTCACGCACAGCGGCGGAAGCAGACGCAGAATATTCGGATTACTCGAAGTTCCTGTAATTATATTATTTTCAAGCAGTTTCGCGTGAATCGGCTTGCAGTTTTTGCTGAATTCAATACCGATCAAACCGCCTTTGCCGCGTAAGGCGACTACTTCTTCGATTTCCTTTAATCTTTCACGTAAGTAGTTTTCGATTTCGACAATATTAGAACGCATATTGTCTTTTTCAATCGCTTCGATTGTGGCGAGAACTGCCGCCATCGCGAGCATTCCGCCGCCGAATGTCGTGCCCAGATCGTTGGTTTTGATATTTTGCGAAATGTTTTCATTGACCAGACACGCGCCGACCGGAACGCCGCTGCCCAATGATTTGGCGAGCGTGATTATGTCTGCTTCAACATTTCCGGCTAGATCGCTTCCCGAAAAAAACCAGTTTCCGGTGCGCCCGATTCCGGTTTGAACTTCGTCGAAAATTAAAACTATGCCGTGTTCATTGCAGATTTCGCGCAAACCGACGAAAAATTCCGGCGAACTTTCGGTAACGCCCGCCATTGATTGAATCGGTTCGAGCATAATCGCCGCCGTATCCGAATCGGCTAATTCTCGGACGCTTTCCAGATTTCCGAATTCCGCGCAAACGTGTCCGGGAACATTCGGTTTCCCGATTGCGCGATAATTTCCCAAAAATGTCGCCGAGATCGAATCAGCAGTTCGCCCATGAAAACCGCCGGAAAATGTAATAATTTTCTCTCTGCCGGTGAAAAGCCGCGCCATTCGCATCGCGTTTTCATTTGCCTCTGTTCCCGAATTACAGAAAAACGCCTTCGTGATTGATTCCGGCGCGATTGAAACGAGCTTTTCAGCCGCGCGTGCGCGAATTTCCGAATAAACCAGATTTGAATAAAACAAGACCTTTTCAGCTTGATCTTTCAACGCTTCGACAACGTGCGGATGCGAATGCCCGGTCGCGCAAACCGCGTGTCCGCCGTAAAGATCGAGATATTTTTCGCCGTCGCTTGTTTCCACCCAACAACCTTTTCCAGTTTCGACCGCAATATTCATCTTTGCGTAAGTTGCGACTTGGAAATTTTCTTCGAGATTTTCTATTTCTTCAAAATTCATAATGTTTTATGACTGGAGCGCAAGCGGCTCGCTTGCACCGTCGCGGTAGCGGCGGAATGGCGATTGAATATAAATCAACATTATTGAAATCGAACGCTTTTTCGCGCTCACGCGCTCATGCAAGCGAGCCGCTTGCGCTCCAGTCGTTATTCATTTCAAATATTTCTCCAAAATTCCCTTCCAGATCGCATAGCCTTTTTCGTTCATATGCAGATTATCGCCAACAAAAATATCGGGCATCGGTTCGCCGTTTGCGCCGAGCATTGCCGCCCATACATCCACAAATTTCGCGTTTTTGTCTTTGGCGATTTCGGCTTTTATTAATTCATTCGTTTTCCGAAAATTGTCGGCAAGTTTCCAGCGCGACGGCGAAGGTTTCAGCGAAACATAAAAAATCTTTGTTTTCGGCAGTTTTTCGCGCACCATTTTTGAGAATTTGCGGTAATTTTCCGCAACGATTTCCGCCGCAACCCCGTCATTGACATCGTTTTCTCCGGCATAAAGCACAATCGTTTTCGGTTTATACGGCAGAACGATCTTGTCAAAAAAGAAATTTACATCTTCAAGGCGCGAGCCGCCGAAACCACGATTTATAACGCGTAAATCGGGGAAACTCATCCGCAAATTTGTCCATAAACGCATAGACGAACTGCCGACAAACAAAATGGCATTTTCCGGCGGAGTTTGCTTGCGGTCAATTTCCGCGAAAGCGTTTATTTCATTTTCCCAAATCTTCTCGCGGTCGTAATTCTGTGCATTTGAATGCGCGGCGAAAAGAAAAACCGTCAATAAGAGACTGAATATTAATTTCTTCATCTTTGAGTTTCCTTAATTAAAAACGGTAAAAATTGTCCACAGATAAACACAGATGAACAAAGATTTCAGAAAATCATTAAATTAAAAAATATCCGTGTTTATCTGTGTTTATCTGTGGATAAATAATTTATAAAAATTTCAGCGCGTCATTATGACCTAAAACCGCGTCCGGATTATTATGCAAAGCGTTTTGAAATTTATCGTTAAAATCTTCGTCCGCATCTTCGAAATTTAATAAAATTTTTGCTTCGTCCAATAATGCTTTCGCATCGGTTTCGGTTGACGGTCGGCGAATCGAAACCGCTTCGTCAATCAGCGCGATCAAGGATGAAAGTTTGCGAAGCCAGGCAAAATGCGCGTCGTCAATCACTAAAGATAAATATTGATTTGCCGATTGGATTTTACCGTTTTTCGCTTCATAACTCGCTTTTTCGCCTTCGAGCAGAGTCTTATGAAGTCGTAGCATCGCTCTGCTCAAACCTTTCAAATTCTGACGCGTTTCATCGGTCAAAGCGTCAGCACCGTTTTCATAATTTGTTTCCATAACAGTTATTTTATCAACAATTGACAATTGACAACGGACAATTGAAAATTTCCCCTCTGAATATCCGTTTTTTTATTGTCCACTGTCCATTGTTCCTTGTCCATTGCTTAAGGATTTGTTCCGATTAATTTTAACGCGGTCGTTTCTTCAAGTCCGAACATCAAGTTCATATTTTGCACGGCTTGTCCTGCCGCGCCTTTGACCAAATTATCAATCGCCGAGAAAACCGCAATCTGTTTGCCGTTCGAATGCGTGGAAATATCGCAGAAATTCGTCGTTTTCACCCAATTTATATCGGGCGAATTTTCAACGATTCGGATAAACGGCGAATCAGAAGCCCAAGGGTCAGCGCGGGCGGAATCAGCAAAGCCGGCATTCGGATGATAAAAATATTCGTAAATATTCCGCACATCTTCATTTGTTAAATTGACGGTCGTTTCGAGATAACATGAAGCAAAAATCCCGCGCGAAACGGGCAATGAATGCGTCATAAAAACAAAATCGCTTGTAAATTCGCCGACTTCTCGCAAGTGTTGTTCGATCTCGGGAACGTGCTGATGCTGAAAAGGTTTATACGCGTAAAACGAATTCATTCGCTGCGGATGATGCGTATTCGCCGCTGATTTCGCGCCCGAACCACTTGAACCCGTTTTCGCGTCAACAATTATTTTTCCGGTCAAAAGACCGCTTTTGACCATCGGCGCAAGCGCGAGTAAAGTAGCAGTCGCAAAACAGCCCGGATTGGCGATGTAATTTGCCGATTTTATCTGTTCGCGGTTCGTTTCGGTCAAACCGTAAACAAACTTTTTCTGCAATTCGTCGGCAGTATGATCGAGTTTATAAAACTCCTTGAAAACGTCTTTGTCATTGATCCGAAAATCGCCCGACAGATCAATAACTTTCACATTTTCAGGCAGTTGCGGAATCAAACTCAAAGCTTGTCCGTGCGGCAAGGCAAAAAATGCGACATCAATGTTTTCAAGCGCAGACATATCTTCGGGCGATTTCTCAAACCGCAAATCTGTCAAACCAAACAGATTTTTATGCACCTCGCCGACCGCTTTTCCCGCGTGTTCGTTCGCCGTCACCAAAACGATTTCCGCATGTCCGTGAAACAGCAAAATCCGCAAAAGCTCGCTCCCGCCGTAACCCGAACCGCCGAAGATGGCAATACGAATGTTTTTATCATTAGATTCAGTCATTTTTATCTCTTACCTTATCTCTTGCCTCTTTCAAAATCTCACCATAATTACTTTGAAATGGTTCAACTAATATTTTTTCTAAATCACAGCATAAATTCCACAAAACTCTTTCTTCGGCTTGGTCTTCAATCGTTAATTTAGAATCGTTCTGACTAAATCGAGATAGAAATTCAAATAAAACTAGCGATTCGTCTTTTGTTAATGAAATGTTTATTCTACTCATTATCTGTTTCCCAAAGTCTTCCTTTTCGTTTCACCAGACAGTTATAACAAGCACTATTTTCTCCGTCTAAATTGTGCCAACTGTGATTTTCGCCGATAGCTTCACAATCTTCAGTTGTGTTCGGATAAAACGCTTTTAAATAATCCTGCGGTTTTAAATGACTAATCGTTTTGCTTGAGAAAACTTCACACTTGTCGCTGATTTCTTCATCGTAAAGCGAATAAACATCAATAATTTCGATAAACTTTGTGCCTTCCAATTCTTTCACATAATCTTTCGCCTCTGCATTCGCTATCTCTAAAGCCCTCGTTTCATTTTTCGCCTTTAATAAAATTATTCGCTCTTCATACCATTGATTAGTATTTGATAATTCAGGCTCGTGAAGAAAGATTCCTTTTGCCGTAAACCAGTTGTTCTCGCTCATAACTTTTTACAAACCGCCGAAAATGGCGATTTTTATTTTGTCGTTCATTTATTATATTTTGATGTTTTCAAATGTTCACAAACTAAATTCACTACTTCTTCAGTGGTATTTCCAAACCTTAATTCGTTATTTCTAAAAGTCGAAAGGGAAAA
>JBBRVS010000318.1:0-4544 GCA_038246645.1 Pyrinomonadales bacterium
GTCTTATTTGTTTCTCTGCTTAGGTGTTTTAGTTTTTACGTCGAGAACTACTGCCTGCTAACCGTCTGACTAAAGTTTCAAAGAGCCGCGGCGAGTGGCTTCGAGAGTAATTTCAACTGCTCGAACAAAACTTACCGGATGGCTTTGGTTTTATGTATTTATGCTTGTTTTGTAAAGACTTGATTCATCCACCACCAAATTCGGTTCGCGCATTAAATTTGGAAGTGGTCTTCTCGCTAAGAGTGATAAACCGGGTTTTAGTGTAAAATCTGTCACGAATGAGTTTTAATTTAAAAAAATCTCTCCAGCGTCTGCGCGTTCCGCTCGGATTTTTATTCAGCATAATTTTCCTGGTTTTTGTGCGTCCCGAACCGAAAATCCTTTTGATCGGCGCAATTATCGCCATTTTCGGTTTATTGATCCGGGCGTGGGCGGCGGGGCATATTCGGAAAAACAAGGTTTTAGCCGTTTCCGGTCCGTATGCTTTTACGCGGAATCCGCTGTATTTAGGCAGTTTTTTTCTCGGTGTCGGATTTATGATCGCGTCGGGCGTGTGGTGGCTCGGAATTGTTTTTGCAGTCCTGTTTTTAGGCATCTATTTGCCCGTGATGCGCGTCGAAGCAGAGGAACTGACGGAAATTTTCAGCGAAGAATATAAGGAATATGCTAAAGAAGTCCCGCTCTTTTTTCCGCGTCCGACCAGCTATAAAGCATCGGCGGAAAAATTTGATCTGAATTTATATCTGCGGCACCGCGAATATCAAGCGGCGATCGGTTTGGCTTTTGCACTTGGCGTGCTGGCTTTTAAGGCTTTTTCAGGGGTAAATATATGGTAATGAAAAAAATTTCTTGCTCACTTTTATTAATTTTAACTGTTGCCTGTTTTTCGGTTTTTGCTCAAACACAGCCTTATGTGGCGGGCGAAACACTCGAATACGAAGGCAATTACAGCAAATTGGTTCTGCGCGGGATAGATGTTGCCGAACTTAATTTTAAGGTCGAACACGAACCGGAAAAAAATCAGTATGTCGTAAAATCCGAAGCGATTTCAAAGGGCGGGATTCTTAAACTCTTTAATTTCAAATTTTATCAGCAAATAGAATCCGTCGTTGACGGCTCGACGTTCGATGTTTTAAAAACCATCAAACGCGACGAGCAGGGCGACCGTATTCGCGATTCCCAAGCCGTTTTCGATTATGATGCCGACAAAGTTACATATATCGAAACCAATCCCAATGATGCAACCCGACCGCCGCACACCGTCGCTTCGCCGATTGAAAAGGAAATGCAGGATCTGGTTTCGGCGATCTACCGGCTGCGCTATCTGCCGCTTGCCGTCGGTCAGACTTTTGAACTGAAAATCAGCGATTCGGGTTTGGTTTATACCGTTCCGGTGCGCGTTGTCGCGCGTGAAAGACGCAAAAGCGTTCTCGGCAAAAAATGGTGTTTTAAGCTCGAACCCGAAATCTTCGGCGAAAACCGTTTGATCGAACGCGACGGCGATATGACGCTCTGGATTACCGACGATAAACAGCGCATTCCGCTTCGCGCCAATGTCAATACGAGCATCGGAAAAATCGTTATCAAACTCAAAAAACTCTCATATAATCCGGGAAAATTGATTGAAGCAAAGTAAAATCGCGGTTAAAAATTATTTTTCCGCTTGTTTATTGGCATAAAAGTCAGCATAATCTTTCGTATTATTTCAATTTTATATAAATTCCAATTTGAAAACATAAATTTATGAGTGAAAACGATACGAAAAAAGATTTATTAAACGACGAAACACCGGAAAAAACGGAAAATATTTTAGAAGAAGACGATTGGGTAAAAGAGTTCGCGATGGAAGAACTGGAACTCGCGCCCCGGTCTTCGGCGGAACTTTTGAAAAAACCCGATAATATTCTTTCTTTAGAATCCGAAACGCCGCAATTTGTAACTGATTCGGAAGATTCAGAAACCGAAGAAACCGAAGAAAGCGAATTTCAAGACCCGGTCTTCAAAGAATTAGCCGAACCGAAACTGCCTGAATTGGCAAAGGAAAATCGCGCCCGTCTGCAAATGCAGTCGCCGAACCGCATACAGTTTTACTGGTCAATCAAACATAATCCGTTTCAAACTTTAAGTCGCGCACTCGGCAATGCCGGAAATTACACATTGGTTGCCAAACTAATTAATCAAACAAACGACCGCGAAGAAATTTTCCCGGTCGAAGCGGAAGGTTCGTGGTGGTTTGATGTTGATGCCGATTCAAAATATCAAGCCGAAGTCGGTTTTTACGCACCGAATCGCCCGTTTGTCCGCATAATGTTTTCAAATGTTCTGGAAACGCCGCGCAAAAGCCCTTCGCCGCGCGCCGCAACCGAAGCCGATTGGGCAATTTCCGCCCGCGAATTTGCCGAAGTTCTCGATTATTCGGGCTATACGCAGGACGCTTTTGAAGTTGCGCTGGCAGGCGACGATTTTGAAGCTTCGACATATGCGACACATAACGCCTTTTCGCAATTTCTCGAAGGCACAGAAACGAGTTTTGCGGAAATCAGCGCGGAAGAAATCCGGCTCGCGCTTCTGGCAATCGCTTCCGGCTATTCGCTCGAAGACCTGCGCGGACACATCGGCGCGACGCTTTTTGCAATTTTAGAAGAAAACATTGATAAATTAACGGTCGAAAACGCGATCTTGGCTTTAAGCGAGCATTTCGATATTTCGATGGAAGAAGTCGAAGAAGAAGAGGAATTCATCGGCGATGCCGTTTTCGGCGCAAGTCTGGTGCATTTTCCGCGATTTTCCGGAAAGAAACGAACTGCGCCGAAAACGCTTCTGCCGAAAAATCTTCAACCGAATTTCGGCAGAAAAATTTCGCCCGTCAGTTCGTTTTGATTTTTGTCTTAATTTTTAACGCAAAGACGCGAAGGCGCGAAGGCGCAGAGAAAATAATTTATATTTTCTCTGCGCTTTTTCCGTGTTTTTGCAAAAAAGTTCTCAAAAAATCCGTTTGTCCTTGCGTCTTTGCGTCTTTGCGTTAAAATTCTTTTTATGCCAAACGGTTATTTCAGCTTAATCCTGCACGCGCATCTGCCGTTCGTGCGTCATCCCGAATATCCCGAGTTTTTGGAAGAAGATTGGCTTTACGAAGCGATCACGGAAGTTTATCTGCCGCTGATCTACATCTTTCAAAACCTTCACGAAGCGGGCGCAAAACCGCGTCTGGCGATGAATGTTTCGCCGCCTTTGTGCGAAATGCTCTCCGATCATCTTTTGCAGGAAAGATACACGCGCCATCTGGAAAATCTGCTTGCGCTTGCCCGAAAAGAAGAAGCAAGAGTAGCGTCGGAAGCAATCGATTATTTGGACGCGGCGAAAATGTATGTCAAGAATTTAAGCGCGGCGCTTGGATTGTGGAACAATAAATACGGGCGAAATCTGATAAATGCTTTTCGAGAATTGCAGGACGAAGGCGTTTTGGAAATCATCACGTGCTGCGCGACGCACGGATTTTTGCCGCTGATTTCAACGCACGAAGCGCGCCGCGCACAGATTCAGATCGCCGTTACGAATTACAAAAAACATTTCGGGCGCTCACCGCGCGGCATCTGGCTGGCGGAATGCGCGTATGAGCCGGGCGTTGAAGAACTTTTAAAGGAAGCCGGAATCGAGTATTTTATCGGCGATTCGCACGCGCTTCTCTACGGCGATCCGCGTCCGCGGTTCGGCGTTCACGCGCCGGTGATGTGTCCGAACGGCGTGGCGGTTTTTGCCCGCGACATCGAAACTTCGCAGCAGGTCTGGAGCGCGGAAGTCGGTTATCCGGGAAACGGCGTGTACCGCGAATTTTACCGCGACATCGGTTGGGATTTGCCGCTTGAATACCTGAAACCTTACTTGCACAAAGACGGAGCGCGGCGGCATCTCGGTTTGAAATATCACCGCATTACGGCGCGCGACGTGCCGAGCGATAAAAAAGAAGCGTATGTTCCGGCGTGGGCGCGGGAAAAAGCCGCCGAAGACGCGACCGATTTTATCCAAAAACGCATTACTCAGGCGCATCACTTGCGCGAAAATTTCGGCGGTCATCCGCCGCTCGTCGTCGCGCCGTATGATGCCGAACTCTACGGGCATTGGTGGTTCGAAGGTCCGCAGTTTATTGACTTTTTATTCAAAAAAATCCATTTCGATCAAACGGACATCAAAGCCGTAACGCCGGGCGATTATCTCGATGCGCGGATTCCGATCCAGATTCAAAAACCGACCGCTTCGAGCTGGGGCGAAAACGGTTATTACAAAGTCTGGCTCAATGAAGGCAATTCATGGATGTATCCTTTTCAGCACGACGCGGAACGCAAAATGACCGAACTCGCGAATTTTTATCATCACCCGAACCAGACGGAATGGCGCATTCTCAATCAAATGGCGCGTGAACTGCTGCTCGCTCAATCGAGCGACTGGGCGTTTCAGATCTATCAAGGCACGACCGTCCAATATTCTTCCAGACGCTTCAAATCACATATTCACCGCTTTAATTTGCTGGCGAAAATGATCGAAAC
>JBBRVS010000319.1:0-4447 GCA_038246645.1 Pyrinomonadales bacterium
AAAATCCGTTCGTCGTCGTCATAGATCGTTAGCATCACCGTGAGCAGATCGGGAAACATTTCCTTCAGACGCTTGATGCCTTCGATGCCGTCCATTCCCGGAAGTCCGATGTCGCACAAAACCAAATCAGGCATTTCCGCACCGATTCGCCGCAAGCCTTCTTCCATTCGGGCGTATTTTCCCTTACAGCAAAAACCTTCCGTGCCGCCGATAAGCATCGCCAAACCTTCGCGCAATTCGCGCCGGTCTTCGATAATGGCAACGCTGATTATTTTTTCTGCAGCGACGGCAGATATTTCGGTTTCGCTCATAATTTTATAATCCGTTGAATCATCTTAAACAATAAATCAAACTGGCGGCGAAAGCACTACTCACGCGGGTAGTCTTGCAAATCACGTAAAGAAATTTAGGCACTGATACACACAGATAAACTCAGATGAAAAAGTTTTATAAATCAAAATAAATATCCTAAAAAATATCTTGTGTTCATCCGTATCAATCTGTGGCTAAATTTCTTTTTAATAATCAATGCGATTGCTTTATTGACAAAGACTTTTCATCCGCGCCGAGCGGCGCAACAAGCGTGATAGTTGTTCCATCTGCTCGATTTGAAACTATTTCAAGCGTTCCACCGAGTCCATTTGCCCGTGCCTTCATATTTAAGATTCCGTGTCCGTCGGGACTGTTTTCGGAAGAGTCAAAACCCGCGCCGTTGTCGCGCAGAAGCAAACATATTTTGGAATTTTCAACGCTTAATTCGATAATAACTTTCGTGCTTTTAGCGTGTTTGACGATATTGTTGACGGCTTCTTTGAAAATCAAAAAAACTTCGCGCCTCAAGTTTGCGCCGAGCGCGAATTCTTCCGCGAAATGCGGCGCGTCAAAAGTGAATTCAATAT
The DNA here is from genome assembly GCA_038246645.1 of Pyrinomonadales bacterium. Taxonomy (GTDB): domain Bacteria; phylum Acidobacteriota; class Blastocatellia; order Pyrinomonadales; family Pyrinomonadaceae; genus JAHCHG01. The sequence continues at coordinate 900 of JBBRVS010000319.1, forward strand.
TTCGCGCCGTGAAAACGTCGGATGCGAACCGGCGCATTTTGCCCGAAAGCTCGCTCAAAAAATCTTTCTGCGGATTAATTGCCCAAACGATGTCGCTCATCGCGTCAACGAGTTCGCGCGAAGAATTGCCGATTAAAGTTAGCGGTTCGGAAACAATATTTCCGTTTTGTTTCCGAATATCGCGCTGCAAAACTTCGCTCCAAATCGAAATCTGCGTCAAAGACGAGCCGATGTCGTCGTGCAGATCGGCGGCGATTCTCCGGCGCACCTGTTCGAGTTCGCGCAGGCGTTCGCTTCTCGCGTTTTCGAGAATTTCGTCGGCGCGTTTGCGGTCGGTTACGTCTTCCATTACGAGAATCACTTCGAGCAGTTCGCCGTCATCATTTTTGACCGGATAAGCGAATGATTGAATCCAGTGCGGCGCGGCGGTTTCGTCAACTTTTACGCCCGCTCCATTCGTCTGCGGATTGTATGCAGACGGCGGCAGTGTCACGGTTTCGCCGGAAAAAACGCGGCGCAACTTCGCGGCAACGCCTGTTTTGATAATTTGTTCGTCCGCCATAAAATCCCAGTTTTTTATTTGCTCGAAACGAATTCCCCAAAAATTTTCATACGCCCGATTGACGGCGCGAATCGAACCGTCCGGCGCAAAAATTACGATACCGAGCGGCGATTGCTCATTCATCTGGCGGAAACGATTTTCGGAAACGCTCAACTTTCCGAAAGCACTTTTTAAAGCCCGCAGCTGCGCCGCCCGCGTGCGTTCGATTGTTAAAATGATTCCGACGACAAACAATGCCGCGAGCAGCAAAAACCACCAACGCCGCCAAAACGGTGCAGCGATTTTGAACGAAACCGCCGCCGGATTTTCGCTTGTTACGCCGTCGGCATTGACGGCGCGAACATAGAAATTATAATCGCCTGACGCAAGATTAAAGTTCACGGATTTTGCGTCTTCCGGCTCGTGCCAATCTTCATCGCCCAATTTATATTGGTAACGAATCCGGTCGCCGGCGTTAAAGCCGAGCGCGAAAAAATCAATCCGAATTTGATGCTGCTCAGAATTTAAATCGAGATTTTCAACCGTTTCCGCGCCGAGTTCGGAAATCGGCTGATTGATGCCGTTGACGCTGATCGCACCGATAAAAACGGGCAAAGGTTTAAGAATTTGTTCGGCTTGCGGCACGAATTTAACCGGCGTGTTTTGCGAAATAAACCACAACGAGCTTGTTTTATCACGGACACAATACTGCACGACGCTTCCGGGCAAACCATCCGATTGGGTAAATAATTTGATGTTTCCGGTCAGCGGATCAATCCGGTTCACGCCTCGCCCCGTGCCGACGTAAATATACCCGAAATTGTCTTCGACTAGACAATTCGCCTGATTGCTCGACATTCCTTCCGCCGTCGAAATGTTTGTAAAAGTCGGGTTTTCGGCAGTCGGATTGTCAACGCGAAAAATTCCGCGACTCGCCGTGGAAATCCACAAACGCCCCGTTTTGTCCGACAAAAAAGCGTTCGTCGTGCCGACGGAAACATCGTCTTCGGCATTAAAAAACTTGAATTTGCCGTTTCGATACCGCGCCAGACCGCCCGCGAAAAATCCGAGCCAGACGTTTTTGTCCGTGTCTTCCCCAAAAGCGACCGCGCCGTTTGTTTCCGGCAATCCGTCAGCGGCAGTAAAGCGGTGAATCTCTCCGGTTTTGCTATCCCAAAGTTGTAAGCCGATGCCCGAACCGAGCAGCGAAATCCAAATGTCTTCGCGTGAATCCTCGAAGATATTGAAAATTTGATCGCCGTATAATCCGTCGGCGGTCGTATAAATTTTCTGCGGCGCGGTTTTCGCCAAATCATTAAAGTTTTTCGTTTTCGGATAACGCCGCAAACCGTCAATCGCCGGAATCCACCATTCTTCGAGGGAAGATTGAAAATCGAGATAATTTTTGCCCCAATTTCTGATTGTCAAACCGAACGGCTGAACCGTTTCAAATGTTTCGCCGTTAAATAACGTCAGATTTTGTTTGCCGTCGGTGAAAAATATATTTCCGCCCGCGTCAACGCCCATCGAAGAAATATTTTCAACCGGCACACCGTCGCTTTGGTCGTATTTTACAAAACCGCCGAGCGCAACCTTCCAAGTTCCTTGCTGTTCCGTTCCGAGCCACAAATTGCCGCCTGCGTCTTCGGCTAAAGATGAAAACGCGCCGTCTTCGACAATGCGAAAATTCGTGCTATTTTCAGTTTCCAGAATTTCGCACAAATGACTTTCGATGATGGCAAAGATTCGCCCGTCCGCGATTTGTATTATATCCGAAATCGGACGTTCTTCGGGTAAACCGTCGGACTTGTGAAAAGTTTTTGTGAGTTGCGCGGTTTGCCCGTCCGGAGAAACTGTGAAAACGCGCAACCCTGACTTTAATCCGCTGCTGCCGACCCAAATCCGTCCGCTTTTATCAATCAAAAGTGAGCCGCCGCCGTCTTGCCGGAAATTTTCGATTTCACCTGCGGGCGACAGCCGGTAAATTCCCGAACTAGCCACAATCCACAGAAAACCCGCCGCATCGAATTTGATGGTGGAAAAAACCGTGCGTTCTTCAAATTGGTCTGATTCGATTTGATAAAATTTCAGTCCGCTGCCAATGATTTCAACGCGAAACAAACCCTTTGCCGTTCCCGCGAACATTCTTCCGTCACGGTCTTTGGTCAAACTTATAAAAGGTTTCTGCATTTTTTCGACGTTTGAATTCGGGGTTTGAAAAACGCGAAACATCGGCGGATCATTGGAAGTTTGTTCGAGGCTCGACGTTAAAAGATTCCACCGAAAAGCCTTACCGTTCGGATTAAAAATAACCAGCCCGTTGTTGGTCGCCACCAGAAATTCGCCGTTTTTCGTTTCCAGAAAATCGTTGATATTGCGGTGCGGCAAGCCTTCGTTCTGACCGTAATTCTTAAATTCAAAACCGTCAAAACGCGATAAACCTTCGCTCGTGCAAAACCACAAAAAACCGCGCGAATCCCGGACGATTTTGTTCACCGTATCATTCGCCAAACCGTCGGCGGTCGTATAGGCACGAACCGGCAAACGTCCGGCGCGGACGAATGAGGTCAACACCAGCGCGGCAAATAAAATCCAAACTGAAATTATTCCTTTTTTTTTCAACGTCTTTTTTCAGGTAACTTTAAGTTGAGCGTAGTATTTTCCGTTACCGAACCAGATATTTGCGGAATTACATCCAACGGAACTTCCAGCAGTTTCGGCTCCTCGCTTTTAATTTGATTTATTTGCTTCGGATCAAATCGAACTTGCTCTTTCAGCGCATTGAGGGCGCGACCTGAACGGATTGTGCCGAATATTATCAACGGCAAACCGAATATCAAACCGGGAATAAATACGGCTAACATTCCGACGTTAAATGTGCCATTAATAAGAGCCGGCAAAATTATTATAAAAAAACTGAGAAGAGTGAACATACTCAACAGAATCGAACCGACTTTGAGCGGTTTGCGACTCGTTTCAGCTTTGGCGATTGACTCTTGAATATTAT
>JBBRVS010000320.1:0-4435 GCA_038246645.1 Pyrinomonadales bacterium
GTCCGTAAACTAAATTTTCGAGTGTTTGGAGTCCTGCCTTTAGGCGGCTTTTTCCGCCGCGCTTCGCTGGCGGATGCCGCGTAAACGCGGGACTCCAAACTTTTTTCAAACGCCTTAAAACTTAATTTACAAACTACTTAGCTTGATGAGCAATTTTTATCTGCGTGACTTATTCAGTTTCAAGAAGTAAGGCTCTGAATCCGGCTTGGCGAAAATGATCGTCTGTTGTTAAAGCATCGGTTATAGAACCTGTTTGCAATTAGAAAATCAAGCAATTCTTCGTAATATTAAGCGAATTGCACATATTCTAATCTTGGTTTCGCTGGTCGCCAACAATCCTTCACAATTCTTCCATAACACTCGACATTGATTCACCCACGCATTGGTTCTTTCGACGATCCACCGCTTGGCAATCACCACAAATCCTTGTTTCTCAGGCTTTTCTTCCTTCGCCTGCTTCCTTTGCTCAGGTGTGATTTTCTCCGATAATTCTATTTTGATGCGCCCCACTAACAATGGGTCTGTTTTCTCTATTTCTGCTTCCAAATACTCGCGTGTGATAACCATTATCCAACAATATTGGAATGCTCTTTCCCTCCGGTAAATTAAGAAAATACTCTTTGTTTTCTTTGATTATATTCAACAATCCTTCATCATCGCTCAGGTTGGCAGGCGTGCATTTGACAAAATATGGATTCCCCAAAACATCTACCAACAAATGTCTTTTAATTCCATTGGTGCTTTTATAATGACAATATTCTTTGGTTTCAATATGTGCCGTATCCGTGTTCTTGACACACATCGAATCTCCTAATAACAGGCTCGGATACTCTTTTTTTTTGACTTCTTTCTCTCCATTTTCATCAACTCGGTCAAAACTTTGTCCCACACCCCATCAATCCGCCACCGCCGAAACTGTGAATAAACGGTGTTCCAATTTGGAAAATCCTGTGGCAAATCGCGCCACTGACAACCGTTTTTCAGTTGATAAAGAATCCCGTTGATCATCAAATGCCGTGAAATATCCGCTTCACGAGTCTTGCTTTTGGGCAATAATGCCTCTAAAACCTCAAATTGTCCTAAAGTTAAATCTGTTGTATAAGCCATTATTACAGTAATATATATTTTGGCTTTAATTGCAAACAGGTTCTATAGCCTTCAATAAAACTCGACAAACGCTGTATTCAAAAAGCGAACTGTTCAAATAAGGAACGCGCTTGTATTTTTCTTTGATGTCTTCGTTCCGATCTTCCAACTTTCGCGCTAAAATTTGATGAAAAAGCGTGAAAAGTTCGTCGAATTCGGAAATTGTTTCAAAGTTCAAAAACCGAAATTCGCGGTTTCCCTTGTGATAAATAACAAGCTGCGATTCGAGAAGTTTGAGAAATAGAATCCGGTTTATCCAAGTTAAGCAAAATTCCAAAGCAACATTAAAATACCTGTCTTCCGTCGTTTCGCCGTAATTCACGATGTCTTTCACTTTTCGCAAACTGTCTTTCGATTTCAACATTGTGATCGCGTTTTCAAGCAAAGAGCCTTGATCGCGGTTTCCAATCTCTTTCCGGCGAATGATTGACTTGAATTTTATCTTTATTTCTTCAAGTCCGATGATATGCAGAAGTTCGTCACAAAACGGCTTATTCAGCGCGTTGCTGTCATCGGCAAACGGTTCTTTGAGCAGATGAAACGGCGAAAGGATTTTCCTTCCCAAAATAAACCTAGACAACCTGTCGTATCTTGTGTTATACATTGTTTCATAGTTGTTACAAATTTAATTTATGTCGGCTTGCCTTAAATAAAACTATGGAATGCAAGGTTTTGGAGATTTTTGTTCCGAATTATTCACGAAAATTGTCGCGTCCGATCTTTGCGTCGCGCGTGTCGGCGGGGTTTCCTTCGCCTGCCGAAAATTATATCGAAGGCAGGATTGATCTGAATCGCGATCTGATTCGTAATCCGTTATCTACATTTTATGTCCGCGTGATCGGCGATTCGATGGAAAATCTGATCTGGGCTGGCGAATTACTCGTTGTTGACCGAATGAGCGAAACACGCGACAAAGATATTGTTGTCGCGCGGCTCGGCAGTGATTTATGTGTTAAGCGGCTGCGGATGCTCGATGACGGTTCAACGTGGCTTTTTTCGGAAAATATCAATTACAACCCGATCGAAGTAACGATTGAAACCGATTTCGAGATTTGGGGCAGAGTTCTCCACTCGATCAAGTCTTTCAAATAAACGGATTAAATGATTTCTAATGATCGCTTTGGTTGATGTCAATAATTTTTATGTTTCGTGCGAAAGAGTCTTTGCGCCGGAGATAAAAACCCGCCCGGTCGTCGTGCTTTCCAATAATGACGGCTGCGTCATCGCCCGTTCAAATGAAGCCAAAGCGTTGGGCATTACAATGGGTAAACCGTTCTTTCAGATTGAATATCTGATTGAAAAAGAAAATCTCAAGGTTTTTTCTTCAAATTACACGCTCTACGGCGATATGTCGGCGCGTGTGATGGAAGCTCTCAGCTATTTTTCTCACGAAGTCGAAGTTTATTCGATTGATGAAGCCTTTCTCGCCTTTAATCTTGAAGGCGCGGAAAAACTCGAATATCAGACACTTTCCGATAAAGCCTGGAAGGTAAAACAAAAAATCTATCAATGGACGGGATTGCCCGTTTCCATCGGCATCGCGCCGAATAAAACGCTGGCAAAGATCGCCAATCGCTTTGCCAAGCAAAACCGGCTCGGCGTGTTCGATCTGACCGATGAGAGTCTTGTTGATTCGGTTCTCAAAGAAATGCCGGTCGGAGATGTTTGGGGAATCGGCTACCGTTCGGCATTAAAACTCAGAAATTTAGGCATCGAAAACGCTTATCAACTAAAACTTCTCGACCGCCGCCACGCCCGAAAACTTTTAACCGTAACGGGCGCACGAATCGTCGAAGAATTGAGCGGCGCAACGTGTCTGCCTTTAGAACTCATTCCCCCGCCGAAGAAAAACATCTGCTGCTCGCGCTCGTTCGGTGTTTTGGTCGAATCCTTCTCCAACATCAAGGATGCGCTGGACTCATATCTCGCAAACGCCGGACTGAATATGAGAAAAAATGATCTCACCGCCCGAGCCGTTACGGTCTTTCTCTCGACAAACCGTTTTGCCAAAACCGGGCAGTACAATAATTCGATCACGATCAACCTTGCCAATGCGACAAATTCCACCCGCGAACTGCGCGAATGGACGCGTAAAGGCTTAAAAAAGATTTTCAGAAAAGGCTATAAATACAAAAAAGTCGGCGTAATTTTGCAGGGATTAGAACCCGAAACAGCGGAAACAATCAGGCTCTTTCACGAAAAAAACTATCAAAAAGACAAAAATTTGATGACGGCAATGGATAAAATTGTCCAAAAATTCGGCAGAGATTCAATTACCATCGGCATCAGAAAAAAAGAAAAATCCTGGCTGATGAAATCGGAAAGAAAATCTCAGAGATATACGACCTGTCTGAAAGAGATTTTGCAGATTATTTGATCGTAACCAGGTCGTAAATTTTTGAAATGTAAGTGAGGAAAATTATTAAAAATGTGCGGAAGATTTGTGCAAAAAGCAAAACCCGAAGAAATCGAAAAGGAATTCAAGATCGGAAAACTCAATCCGAAAATTTTTGAGCCGCGATACAATATCGCGCCGAGCCGAATGATTCCAGCCGTTTTAGAAAAGGGCGGCGAGAGAATTATCGAACAACTTAAATGGGGATTGATTCCGTCCTGGTCAAAGGATGATTCTTTTGCCGCCAAACTCATCAATGCCAGAAGTGAAACTCTTGCTGAAAAGCCTTCTTTCAAAAATGCTTTCAAGAAACAACGCTGCATTATTCCGGCAAGCGGTTTTTATGAATGGGATAAAAAAAGCAAAGGCGCAAAACAGCCCTATTACTTTTTCTTAAAAGACAAGGAAGTCTTCGGATTTGCCGGATTATGGGAAGAATGGACAGATAAAGAATCCGGCGAAATAACCCAAACCTGCGCGATCATTACGACCGAAGCCAATGAAGTTTTAGAACCCATTCACGACCGAATGCCCGTGATTTTAAAAGAAGAAAATTATTCGGAATGGCTTGATGAAAGAGAAAAAGACACGAATCATTTAGAAAAATTTCTTGTTCCGTTTCCGGCTGAAAAGATGGATTCATACCCGGTCAGCCGTGATGTCAACAGTCCGGGAAATAATTCTGCTGAATTGATAAAAAGAGCGCATAATTAAAGGCTTTATTTGAGTTTTTGTTTACGATTAGGAGTTACGCAGTTGAACAAAAAAGCAGAATTTACAGAGATGTCAGGATGAATAGGATAGGAAAATCAATGACTAAAAACTTTTCTTATCCCTGTCAATCCTGTTATCCCTGTAAATTTCTTTTTCTAACTGCGTAACTTTTATACGATA
>JBBRVS010000321.1:0-4236 GCA_038246645.1 Pyrinomonadales bacterium
AAAACTTTTCAGCGAAGTTCGGAAAACAGTTGAATAAATTTTTACTCCCATTCAATCGTGCTTAGCGGTTTTAATAAAACTAAAATCAAGCCACTTTTTTTAATTTATTTGCTAAATCCGAAAGAAACGCCGGATTTTCTAGCATTTCCAAGGTTACAACCTCGCTTTTCGGTTGTTTGGCTTTATCCATCGCCTTGCGAAGTTCGCGGTTGATCTGTGTCTGATACGGCAGATTTCCTTGTTCGGCGGCGCGTTCTTTATAAAAATCCAAAATGTCCGCATCGAGCATTATCGTAACTTTTAGTTTTTGTTGGTTGCGCGGAACAATATGCCTTGCCCGCCGAAAAGTGTGTTTCCCGACGCTCGGTAAATCTTCTTCAGAATAACCGTTCTCACGCATTTCCTGAATATCCGCCTCGGTATATTCAACCTCAAATTTTTCATTGGTCATAGAGGTTTCTCGCTTTTTCATAATTTTCTTTATCTCTTGACTGCGCCTTGCGAACTGAAATTATCCGTATAATTTCTTCTGACGCTGTCTTAGAAATAGTTTTATAAGTTACCCGCAAAAGCTCTGTTCATCAGCCAATCCAATAATGGTAAATCGTTTCTCGTCAGCAGTTGAATGGTCTAAATCAACTTCATCGATTGCCCAAATATCATTAAAAACTTTTGTCGCATCTTCAAAAGAAACGCCTTCGTGATTTTTGATATTAGCGAGATTTTTGTCTTCGCCCCATTCAAATTCCATACTGATAATATACAGATGAAATACGGATTGTAAAGAAATTTGATAAATGATTTAAATCCAAAATCCGAAATCTAAAATCCGAAATCGAATCATTCCCACTCGATTGTGCTTGGCGGTTTTGATGAAATGTCGTGGGCGACGCGGTTGATACCGCAGATTTCCGAAATAATTTGAAAATCTATAAAATAAAAGCTAAGATTCAGTTGCAAAACGGGTAAACAAAATATGACGGCAGTTATTGAAAGTTATATCGAAATTGATGCAAATAATGTTGCGTGGATTGCGGACACAAAGGTAAAAGTTATCGAAATTGCAACCGACAAACTCGCGCATGGTTCAAGTCCTGAAGAACTGCATTTTCAATATCCGCATCTCTCGATGTCGCAGATTCATTCCGCGCTTGCCTATTATTACGACCACCGCGAAGAACTCGAAGCGGAAATTCTCGAACGTCTGCGCGAAGTAAATAAACTCGCCGCTCAAAATGCCGATTCGCCTCTGCAAAAAAAACTGCGTGAAATGCAGACTCGATAAATGAGCATCAAACTTTATATGGATGTCCACGTCCGCCGCGCCGTAACTGATGGTTTACGCTTGCGCGGAGTTGACGTTTTGACCGCCCGCGAAGACGGCGCGGCGGAATTTGAAGACGATAAACTTTTAGACCGCGCAACCGAATTAAAACGCGTTTTGTTTTCGCAAGACGACGATCTTTTGCGCGAAGCCAACAAACGTCAACAAACGGGCGAAACATTCGCAGGAGTAATCTACGCGCATCAACTCAATATTACAATCGGTCAATGTATTGATAATCTGGACTTAATTGCCAAAGCGACCGAACCGGAAGAATGGCAAAATACTGTTGTTTATTTGCCGTTTTAGCCGCTTTTTATAAATTATGGATTCAATAGATAATGAAAAAATAAACCAAATTCGCAATCGTTGGAGTAAATCTCCCGTCATTTCCGACTGGCTGAATCTTTCAGTGGAAAAGCGCGAAAACGTCATTCGAGAACTCGAAGAAAATTCAAGACAAATTGCTGACTGGAATAAAGAATTGTCGCAAAATTTAATGACCGCAATTGATGTTTTGGAATATTTGCCCAACAACAACTATTTTGAGAATTTACATCAAGCATCAGAAGATATAAATTTTCTTTTAGAGCAGGTATCCCAATCTAAAACATAAAATTATAATTCACTCCCATTCAATCGTGCTTGGCGGTTTTGATGAAATGTCGTGAGCGACGCGATTTTTACCATATTCTTTTAATCGAGGTTCCTTTCAAATAATCATCAAAAGCCGCATCAATACTTATCAAATCTATATTTTCAACAATTGCTTGTGAAATTATTATTCGATCAAACGGATCGCGGTGATGAAATGGCAAGCGATTTTGCTCGACGGTGTGTGCAAAATTTATCGGTAAAATCTGAATCGAATTATCATTTAAATCATTTATTACCGATTCGTATTTTCCTTTGATCGAAAGTTTTCCGAGAGCGGTTTTAATGGAAATTTCCCAGAGCGAAGCGATACTGATGAAGATTTCGTTATTTCCGTTTTCGATTATTTTTTTCGCGGTTTTGCTCAGTTCTTTTGCGTTAGAAACAAACCACAAAAAAACGTGAGTATCAATGAGATATTGCATTACATATACTCCTTGAAATCCTCAAGCGGCTCATCAAAATCAGGCGCGAGTTTATATTTTCCCTTCGCGCTTCCGGCTTTTCGATTTACCTTTTTCCGATTCTGCGCGGCGTATTTCTTTTGCAGAAACTCGGCATAATGCAAAACTTCCTGTTTCAATTGTTCGGGAAGTTGCTGAATCTGCGCCAAAATTGCTTTTTCTTCTGTCATAAATCCTATTTTCCGCCAAAATTTATTAATGTCAAGATTTTGACAAATCCAAAATCCGAAATCCAGAATCCGAAATCGAATCATTCCCATTCAATCGTGCTTGGCGGTTTTGATGAAATATCATAAACGACGCGGTTGATGCCGCGAATTTCGGAAGTTATTCTCGATGAAACGGCTTGCAGAAAATCAAACGGCAGACGCGCCCAATCGGCGGTCATTCCGTCGGTCGAAGTTACGGCGCGGAGAGCAATGGCGCGGTCGTAAGTTCGGAAATCGCCCATTACGCCGACCGATTGAATCGGCAAAAGAACGGCGAAGGCTTGCCAGACTTCGTTATAGAGTTTGAAATTGTGCAGTTCTTCGATGAAGATTTTATCGGCTTTTTGCAAAAGCGCGACCTTTTCGGGCGTGATGTCGCCTAAGATCCTGACACCCAAACCCGGACCGGGAAACGGATGTCTTTGCAAAATTTCACCCGGAATTCCCAAATCTTTTCCGATCAGGCGGACTTCGTCTTTGAATAATTCTCTGAGCGGTTCGATCAGTTTGAGATTCATCTTTTCGGGCAAACCGCCGACGTTGTGGTGCGATTTTATCGTCACGCTCGTTCCGCGCAAAGATACAGATTCGATCACGTCGGGATACAAGGTTCCCTGCACGAGCCATTTTACGTCGCCGATTTTCGTCGCTTCCGTGTCGAAAACGTCAATAAATTTCGCGCCGATCGCCTTGCGTTTGAGCTCGGGATCAATTACATCTTTTAAGACCGCATAAAAATCTTCGGAAGCGTCAACGCCGATGACGTTTAGATTGAGATTTTCTTTATAAACCTTTAAGGTCTGCTCAAATTCATCGGCGCGAAGCAAACCGTTATTGACGAAAATGCAGGTTTGCCGCATCCCGATTGCCTGTTGAACAAGAACCGCCGCGACCGTAGAATCAACTCCGCCGCTCAAACCGCAAACAACTTTGTCCGTTTCACCGACGATTGAGCGAATTTTTTCGATCTCTTCGGCGATAAACTGCTTTGATGTCCAATCGCCTTTGCACCCGCAAATATTAAACAAAAAGTTGCGCAGAACTTCCTTGCCCAAAGGCGTGTGCGAAACTTCCGGATGAAACTGCACGGCGTAGATTCGTCGCGCTTCGTTTTCAATTGCGGTGACGACTTCGCCCGTCGTCGCCGTTTGATGAAAACCTTCGGGTAAAGCCGTCACGTGATCGCCGTGGCTCATCCAAACGTCGAGTTCAAACGGCAGTTCGTTAAAAAGCTCGGTCTTTCCGCTCAAAACCTTGAGTTTCGCGTGTCCGTATTCGCGCTTGTCCGAAGGCGAAACTTGCCCGCGCAAATCCTTTGCCAGCAATTGCATTCCGTAACAAATACCCAGAATCGGCGCAGAAATTTTCTCATAAAAATCCTTTGAGACCTGCGGCGCGTCCCGTTCATAAACCGAATTCGGTCCGCCCGAAAGAATCACGCCTTTCGGATTCTTTTCGACGATTTTTTCCAGCGCGTAAAAAAACGGCACGATCTCGCAATAAACGCCCTGCTCACGCACGCGCCGCGCGATCAGCTGCGTATATTGCGAGCCGAAATCGAGAATTAAAATAAGTTCGTGTTGCA
>JBBRVS010000322.1:0-4236 GCA_038246645.1 Pyrinomonadales bacterium
AAAGAAATAATAGGTCGAAATTATGAACATAAAACTTAAGCGAATTTTTGCGCTTTTACTCATCGCAGTATTTCAGACGGTACTTATTCAAGCTCAGGTTACAACCGATATTGACGGCTTAATGAAAAACGCGAAAGTAAAAAATGCGTTTGAATTTATCAAACAGATCGAACCCGAAACGGTTGAGGAACAGATAAAAATTGCCGAAATTCCCGCACCGACCTTTGAAGAACAAAAACGCGGCGAATATTTCAGAAAGCGTTTTGCCGAAATCGGATTAAAGAATGTCCGCGTTGACGGTGTCGGAAATGTGATCGGCGAAAGAGCGGGAACGGGCGGAAAAGATGCGCCGACGCTTGTTTTAGCGGCGCATCTCGACACGGTTTTTGCGATGGACACATTGCTTAAAACCGTTCGGACGGGAACGGTTATAAAACTTCCGGGCATCGGCGACGACGCCCGCGGGCTGACACTTCTTCTGGCAATTGCCCGAACGCTTGAAAAACATAATATCGAAACTGTCGGAAATATAATTTTCGTTGCCAATGTCGCCGAAGAAGGTCTGGGCGATTTAAAGGGAGTTCGCCATCTTTTCAACGAAGAATTGAAAGGCAAAATCACGCATTTTATTTCGATTGACGGAACGGGTTTGGGAGTTACGACCGGAGCGGTCGGAAGCAAACGCTACCGCGTTACCTTTTCCGGTCCGGGCGGACATTCCTACGGCGCATTCGGAATGGCAAATCCGATTCACGCCGTCGGCAGACTTATTGCCAAAATCTCGGAATTTCAAACGCCATTGGAGCCGAAAACGACCTTCAGCGTCGGTGTCATTCGCGGCGGAACGAGCGTTAATTCAATCGCGGCTGAAGCTTCTTTTGATTTGGATATGCGTTCGGTTGACCCGAAAGAACTCGAAAAGCTCGATAAATTATTTAAGTTAAACGCCCGAGCCGCGCTCGACGAAGAAAACGCCCGCTGGAAGGATCAGGGGAAATTGACTCTTGACGTAAAACTGATCGGCGACCGACCGACCGGAACGCAGCTCCAGAATTCACCGATCATCAAAACAGCATCTTCGGTCAATAAATTTATGAAGATCGAAGATAAATTCGCTTTTGCCAGCACCGATTCGAATCTGCCGATCAGCCTCGGGATTCCCGCCATCATGATTGACGGCGGCGGAATTGGCAAAGGCGCACATTCTCTGGGCGAACAATGGGATTCGACCGACAGCCATCTCGGAAGCCAGAGAGCTTTATTGATCGTTTTGGGAATTGTCGGAGTTTCACAAAATTAAAATTTTTTAGGTGGCGTTTTGAATAGGTGATAGAATGTTTTCGATCTGAAATATTTAAAACTAAAGGAGTAAAGCTGTGAGCAAAATCATTCGTGCTTATGATTATGTCAATCATCCGTATCAGCAAGTAAAAGGTCTTTTATCTTCCGATGCTTCCGGCGTTTTTCGCAATGCGACCAAGGTTGCCGCTTTGCGTGCCAAATCGGTTGCGTCCGAGTTGCATATAAATATAGCGGGAATCAAAATCGGAACCGATATAGACATTTCGGTTAAAACTATCGAAGATCGCCCGCAAAAATTGAAGTCGCCCGAAACCACACTGATTCATTTAGAATGGGAATCTTCAAAAATGCCGAATCTTTTTCCCTTTATGAAAGCGGAACTTTCTGTTTATCCGCTGACTTCTACCGAGACACAGCTTGTTTTAGAAGGAACTTACGAACCGCCGCTCGGTTTGCTCGGCAGTGTTTTAGATGCCGCTCTCGGACATCGCATTGCCGAAGCCGCGGTGCATCAATTTATCACCGATGTAGCGGTCTATCTGAGAACTGAGCTTTCAAAATAAATTTTGTAACGGCGAATCAGCGAACTTAAGGTTAATAAATCAAATATTCAGAGGCTTATAAAATGTCAGAGACATTCTCTCCGGGTTCGGCGAAGCAGAAAACAGATGGGTATTTCTTACTCGGATTAGCGCGCGCCTTTGCCGGAGCGGTTTTGTTTTCGTTTCCGATTTTGATGACGATGGAAATGTGGCAACTCGGATTTTATATAGACAGATTCCGGCTCGCGCTGTTTATCATTGCCTTTATTCCTCTGCTTTTCGGTCTATCTTATTTTGACGGTTTTGAAGAAACCAACGGTTTAGTCGAAGACGCGGTTGATGTTTTTGTCGCATATACGGTCGGATTTGTCGCCTCAGCTGCGGTGCTATTAGTTTTTGGTATTGTCAATTTTTCGATGACCGCCGATGAAGCTATCGGAAAAATCTCGATTCAGGCAATTGTTGCCAGCATCGGTGCTTTAGTCGCTCAAAGTTCGCTCGGAGGCAACGGAACCGATTCTGAATCTAAGGATGACGAACAATCAAAAACAAGACAGCCGCAAAGCTATTACGGCGAAATTGTATTGATGATCATCGGCGCGATATTTCTTTCGATGAGCATCGCGCCGACCGAAGAAATGATTCTGATCGCGTTTAAGATGACGTATTGGCAAATCGCCGCTTTAGCTATCGGTTCTTTGTTAATGATGCACGCCTTTGTTTATGCCGTTAAATTTCGCGGACAGGAAACTCGTCCTGAAGAAAGTTCAGTTGTCGGGGTTTTTCTGCGTTTTACGGTTGTCGGTTACGCCGTAGTTTTGCTGATAAGTTTATATTTGCTCTGGACGTTCGGAAGATTGGACGGAATGGGCATCAGCGAAATCGTGCAAGTTACGATTGTGCTTAGTTTTCCGGGCGCACTCGGCGCGGCGGCTTCGCGCTTGATCTTATAAAAAAATGGCGGATAAAAAATCAAAAAAATCAGAGAATATACCGATGTTGGAATGGATAGTTGCCGCCGCCGGTTTGGTTTTGGTCGTCGGCACAATCGGTTTTATGCTGTATCAAGCCTTTACGGCGACAGACACGCCGCCGGGTTTTAAGACAAATGTCGAACGAATTGATCAAACCGATTCGGGCTTTGTCGTAGTTTTTAAAGTGATAAACGAAGGCGAACAAACGGCTGCCGGCGTGGAAATCGAAGGCGAACTAAGGCGCGGCGCGGAAAGTGTGGAAACAAGCAGTGTTACAATTGATTACGCGCCTTCGAAATCCGAACTCAAAGGCGGTCTGTTTTTCAAAAATAATCCGCGCGAATTTCAACTTGAAATTCGCGCCAAAGGATATTCCGAACCTTAGAATCCGTTAAAATTTTATCCAAATATATTGTAAATAAAAGGAGAAAAATGAAAGTATTTATTATTATGGCAGTAGCAGGTTTTTTACTTATTTCGTGCGAAAAGCCGCAAAATTCAAATCAAAACCTTGCAAGTAATTCGGTTAACTCCAACCAAAATGTTTCAACTAACGAAACAGCGAAAAATTTTAAAGAAAGGCACATAAAAGTTAAAAGCGAAAACAGTTTTGACACTAAAGATGAGAACATCATCACCGTTAAATTTCCTGTTTTGGCAGTGACAATTTTCGATGTCAAACCGGATGAATATAAAGTCAGTATTTCAGAAAATAAAGCAGTGATAAAATCTTTACTTTATGAAGATATTGACGGTAAAAATATTTCAATTGAAGGAGAAGATTTTGAAGAGTTAAGTGCCAGAATTCGTTTTGATTTCGGTATTTTGCAGTATTTAACTGATGATTCTCCGGCAGGTCCTATTGATTTTATACATAAGTCTGATTGGACAGAAATATCAATTACGGATAATTCAATTCAGATTCCTCAGTATTACGACAACTACAAAAACATTATTAATGTTTATCAATTTCTGGGTTTTTCGGATGAAGAAGAGTTTATTAAATCACTGGAGGAAACATATTTCCAAAAGATTAAAAAAATATCTTATAAAAAACAAAGGGAGTTCTATCAAAATCTGTTAATTCGTGATCGTGAAAGATATGAAAAGTGTTGTCCTGAATATATTGAACAGGCGAAAAAGTTTTTGAGCCGTAATCCTGATGGATTTAAAGATTTCAATGATCTGGCATTAGAAGTTTATACTTCAAAGATTATTTTAGAGTTAAGCGGAATCTCAAGTTTGGGAAAGAAATTTACGTATTATTTAATGGGAGAAAATCATTACTGAGCGGTCTAGCAATTGCTGTGCAAATACTAAACACATAAGCTATTGATTCTTAAAGGTATATTCAAATACTCGGGTTACAATTAGAAATCAATTTCTAAAGTTTTGCCTAATTTATCAAAACCTTGACA
>JBBRVS010000323.1:0-4214 GCA_038246645.1 Pyrinomonadales bacterium
ATTACTTCAATGCCGTCAATAGGTTACAGAAACAATAGTTAATGGCGGAAGCAACTTCTTGCCCCATTCAGCCTTTAAAATATAAGTAAACGCGACTTAGAGGCTTTTTGTGCGAGTTTTGTGACCTCGCCGGACAAGTCTAAGTGTAAGATAATACAGAAGTTATCGCTTAACTTAATGCCATTGGGCTCTGCCCCCGCTCTTCGTTGTTTATCTTTTTAGTTTCCGCGCGGGGTTTTTTGTTTTTCGATCAGTTGGCGCGTGGTGTTTTCGACGACGGAAACAAAGGGCGGCACGTTGTCTTCAGATAAATATAAATCATTCGTATCGGAATCCTTCGCGGAATTATCGAGTTCGCGCTGGCGTTTTGCTTCGGGCGATTTATTTTCGATGCTTTTCGGCGGAACGGTCAGCCATTTTCCGCTGATGACGATTCCCAAGCCGATAAAAAAGACCAGCAATCCCGCGCCCGCGACAATCGAACCGGGCATTCCGAGAAAGACGTAGAGAATCAAACCGAGCGGCACCAGCCCGACTCCGACCGAGGCGGTAACAACGCCTTCGCGGAGCTGGCGAAGTTTCTTTTCTTCGGGCGATTCGAGAAATTTTTCGATCTGCGGCAAGACGTTTTCCGTTACATAATTTAAATCCTTTGCCGTTTTCATCTCGTTGATCCGGGCGGCAATCGCCCGTCCGATCTCGCTGCGGGCAAGCGCGGCGGAATCGGTGATGTTATCGGGTTTTTCCAGAGACGAACGCACAATTCTGAGATTTGCGCCGCACGCCCGGCAAAATTGATTGGAATGAATTTCCTCTAAACCGCAACTGGGACAAAACATTGATTTCTCCTGAATCACATTAAAAAATTCTTTTTCGCAAATTACCGAAAGTTTTTTCGATTATAATATCACGTAAAACTTTTCATACGAATTTTCCCGCATTGATGTTTGAAGAGAATTAAACGGTTTTTCAGACAGTAAAGTCCGTTTGCGGCGCGGAAAAGTCGAGCCGCAAACATTGTAAAGCCGCTTGTTTTTGAAAAAGAGAAGATTTTAAGAGCGGCTCGCGAAAAATGTTTCACTATCCATTCGGGTAGTAACATATTTCATAAATTAGCGTAAATTCGATATAAAAAAAACTGGATACAAATGAAGACGAGTTAGGTAAAAAACAACTCTTTGCGTCCTTTGCGCTAAACTTTGCGGTTAAGAAAAAGTTTTTTACCGCAAAGGACGCTGGAGTCAGGCGCAAAGGATGCCGGAGCTGAAAATCTCTGTTAATTATAAAAAAACGGAGTTCAACTGCTTAAATTGAACTCCGAAGAAGAAGAAAAATGAAAAAGACACTGAGAATTATTTGAGAGGGAAAACTTTTTTTACCAGTCGCAGCTATACGAGGCAAGTGCTTGTTTGGAAGCTTCCAGAGCCTGTTTGCAGCCGCTTGCTAAGCCAGCCTTTGCCTGCGGGGATTGGCAGATGCGTCCTTCCAGGCTTTGCGCTGCGCTTCAAAAGAGGATTTAAATGCTCCGCGAGCGGCTTCGGGAACCTTGCTGAAAACGCAGGCTTCGTATTTTTCAATATATTCATCGCATTCGGGAACGCCGATCTTATCGCCCGTCGAAGCCGTTTCGGTTTTTGAATCCGGTTTGGTATCTTCCGTTTTTGTAACTTCCGGTTTCTTTTCGGAATTTGCCGCCGGTTTATTATCCGCCGCTTTCGTGTCTTTGGCAGTGTTCGGTGCTGTCGAACTGCAACCCGCAAAACCGATTGCCAGTAATATCAAAAGGTTAAAAAATAATACTTTACTAAATTTGCTCATTAGATTTGATTTCTCCATATAATTTTAATTTGTGTTTTACAACTGCAACCAAATTAACCTTTTCCAAAAGAAATTTCCCCACCCGTTCGGCTAGGTAAATTTAAAAAAGATATTTTGAGCCGCGATAAATTTCGGAAAACATTTTCATCTTTCCGATTCGTGCTTTACACTAAAAGAGAATCAAGCGTATAAAATGAAAAAAAACTTTGCGCTCTCCAGCGTAAAACTTTGTGCTCTTTGCGGTAAAAAAGAAGATCTTAACCGCAAAGGACGCAAAGTTTATCGCAAAGAACGCAAAGAAAACCCTTTTATTTATTGCATTTATTCCTACTCTTGATTTACTTACTAAAATCGGGATAAAAACTTTCTATGAAGACAATCACATTTCTATTTCTCTTAATGTTTATGATGACGCAAATAATTTCCGGGCAAGCTCCGCCGATCGAAGCGGGCGTCTCACAATCTTTAGCAAAATGGCGTGCCGCGAATTACCGGAACGTGCGTTATAAATTAAATATCACTCTCGAAAAAGGTGCGCCGCTGATGAAGGGCAACATTGAAATAACGGTTAATCTGACTGAAACAGGCGCGAAAAATGATTTGATTCTCGATTGGCGCAACACGCAGTTTGCGAATGATAAAGATAAACCGTTTGCCGATGTCGTCGCCGTCAACGAAATGACTGGAGCGCAAGCGGCTCGCTTGCATCGTCGCGAAAGCGGCGAAACGGCGTTTATTGTCAAATCGAGTTTATTGCAATCAGAGGCTTTTTCGCGCTCCGCGCTCATTGCAAGCGAGCCGCTTGCGTTCCAGTCGAATGAGCATTTAATTATTCCAAGCAAATTCTTAAAAACGGGCGAAAATGTTATCAAAATAAACTTTGCATCGCCGATCAAAACGTCGGGCGCGGCGGTGACGCGCTATGTTGACAAGGAAGATAATGCGGAATACGTCTATTCTTTGTTCGTCCCGTCGGACGCAAGCACGGCGTTTCCCGTCTTTGACCAGCCGGATTTGAAGGCGCGGTTTCAGTTAAATGTTACCGCGCCAAACAAATGGCGCGTAATCACAAACACCTATAATTCATACTATAAACGTGAAAATAAAGGATTTGTTATAGATAGTCAGGAATCGAGTTCGGTAAATGAATGGTCTTTATTTACAAAGTCATTTGAAGAAACCAAACCAATCAGCACCTACGTTTTCGCATTTGCGGCGGGTGATTTTGCGGAAGTGTCAGAACCATCTGCGGTAGCGGATGGTTTAACTCGGGCATCGAACAACTCGAATAAAGGCGACTCAAAAAACTCAAACGCTTCAAACGATAAACTTAAACCGCCCGCTACCGCAGACGGTTCTGACCTCTCAAGTAAAATCTACGTCCGCAAATCGCAAGCCGAGAAATTCAAACAACACGCGGCGGAAGTCTTTCGGCTCAACCGCGAAGGCGTGAAGTTTCTTGAAGATTGGTTTGATTACAAATTCCCGTTTCCGAAATACGATCTGGTTTTGATTCCCGAATTTCCGTTCGGCGGGATGGAACACGCGGGCGCGACTTTTCTTCGTGAAG
Organism: Pyrinomonadales bacterium; assembly: GCA_038246645.1. GTDB lineage: Bacteria > Acidobacteriota > Blastocatellia > Pyrinomonadales > Pyrinomonadaceae > JAHCHG01. The sequence goes on from JBBRVS010000323.1 coordinate 3,389, forward strand.
ACCGCGTTATTTTCCCGACCGAGCCGACGAAAAACGATCTCGTCACCCGCGCCAACGTCATTTTTCACGAAGCCGCGCATCAATGGTTCGGCGACACGGTAACGATGAAATGGTTTGACGATCTGTGGCTCAAGGAAGGCTTTGCCGAGTTTATGGCGTATAAAACCTTAGCCAAAGTGATGCCCGAATACAATGCGTGGAAAATCTTTTACGAGCGCAACAAACAAGCCGCTTATCTGACGGACGTTACGCGCGGCACAACGCCGATCTATCAGGAAATCCCGAATCTGTCGTCGGCAAAATCCGCCTACGGCAACATCGTCTATCGCAAAGCCCCGTCGTTTCTGCGCCAAGCCGAGTTTTATCTGGGCGAAAAAGAATTTCAAACAGCGGTGCGCCAATTTTTGAAAAAACACGAATTCGCCAACGCCGAATGGACGGATTTGGTTAAGGAATTTGAATTGGCGAGCAAGCAGGATTTGAAAGATTGGGCGAATGTTTGGGTAAAACAACGTGGAGTGCCGAAATTTAGAATCATCTGGAGCGAAGATATGGGAGCGAGATATGCTTACCAAATTGAGCAAACGAACTTTCCAGACGGTTTGTATTGGAAACAAAAATTGAATGTTTTGGTAAAAAAAGGCGCAATTTATTACACTTTAGATGCGACTGTTGATAAAAGTTCGTTAGCAGGCGTATTCAACGGGATAAACGGATATGTGGCGATTTCCAAATTATACTCGCTTAATTCTCCAGAATCTCAGGAAACTTCAAAAAGAGTAGAAATATTTGAAACGTCTCCATATCCAAAATTTATTTTCCCAAA
>JBBRVS010000324.1:0-4172 GCA_038246645.1 Pyrinomonadales bacterium
ACCTTTTACCTTTTACCTTTTCCGCCCTTTTCCGCCTTTTTCGCAAAATTCGATCAGCTTTTCCTTGTTGCTGATAATCAGACAGCGTTTTTCAAAACGAATCAAGCCTTCCGATTTCAGAAGCGTTAAATTGCGCGAAACGACCTCGCGGACAGTTCCGATACAACCCGCAATTTGCGCCCGCGTCAGATTTAATTTTAAATAAATTTCCGCATTTTTTGGTTCGCCGCGCCGGTCGGCTTCCAGCAAGATAAAATGCGCCAGCCGTTTGCTGACATCGTGCAGAGTCAGCTCTTCGACCAAATCCGCTAAATTTCTCACCTTTGATGCCATCACGCGCAAACCGTCGAGCGCAAAAGAAGGATTTTCGACACAAAGTTTACGGATATATTTTTTTTCAAAAAAATACACGAGCGTATCTTCTTCGGCGACCACGGTCGAAAAATATGCGCCGTTATCAAAAACCGGAGTTTCGGCGATGGTTGCCGGAGCATGTTCGAGGAAAATAATCTGTTCGCGTCCGTCCGCGCCGGTGCGAAATCCGCGGACGATGCCCTGGGCAACGACAAACATACCTTTTCCCGGTTCACCTGCAAAAAATAAAACCGAACCTTTATTTAAATGCTGTTTAACCGCGTGCGCCGCTGTCTGACGCAAGGCTTCATTATTGAGGCTGTTAAACAACATCGTTTTTTTTAGAATTACCGTAATTTCTTTCATATCTACAATTTTTTTTAATCGTTAAATTTAAAGAATCGGATAAAAAAAAGATCGTTTGCCGTGACTCAAGTCACATAAACTTTTACTAAACTAATGGCATAATTCAGCTTCAAGCAGTTACAAATTATGTGTTTATTACAATTAAGTCAAATATTGCTCCGGCATTTGTTAGATACCTGAATTTTTTAAATACCAAAAGTGCGAAAGAAAATACCGATATTTTGTTATGGCAATTGGAGCGCAAAAACATAATCCGACAGAAATCAGTTATTCGCGTCCGACGATTTTCGGAATACTTGCCGCCGCCGGTCTGACCGCGCTGGTCATTATCGGCTCGCGCAATCTCGAACATTTCGATTCCGCACTTTTCGGCTACACGATTGCGAGCATCGTCGCGCTCGGCGCGATTGTTTTCCGCTATGCCATCTGGTTGCAGCGTCCGGCAACCCGCGCCTACTGGAAACGCGGCTGGCAGCTTTTTCGCCAGCGCGACAAACTGGCGAAAAATACGGCAACTGCCGCCGAAACGATCGGTAAAAATCTGCTTGCCCAGCATTTTATTTTCAAACGCGGCTTTATGCGCTGGCTGACGCATTTTCTGATTATGTGGGGCTGTCTGCTCGCCGCCGCGATCACGTTTCCGCTCTCGTTCGGCTGGGTGCATTTCAAACTCGAAGGCGATTCGGGCTATCGCGCGTATCTGTTCGGCTTTCCGCTGCAATTGATGGAAGGCAGAAGCCTTATTGCCTGGGTTACGTTTCACGCGCTCGATTTTACGGCGATTATGGTCATCGCCGGATGCGCGATTGCCATTAACCGCCGATTAAAAGATCGCGGTGCGATTGCTTATCAGTCGTTTCTGCTCGATTTTACGCCGCATCTTCTATTGATCGCCATTTCGGTTTCGGGTTTGATGCTGACGGCTTCAAGTCTCTGGTTTGAAGGTTATATGTATGCGTTTATCGCTCTCTCGCATCAGGCGGTCGTGATTATGACCTTGTTTTATCTGCCCTTCGGCAAACTTTTTCACATCGTCCAGCGTCCGGCTTCAATCGGCGTCGAACTTTATCAGCAGCGTTCAAAGGAAATGGAGCAGGCGGTCTGCCCGCGCTGCGGCACGATGTTTATGGGCAAAATCTGGATTGACGATTTGAACAAGGTCGTCGGACAACTCGGCTTTGATTACCGTTTGGAAAACGGTCACACATTGCAGGATTACTGCCCGCGCTGCAAACGAATTATGCGCGGTCTGGCGTATGCCGGTTTGTCGGATAAAAAGGAAAAAGTTTTCGTCGGTGGGCGGACGGAAGAAAACCACGAAGAAACATCAAGAATCCACGAAGAAAAAAAGATTTAACTTTGTGAAAACTCAGTGTTTCTTCGTGGATGAAAAGGTTTTATAAAATGAGCAAAGTAGAAAATTTAGACAGAATTATCAAGGAATTCGGACCACATCTGCACGACGCGCCGGACGGTGGTTGGCAGGCTGACCGCGTGATTGATAAGGTTGTGCCGACGCATTGCCCGTATTGCGGAATGCAGTGCGGGTTGAATCTGCTGGTCGAGAAAAACAGGGTCGTCGGCTTCGAACCGCGCTATGATTTTCCCGTCAATCAAGGTCGTCTGTGTCCGAAAGGCGTCACGGCTTACCTGCAAACTCATCACCCCGACCGCCTGCTTTATCCTTTAATTAAACGAAACGGCAATTTCGAACGTGCCTCCTGGGATGAAGCACTTGATCTGGTTGTTACAAAATTCAAGGAAATTCAGGCGAAAAACGGCAAAGATGCGATTGCGGTTTATTCGGGTTCGAGTTTAACAACCGAGAAAACCTATCTCGTCGGCAAATTCGCCCGCGTCGGTTTGGGAACGCGCTACATTGATTATAACGGCAGGCTTTGTATGGCTTCCGCCGCCGCCGGAAACAATAAAGCGTTCGGCGTTGACCGCGCCGCAAATCCCTGGTCGGACATTCCGCACGCCGAAGTTTTGATTATCGCGGGCGCCAACTGCGCCGAAACCTTTCCGATTCTGAACGGTTTTCTGTGGAATCAGCGCGACAACGGCGGCGTTTGGATCGTCATTGATCCGCGCGAAACTCCGACGGCGCGCCAGGGCGATCTGCATTTGCAGCTCAAACCCGGAACGGACGTAGCGGTTGCCAATGGAATTTTAAACGTGCTGATAAATGAAAATCTGATTGACGAAGATTTTATCAAACGTCGCACCAACGATTGGGAAGCAACCAGAGAAACGGCTCTCAAATATACGCCCGAAATCGCCTCGGAAATCTCCGGCGTTCCGGCTGAAAAAATCATTCAGGCGGCGCGGCTCTACGGTCGGGCGAAAACCGGAATGATTCTGCACGCCCGCGGAATCGAGCATCATTCAAACGGTACGGAAAATGTTTTGAGTTATATCAATCTCGTGCTGGCGACGGGAAAAATCGGCGCGAAAGGTCGCGGTTACGGCACGATTACCGGACAGGGAAACGGTCAGGGCGGACGCGAACACGGGCAGAAAGCCGATCAATTGCCCGGCTATCGTTCGATTCTCAATCCCGAACACCGCCAATATATTTCGGGCGTTTGGGGTATTGACGAAGCCGAAATGCCGCAAGCCGGAGTTTCGGCGGTCGAGGTTTTCCAGAAAATGCGCGAGGGAGAAATCAAATGTCTGCTTTCGATCTGCAGCAATATGATGGTGTCCTTGCCCGATACGAACAAGGTGCGGCAGTCGCTCGAAGGTTTGGAATTTAATGTCTGCATAGACTTTTTTATGTCCGAATCGGCGCGTTATGCCGATGTCGTTTTGCCCGGCACGACCTGGGCGGAAGACGAAGGCACGACGACGAACGGCGAAGGTCGCGTCATCAAGACCAACAAAGCGATTGATCCGCCCGGCGAAGCGCGTGAAGATTGGTGGATTTTGCAGGAAATCGCCCGCCGGATGGGACGCGGGAAATTCTTTACCTTTAATTCTCCGCGCGAGATTTTCGACGAGTTGCGCGTCGCTTCAAAAGGCGGGAAAGCCGATTATTACGGCATCACTTACGAAAAAATCGAAAAACAAAACGGCGTCTTCTGGGGCTGCCCGACGCTCGATCATCCGGGAACGCCGCGCTTTTTTGAAGAAAATTTCGCTCACGATGACGGCAGAGCGAAATTTCATCCCGTCGAATATAAGGGCGCGGACGAAAAACCCGACGAAGAATTCCCTCTAATACTGACGACCGGACGCGTCGTTTATCAATATTTGTCGGGCAATCAAACGCGGCGCATCGGTTTTCTCGTCCAGCAGTGTCCCGAACCGTATGTCGAGATTCATCCCGAAACGGCGATGAAACTGAAAATCAACGACGGCGAGCGCGTTAAAGTCAGCTCAAGACGCGGCGAAGGAATTTTTCCGGCTCTGGTTGTTCGTACGATTCGTCCTGACACGATTTTTATTCC
>JBBRVS010000325.1:0-4136 GCA_038246645.1 Pyrinomonadales bacterium
TCCGAATTCGCCGACACCGATTTTGATCAGCGAACCTGATTCGATTCGCGCTCTGACCGATTCGGGCGGGGTTTTAAACAAAAATTCACGGCAATTGCAATCAAAAGCCTTCGGATTAAATCAAAAGATTAATTTATATGTGACGAATGTTGATTTGATGACGGGCGAAGGCGCGAATGCTTTTCGAGTTTATGCGGAAGACGCAAGCGGTAGAAAATATCGCTTTCCGGTGATAGATTTGCAGCCTGTTAATGGACAAGAATGGATTTATGCGGTGACAATTTTAATAAAGGATGAGATCGGTTTCTGGGAACAACCCGCAGAAAACGGCGATATTTTGTTGAGATTGACGTGGCGCGGACTTGTCAGCAATCCGGTGAAATTAGGTTTAGGCAGAACGGGCGGAAGTTTGAAGGAAGAAGCCGGAGCAATGCCGACACCTTTGAAAAATTTTGCGAAAAAACCCGAAGACGCTGAACCGCCGACAGCGGAATTTGTCGGCTACAGATATTCTGGCGACCGAATTCGATTCTTAGAGCAAGCAACCTTCGGACCGACGGCGGCACTCGATCAGCGAATCAGAAGAATCGGACTCAGAACCTGGCTGGCGGAACAATTCGAGGCGCAATATCCGAGCGTTGCCAATCCGTATCCCGATTTACCTTTGAAATCAAATGATACAAATAATGTAACTTTAGGATGCGGAATGTTTGCTAGTGGTAGTCTCGAGCGGAGAATCTGTAATCGGGATTTTTACTCGCAATATTTAGTGCAAAACTGGTTTTTCAAAGAAGCATTTTACGGTGAACCGCAATTGAAACACCGGGTTGCATGGGCTTTGAGTCAGGTTTGGGTTGTTTCCGGTGTTGATACGCAGCAAGCCAGCCATATTATTGCTTATCATAAAGTTTTGTCGAATAATGCTTTCGGAAATTATCGTGATTTGATGGAAGAAGTAACACTAAATCCGGCAATGGGAAATTATCTCGATATGGCGCGAAGCACGCGAAATAGTCCGAATGAAAATTTTGCACGGGAAATTCTGCAATTGTTTTCAATCGGTTTATTTATGCTCAATCAGGACGGAACCTTGCAGCTTGACGGCAACAATCAGCCGATTCCGACTTATGATCAAAGTACTGTTAATAATTTTACAAAGGTTTTTACGGGTTGGTCTTTCTGCAATAACGGAACTAATCCGGCGTGTCCGAGCGTCATTGCAGGAACTGTCAATTATAAAGACCCGATGCTGCTCAATCAAAATAATCACGATATTACGGCAAAAACTTTGCTGAGTTATCCGAATACGGTTAATCCGACGCTTCCGGCAAATCAAAACGGCACGACCGATTTGAATCAGGCACTGGACAATATCTTTTATCATCCGAACGTCGCGCCGTTTGTCAGTCGTCTATTAATTCAACACCTGGTTACGAGCGATCCGACTCCGGCGTATATCGGGCGAGTGGCTGCGGTGTTTAACAATAATGGTTTCGGCGTGCGCGGTGATATGAAAGCGGTGACAAAAGCGATTTTGCTCGACCCGGAAGCGCGCGGTAATGTAAAAACCGATCCGACTTTCGGAAAACTGCGCGAGCCTGTTTTATTTGCAACAAATATTTGGCGGCAGTTTGATGCGCGTTCGGCAAACTTAAGTTCGCAGAGCGACGGTGTGGTTTCGGGTATTCCAAGCATTATGGGACAAAATCCGTTTTATGCGCCGACCGTTTTTAATTATTATTCGCCGGATTATGTAATTCCCGGAACGGCTTTAAATGGTCCCGAATTCGGTTTGATGACGACCGGAACAGCGATTGCCCGCGTAAATGTCGGCACAACTCTCGTGTTTTCACAAATTAATACAGGGCAAGATGCGCCGAACGGAACTAAAATTGATTTGACCGAAATGACGCAAATTGCTCAAAATGACGCGACGGGAAATCAGCTTTTGGACGCTTTGAATACAAAATTGATGCACGGGGCAATGCCCGCAGAAATGCGAAATACGATTTCGACGGCGGTTTTGGCGGTTCCGTCAACATCTCCGCTGCTTCGCGCTCAACAGGCAATTCATTTAATTGTGACTTCGTCGCAATATCAGGTGCAGAGGTAAAAAATATGAAAGAATCAAGACGAGAATTTATCAAAAAATCAAGTTGTGCTTTAGGTATGGCGGCGTTGGCAACGCAGTTTGAGCATTTCGGTTTGATGAGTGCGTTGGCGCAGAAAGTCGAAGATAAACAGTCGAACGGAAATCCCGAAGGCGGCGGTTACAAAGCTTTGGTTTGCATCTTTTTCGCGGGCGGAAATGATGGAAACAATATGGTAATTCCGAATCATAATGATGGCTCGGTAAGTAATTATGCGGCTTATAATGCGGCGCGAACGACACAAGGATTAGCGTTGGCACAGGGAACCCTGTTGCCGATTTCTGTTCCGCGTATCGGAAATCTGGCTTACGGGCTTCATCCGAGTTTAGGAACGGTTGCCGGCGGAACAAACAACGGAATTCACGAACTTTGGGCGCAGGGCAAAATGGCGATTGCGACAAATGTCGGAACTCTGGTTGCGCCGATGACGAAAATTCAGTATCAAAACAATTCCGTTCCGAAGCCTTTTCAATTATTTTCGCATTCCGATCAGGTTTATCAATTTCAGAGCGGTCGTTCCGATGCGCCTTCCTACACGGGTTGGGGCGGCAGAACTTCCGACAAAATGACTTCGGGCAGTAATCCGAACGGTTTGATTCCGATGATTACTTCGATCAGCGGCGCGCAACTGTTCACCGCCGGACAGACGACCTTGCCTTTGGCGATTGCTAATTCGTCAACGCCCTTAAATCAGGTTTTAAATCCGATCGGTTTTGACAGCAATCCGATCAATGTGGCGCGGCTTAATGCTTTTAATCAGTTGCGAACACAAGGCTTAGATGCTGAATATGTTGAGGCGGCGAGCGAAATTACCGATCAGGCGATGCAGGCAAATGCGGCATTGTCAACCTTTCAGGAAACAACCGTCGCTTTTCCGAATACGACTCTCGGAAGACAATTAAGACAGGTTGCACGGGTGATTAAAAAGCGAACCGATCTGAGTATCAACCGGCAAATTTTTTACTGTCAAATCGGCGGATTTGACACGCACAATAATCAATTGGTCGGACAGGCAAATTTGCTTTCGCAATTTGGTCAGGCGGTACGCGCCTTTTATGATGAAATGGTCGTGCAGGGACTGTCGAGCGATGTCACAACTTTTACAATGACGGATTTTTCACGCACGATGAATCCGGCAGGTTCGGGCGGTTCGGTCGGCAGCGATCACGCGTGGGGAAATCATCTGTTTGTCATCGGTGATGGAGTTCTAGGCGGCGATTTCTACGGACTTAACGCTTCCAACGGAACTCCTTTCCCGACGCTTGCCTTTAACGGTCCTGATGATGCCGACAGCGGAACAGGGGCTCGCGGACGCTGGATTCCGACGACTTCGGTCGAACAATATGCGGCGACCCTGGCGCGTTGGTACGGTTTAGCCGAAAACGATATGGCAGCCGTTTTCCCGAATATCGCAAACTTTACCAATACCAATCTCGGCTTTATGCAGCCGTAAGATTGTAAAAATTCAAAGTTGTCAAAAGACGAAAAGATCTAGATCTTTTCGTCTTTTTTGTTTGTTACCTATTAAAAAAATATTTTCACTTAAAATGCTTTTATAAAAGGGCGATTGTTTCATTTTTTGATATTCAAATATTCAGAATTTTAAAAAAATCTTGTTATTTTTTCCTGAATAATTTATAAATTAAAGCATTACCCTATTCACAATAAACTGTAAATGGCTGTTTTTACTCAGTTAAAACTTGCTAATTATTCAGATAGATTTGAATTCCGTTTTAAGAATTTTTAGAGAAAAACTATGAAAAATCAGAAAACGTATTTTGAATGTCAAATACTTTGTGCCGTTTTGAGTGTGTTTCTACTTAATATCTCAATATTTGGACAAAGCGATCCGAATCCGAATTCGCCGACACCGATTTTGATCAGCGAACCTGATTCGATTCGCGCTCTGACCGATTCGGGCGGGGTTTTAAACAAAAATTCACGGCAATTGCAATCAAAAGCCTTCGGATTAAATCAAAAGATTAA
>JBBRVS010000326.1:0-4129 GCA_038246645.1 Pyrinomonadales bacterium
CTGCCCTCGACGATGCTGTTGCTGCCTCCGAAATTAACGTAATAATTGTCAACATAACCGTTGGCAACTAATCCGCGAATGACGCAGTTGTCAACCAAGTTGCCGCTGCGATGCGAGGCGGGAAACTGGTTGAATATTCCCGGAAATTCAACGAAACCGCCCACGCCCGTCGTGCCGTCAATGGTTAGTCCGGCGGACATTCCCATTTGCGGCGCGATAAAAACATTTGAAGGCGCACTAAAATTTATTAAAGATGAGCCGCTGTTAAAACCCGCCTGATCCCGCGCCGCCGTATATGTGCAAGGACCGGTGCAGGGAAGATTACCGTCGTCAGGACACGGCGCAATCGCGCAAATTCCGTCGCCTAATCTGGGGTCGTTAACATTGGCGTTTGAATCTACGGTAAAAGTTGCCATCGGTGCGGTCTGCACAACCGTCGGCGCAACCGAATTTTCGCGCATCACGACCAAATCGCTGAGCGCATCAATATCCAGACGCATCGGCAAAATCGCCGTCGCTTTTCCCGCGACATCGAGCGAAGCCGCGAGTTTGAAATTTTGCGCGTCGTAATTTATCGCTTCGGTTTCGCTTTTCGGCGGATTAATATTACTCGTTAAAAGATAAATCCGCTCATCAAAGCCGACAATCAAAGTGTCAACCGAACGCGCCGAAACACGCGCCGTCAGCATTACGGGCACGGCATCGCCGGATAAATTATCCGGCAGCGAAACCGTTTTTTCTTCGCGCCACGCGGCTGACAAATTTCCTTTCGCGTCCGTCGTTCCGCCGTTTTCGAGCAGATGAAGTTTGCCGCCTTCAGCGAGCAGAGCGATTTCATTTTTGGGAGTTTCGCCTTTGATAAAATCGCCGACGGCGAGCGCAGAAATTTCAAAATCGAATTTCCGGCGCGTCATTTGCGCCGCTTCAGCTTGTTTGCCGCTTGCGTCGAAAAGCAATTTTCTATCTCTGCCGCGCAAGATTGCGAGTTCATTGCCCGCTGCGATTGCCAAATCAAAACGCGGGTCGCCTTCAATCAAATTAACGGCGAGAGATTTAACCGGCTGGGCGAAAGTAAAAACTTCCGGCGTTGCCTTGATCGCGCCGTAAGGATGTTCAAAAATCAAAACTTGTCCGCTTTGTTCGGTTTGAACGGCAACGATTAAATCGTTCAAACCGTCGCGGCGGTTAAAATCATCGGCTAAAAATGCCGTTACATTTCCGGCTAATTCAACTCTTTTAACAAAATCAAATTCGCCTTTCCCGTTGCCGCGCAAAAAATAGAGCGCGTTTTCCGTTCGCGCCGCCGCCGCAATATCAAAATGTCCGTCCGCATCAAAATCGCCCGCCGCCAGAAAATCGGCTCTGACAGGAAGCGAAAAAAGACGCGCCGGACCGAGGAAGGAAGCATCGGTGAATTCGCCGCGCGATTTTCGCTCAAGGGCTTCGGGCGCATTCGGATAAATCGCATCAACATTGCCGCGCATAAAGGCAGCCGCGCCGCCCGTCTCGTTTGAATAACCGCTAACGATGTCGGGCATTCCGTCTTCGTCAAAATCCGCCGCCGCAATCGAAAGCGGACGGCTTTGATTATTTTCAAAATTGCCGCGCAAATCGTCTGCACCGGAATAATCGGCGATGATCTCTTTTCCGTCCAGCACATTTATCCACGGATTGCCGCGCCGTGCGCCGAGAATTTGCGGTTGTTCACGCCAATGCGCCAGCGAAAACTTTTGCGGAACTTCGGCAGAAACATTTTTTTCCAAACTATTCAGAAAAAATACTCCAATTAAAGCCAGAGAAATTACCGCCAAAGAAAAACCGAATTTTGTCGCTAAATCTGCATTTGTATTGATTTTTTTCATCTCTTTTACCTCAGAATTTTGAAAATAATTTGTGTTCGAAGTGAATTTAGCTTGACTTGCTTTCAAAAGTCTTCAAAATTGTAATCAAAGTTTCTCAAAGTTTCTCAAAATCTATGATTGAGCTTTCAGAATCGTTGTTCTTTAAGTTCTTCGCTGAAAAACTTAAAGAACAACTTTCGCGTCAGGTGAACCTTTTTATTAACAGGGATTTTGATTTCCGCAGGGAATATACGCACTCGGCACAGGTATATCGCTTGACAGACCAAAACCAAAAATGATAATTCCTGCATTTGAGCGATGGGTGTAATTAAAAGTGGGACACACTTTTCGCCAAATTCAACAGACCTTAAAAATTGACAAAATTAGGGCTGTATATTGTGTTTTTAAAAATCTATCTACAATATATAGCAGTCAAAATCGTCATCAAAAATTATTGATATTTCTGTGTCCCACTTTTAATTACACCCTTGAGCGATTGATAAACCACGTCGCGCTTGACGGGCGAAAAATTCCCGCGTCGAATTTGCCGTCGCCGTCATAATCGCCGGGCGCGGGAATATCGCCGGTTGCGCCGAATGGGAATGAGAAAAACGAACTGTCTTCCGAGCGTAAAATAAACCAAAAGCCGGTTGAAGGTCGCCAGAAAGCTATATCGCTTTTGCCGTCGCCGGTGTAATCCGCCGGAACGGGTTTATCGGTGCTATTTCCAAACTGATAGACGATTATTCCGGCAGAACTGCGCTGAATCCACCATTGACCGTTTGACGGTCGGAAGATGGCAATGTCGGCTTTAGAATCTCCGTCATAATCAGACGCGACGGGCAGGTCTCCGACAGCTCCGAATTGTGTAATTATTGTTCCGCCGGTTGATTTATTGATAAACCATTCGCGTGTCGAAGGTCGAAACATGGCAGCATCGGCTTCTCCGTCTCCGTCGAAATCAGCCGGAACAGGAATATCACCGTTAGCTCCAAAAGGAAAAGCATAAAACGTCGAATCTTCGCTTCTCAGAATATACCAAAAGTTGGTCGTCGAATGGTAAAAGGCAATATCGGTTTTTTCATCTCCGGTATAATCAGCCGGAACTATCTTACTCGTCGAACCGAATCCAAATTGAAAAGCGCGATTCTGCCCATCAGAACTTCTTAAATACCACCATTCGCTATTTGACGGGCGATAGATTGATAAATCCGTCAGACTGTCGCCGTCGTAATCGAAAGTTGTCGTTAAAAACCTCGCATCGCCGTCAAAAAGTCGGGCGATACCGATACGCGGACTCAATAATAAACCGCCGATGATGATTTTCCCGTTTCTCTGCAAACCGATGGCGTTTACGGGGTTGTTTATAAGCAAATTTGCATTAAACGAAGGATCGAGTGTGCCGTTCGCGTCCAACCGCGCCATCTGATTTCGCGCTATTCCGTTGTAGAACAGAAAACTTCCGCCAGCCAAAATTTGTCCGGTCGGTTGTAGCTTCAAATCAAAAACAACACTGTCAAAGCCTGTTCCGACGTTGAAACTCGCGTCGCGTGTGCCGTTGGCGTGGAGTCTGACAATTCCGTTGCTGCTCACGCCGCCAAAATCCACGAAAAATCCACCACCAACAATTTTTCCGTCCGTCTGCAAGGCTAAAGCATAGATTCCTCCAAAACTAATCCCGGCTCCGGTGTTGGTCGTGAACGCCGCATCAAGCGAACCGTTCGAGTTTAAGCGAGCGATGCGATTGACTCCGGTTGTGCCGTTGTAGCCGGTGAAGTTGCCGCCGACCAGAATTTGTCCGTTCGGCTGCACAACGATTGATTCGGGTGCGGCACCGCCGCCGCTAAAACCAGTGCCGCTATTAAAAATTGGGTCGGTTGTACCGTCGGAGTTTAAGCGGATTATGATGCCCTGTCCGCCGGCTAAAATTTTGCCGTCGGGTTGAATGGCGATGTCATTGATTATGGAGTTTATCGAGGTGTTGAAAGTCGCATCCAGCGAACCGTCGGCATTAAGGCGAAAGACGCTGCTATTGCCTAATTCCCCTAAGTTGTAACCGCCGATTAAAATTTTTCCGTCCGATTGGACAGCAATCGCCTGAACCGCGCTTTCCCCGTCCAAGCCTGTGATAAAAGATGTGTCGGTCGTGCCGTTGGCATTCAGACGCGCCAATCCGCCGCGAAAATCTTCATTTAAGCCCACAAAACTGCCGCCGATTAAAATGCGGTTGTCCGATTGGACGAACATCGTTATAACTATCCCGTTATCGCCCATCACCACGGAAAAAG
>JBBRVS010000327.1:0-4117 GCA_038246645.1 Pyrinomonadales bacterium
GGCGTTCGTCCTTCGCTTTTGAATCCGAGACTGTACGCGCAGGTCAACATCAGCGGAACTGTGAATTTGCTTGAACTGACCAGAGAATTCGGCGTGAAACAATTTGTTTTCGGCTCGTCTTCAAGCGTTTACGGCGAAAGCAAAGAAATTCCTTTTTCCGAAAATGCCGTGATAAACAAACCGATCTCGCCGTATGCCGCAACCAAAGCGGCGGGCGAACTTTTGTGTCATACTTTTTCGCATCTATACGATTTTCGCACGGTTTGTCTGAGGTTTTTTACCGTGTACGGCGCAGGTCAGCGTCCCGATCTGGCGATTCATAAATTTTCGCGCTTAATTTCGGAAGAACAGCCGATTCCGGTTTTCGGCGACGGCACGACGCGGCGCGATTACACGTTTGTTGACGACATTATTCAAGGCGTTCGCGCGGCGATTGATTATGATAAGACAAACCACGAAATTTTTAATTTGGGCGAATCGCAAACGGTCGAATTGCGCCAATTGATCGAACTTTTAGAAAAAAACTTGGGCAAAAAAGCGATCATTGACCGTCAGCCGATGCAGCCCGGCGACGTGCCGCAAACCTTTGCCGATATTTCAAAAGCGCGTGAATTATTGAATTACAATCCGCAGACGAAGATCGAAGAAGGAATCAAACGATTCACCGATTGGTTTAAGAGCGAAAAAGTGAAAGAGTGAAAGAGTGAAAAAGTTTTTTTATTTTTGCTCATTATCATTTCAGATTTCAAATTTAGGAAAGACTAAATTTGAAATCTGAAATTTGAAATCTCTCAGACCTGTTTTTTTGCCGAACGCTTAAAGAAAAACGCAAAAAGCAAACCGATTCCGATCAGCAAAAAACTGCCGATGAACAAATAAACAGGGATAAAGAGAAAGACCAGAGCGTAAGTAGATGATTGATCGAAGAATGCGCCGAGATAGGTTAAAAGCGTAAATGCGAGCATCAAAAGTGAAACAACGCAAAATATCAGAGATGTTTGAGGAATCGAGGTGAATTTTTTCACCAGTTGACCGACGAAAAATACACAAATGTAAGGCGAAATCGCCCACAGAATAAATAGAAACGCACCGAGATCAACGCTCCAATTAGCGGAATACAGCATCGCCGCAACAGTTACAATTACGGAAAGAACTAAAGCTGCAATCTCAACAATTTTTAAGTTTTTATTTTCCATTGGCACAGAAGTTTAGTTTATCCGAAAATCTTTATCAAAAGCGACCGGAGCGCGGCGCGTTGAATGACTGGAGCGCGGGGCGTTTCCCCGCTTGCCTGAGTCCGATAGGACGAAAAAGCGTTTGCATAGAATAAGGTTTATTGCAAGCGCAGTCTTTTTCGCGCGGTCGCGCTCATGCAATCGAACCGATTGCGCTCCAGTCTTTAATACAGACCTTTTTCGCCTTTCGGTCGCGTGTTCCAGCGTTTGTGAATCCAGAGCCATTGTTCGGGAAATTTACGAACGTATTTTTCGACCGTGGTCGTAATTTCCTGCGTCAGATTTTTGATGTTTTCCTCGTAATTTCCGCTCGTTTCGTATTCAAGCGGCGGTTCGAGATAAACGACGTATTTTTGTTTTTCTTCGCTCCAGACGGCAAACGCCGGAAGCACCGCCGCGTTGGTTTTCAATGCCAGCCGCGCAATGCTCGTTGTCGTCGAAGCCGGAATTCCGAAAAAATCCACAAAAACGCTGTCGCGTTCCTGCACATTCAAATCGGCTAAAATCCCGAGAAGTTCGCCCCCTTCTAAAAGACGATACATTTTTCTGCCCGCTTGTTTTTTGTCCAGAGTTATGCTGCCCAGTCGCGTCCGCATTTTTTCAACAAAATCTTCGACGCGCGGATTGTCAATTCTTCTGACCAGAATATTCATTCCGTAACCGAACGCCGGCGGCAAAAGATTAAAAACTTCCCAACTGCCGAAATGTCCGGTGAAAAAAAGAATTCCTCTACCGCTCGCGTGCGCTTTGTCGAAATGTTCCTTGCCGACGACTTCGACGATCTCGCGCACTTTGTCGGGCGTAAATTCATCGAAATGACTGACAAAACCGAGGTGTCTGCCCATACTTTCAAAAGTTCCGTTGAGGATTCTTTCCTTTTCGCTGTCGGATAATTCGTCAAGTGCGATTTCTAAGTTTCTGCGTCCGGTTTTTCTCAGTCGCGGCAAAAACCGGCTCAAAAATCTGCCGACCGTTTTGCCGATCTTCATCGAAACGGAAAGCGGAAAAAGCCCGACCGCGCCGAGCAGAATTCGGGCGGCGTAATACTCTAAATTCGTCTGAAATTTACCGCGTTTTGCCATTTAGCTATAAAACCATTTTTTAACGCCAAGCCGCAATGACGCGAAGGCGCAAAGTTGGTAAATCAATTAGGTTTGAAAAAACTTTGCGACCTTGCGTCTTCGCGTCTTGGCGTTAAATTTTTTAGTATTTATCTCGTCGGTTTCGGGAAAACCACCGGACTTTTATTGCCGTCTTTATCAACGGCGCGAACGCCGAAAAAGAAATTATCCTTCGACATTTCCTTCATTGTATAAGTCGAAACGTTTCCGATTGAAATCGAATTTGTCCAAAGCGGCGAGGTCGTTTTTCTCCAGACGATTTCGTAACCCGCAATATCCGCATCTTTATTTGAGTCCCATTTTAATTCGGTGTCGTTGGTCAGATTTGACGTAACGATTCCGGCATTTTTCGGTTTGGCGGGCGCGAGCGCGAGCGATGCAAGACTGGCGGCGTTGATTCGAGCGACATTTGCAACATAGCCGAAATCAACGAATTCGATGGTATCGCCGTAAAATTTACCGTTTTCCGTGCGGACATTTTGATGCTGATGCGTGTAATCTTCGTGCGGTTCGGTAAAACGCACGGCGGAAAATCCGCGTTCGAGAAACGGAATATGATCGCCGCCGCGCAAATACCGGTCGCGCCTGTAAATTATCTGAACGCTGAACTTCGGCGAATATAAATTTGCCGCATCATTGATATAACGCGCCAGCTGCCGCGCCTGAGAATCGTTTTCACCGCCGATGCTTCGTCGCAAATTCGCTTCGGCTTCCGATTCATTCGACGGAACGCCTTCGGCAAAAACGCGTACGGAATTTCTATCGGCTTTGTTTTTCTGCGTCAAAACGCCGCCGATAATGTCGTTGGTGAACATCGCTTCGATATTCAGATTTTTCTGTTTCGCTTGTTCGGCAAAATACGTCGCGCCCAAAAGTCCTTGTTCTTCGCCGGCGACCGCCATAAAAATTATGGTCGCGTCATATTTTTGTTTGCTCATCACACGCGCCATTTCGATGACGGCGGCGGTACCGGAAGCGTCGTCATTCGCACCGGGCGCGTCGCAATCACCGTCGGTCGGCGACGAACACATCGAATCATAATGACCGGAAACGACATAAATTCTGTCCGGGTCGGTCGTGCCTTTAAGTGTTGCAAGGACATTGGTTAAATTCGTCGGTTCGGGAATTCGCCGCGCTTTTTCCTGCAAAAACGTCTGTTTTTCAACCGTCAGACAACCGCTGCAGTCTTTGGAAATTTTTGTGAATTCGTCAAATATCCAATTCGCCGCCGCACCGATTCCGCGCGTCGGATTATCCTGCGGCGAAAGCGTATTGCGCGTGCCGAAGGAAACGAGTTTTTTGATATATTCGCCGATTTTATTGGCGGAAACATCCTTCAGCATTTTTTGTATCGCCGGATTCGGTTTCGGCTTTTGCGCGTTTTGTGCAGAAAGATTTGACGAAGATATACAAAAAAACACAAATAGACCAACGATTATTTTTGATTTCATAAGCTAAAATTGGTTTGGAAAAAAAGATTTAACCAAAGATTAACACAGAAGAGGCGAAAGTTTAAAAAACTCCGCCTCTTCTGTGGTCGATAATTTTATTAACGAAATTAAGATTTTTCTTTTAAATTGCCGTTTGCTTTAGCTGACGGTTAAAGTTAGAAACAAAAACAGGCTTTAGATACTGTCTTGAAAGTCAAGTTGAAATGCTGTCAAAAAACAAATTCTTTGAAAACTATTAGGACGCAAAAACTTGTTCGGGCTAACCTTGTAATTATGCAGACTCGCAGTCTTAAGATACTGTCCAGCCTTA
>JBBRVS010000328.1:0-4115 GCA_038246645.1 Pyrinomonadales bacterium
AGGTGTCGGTCCTGCCAATGAAATTGAACTTGATGCCGCACCTCGTCTAAATTTATTTACCGGCGATAATGGTTTAGGTAAATCATTTGTTCTTGAAACAGCTTGGTGGGCATTAACCGGAGATTGGACAAGCGATAATGCCGTTGCTCAACCTGATAATACCGCGCCAAAAGACGAGCCTAGAATTAAATTTCAAATCGCTTCCGACAATTTTCAATCACCGCCATCGAATTTTAAGTTTGATTGGCGTTCCGGTCATTGGATCGGCAACAGAAAACGAAATACTCTTGCCGGTTTAACAATATATGCCAGAGTAGATGGTTCGTATGCGATTTGGGATCCGACAGGCAATCTTGTCAGTAATCAAGTATCAAATGAGTTTTCAGATTTTGTTAAAGAATTAAATACTCATGAGAGGTTAAGATTTGTTAGTAAGATAAGAGCAAAAGAGCAAATTGTTCTGAATAGCAATGAGATATTCGAGGGCAGTAGAAAAATCGAAGGATTATTACGAGATTGGGTTAAATGGCAGAATCGCCCAGACAGGTATCCGTTTGACAAATTATGCAGAGTTTTAGAAATACTTTCTCCGCCTGATTTAGGGAAATTAGAGCCGGGTGCTATACAAAACTCATTATCTACGCATTTAGAAATGCCGACGATAAAACATCCTTACGGCGATGTGCCGATAATTTACGCATCAGCCGGAATTAAAAGAGTAATTACGCTGGCATATTTAATTGTCTGGACGTGGAATGAACATCAAATAGTTTCGGAGCGGATGCGTATTGACCCGCAGAGAAAAATGGTTATATTGATTGATGAACTTGAAGCGCATTTACACCCGCAATGGCAAAGAACGATTCTTCCGGCGTTAGTTGATATTGGCGAAGCCCTTTCCTCTGATTTGAAAATTCAGTATTTAATTACAACACATTCACCTTTGGTAATGGCTTCCGCCGAACCAATTTTTGATGAGGAAATTGATAAACAATTTCATTTGGGTATTTCCGATACGGGAGAAGTCAACTTTGAAGAAGTAGATTTTATTAAATATGGTTTGGTTGATTACTGGTTAGTTTCCCCAACTTTCAATATGAAGCAACCTCAAAACAAACCGGCTGAAAAAGCAATTGAAGAAGCCAAAAAATTACAACTTCAAGATGATCCTGATGTTAATGAGATAAAAAGGATTTCCAAAGACCTCTCTAAAACGTTAGCTCCAACTGATTCGTTTTGGGTTAGATGGGTATTCTTTGCTGAAAGATACGGAATAGAATTATGATACCTGTCACTCTCAAACCTGAGCCAAATGACTTCAACACGAAAGTAAGAATTCCCGGACAAAATTTCCTTACGAGATTTCCGAATCCAACAAAAGAAGACTGGAAAAAAAGAGGAAAGAAAATTTGGCAGAAAGCCTCAAAACAACTTCGTGATGAATACAAGAAAATCTGTGCTTATTCAGCGGAATGGATTCCTAGTGATGAAAAATCAATAGATCACTTCATTCCACGTTCTCAGGACAAAAATCTGGCGTTTGAGTGGAACAATTTTCGACTCTGTTTTGAAATTCTTAATCAAAACAAGGGTTCTCAAATTATTCTTGATCCTTTCAGTATTAAAGAAAATTGGTTTGTTATTGATTTTGATACATATTTGATCAAATCAAATAGACAACTTGATGCCGCATTAAGGGAAACAATTTATGACACAGTAAATAACAAACTAAAACTTAATGATGATATTTTCCTTTATAGACGCATTAAATGGATTCACGCCTATTATAAAGGCACACCAGCAACCATTGACGGATTAAAGAAAAAAGCTCCTTTTATTGCATACGAGTTGGAAAGACAAAATTTAGTGGAAGAAATAAAAGTAAAACACGAAAGATTTTTGAGAGAAACTGGAAAAATATAAAGACCCAAGCAAGAATTGGGCAATGAACACTAGAAAGAGTTTTAAGCGTTCGTTTATTTTTTTTCTCATCAATGCTTTTTAAATTCAAGCGTGTTTATTTATTGATAAGATGCGCTACCTCTACCGAATTTTAGGGCTTTTGGGCTGTGATATATGTTAAGAATTAACATATATGAATTATATTGATCGAACCAAGCAATTAATTGCATTTTATTATTAACACCAACTCCCCTTAACATCTTTCAAAACAACCTGCGCCGCGAAGGTGTCCCGAAGCGGCGAAGACTCCGCCGCCGGGATGGGTTGATGCGCCGGTCAGGTAGAGATTTTTGATCGGCGTTTTGTAGGCGGACATTTCGGGGAGCGCAAATAAATAACTCGGTTTTTGCGAAAACAGTTGGTGAAATATCTCTGTAAAATTGTTATTATTTTCAAAACCCGAAGGAATTTAATGAAAAACACAGCCATAGAAAAAATTTTACTCCAGCAAACGATTGACGAAAATCAGCCCGCCGGTATTTTGCGCGATTTCGTGACGTTTCTGGACTTTATCGAGTCAAACGATTTGCCGGCAAGCGGCGTAAATGAATTACTGCCGTTAAAATCCTTGCGTGAACTGAACGCGCTTTTGTCCAAACCGCTTGATATTGCTTTGAAAAGACCCGTGCAAAAATCCTTTGCCAATATCAACGGTCTGTTTATGCTCGGACGCGCCTTAGGTTTGTTGATTTTGCAGAGAAGCGAACAGAGCGCGAAGTTCGCCGTTGACCGCGAAGCGTTGATAATCTGGCAAAGTCTGAATCCGGTCGAGCGTTATTTTACTTTGGTTGAAACCTGGATTGTCCGCAGTTCGGTTGAAACTGTCGGCGAACACGCCAATCTTTTTAACAGTCCGCTCTACAGTTTGAAAAGGCTTTTCGACAATTTGCAGTCGAAAGGCACGAACATCAAAGACGATAAATTTTTTCAAGACCGCGGCTTTCTGCTTTACGGAGCGCACAACATCGCGCTGGCGGAAATGTTCGGCTGGCTGGAAATCAAACACGGCGCGGCTGAAGCGGGCAAAAGCTGGGGTATCGAACAAATCAAACCGACAAATTTCGGCGCGGTGATGCTTTTTAAATTATTGGAGGCTTACGAAACGCTGGATTTCGATTGGGAAAACGCCGCCGAAATTGCCGACATCGAATTTGACGAAAACGCTTTTAATATTTTACAGCCGATATTCCAGCCGTATTTTCCGAAATGGCAAAACATTTTCCGTCTGCCGCAGACGAAAACGGCAAACGGCATTTTCATTTTCAAAGTTTCGCTCGATAAAAAAACGTGGCGCAGAATTGCCATCTCTTCCGGCGATGTTTTGGACGATTTGCACGACGCGATTCAATCGGCTTTTGAATTCGGCAACGACCATTTATACGAATTTAACTTTCGCAACCGCTTCGGTAAAAAACAGAGAGTTCCGCATCCGATGTGCGAAGAAGAATTTTCCACCGATGAATTCAAGATTGAAGAACTGCCCCTGCGAATCGGCGAAACGATGAAATACGTCTTCGACTTCGGCGACAACTGGCAATTCACCATCGAACTCGAAGCAATCGAGCCGCCGAATCCGAAATTCAAAAGGGCGAAAATTTTAGAATCACACGGCAAATCGCCCGAACAATACCCGGATTGGGAAGATGAAGATTACTAAAAATCGTCAAACAAAATCAAAAATCCGCCACGCTTCAACGCCAAAGATTAAACACGCTACGCCGACATCAAAGCCGTCGAACCGAAAGACGCTTAAATTTTCGGATGATGCGAAAATTGAATGATTAGTTTTTTTGTGAAAACTACTTGAGCAAATTCTGCGTATATTTATTGTCCTAAATGAAAGTTAAACTTGACTTAACTAAGGGATGAAAATAATAATTTTAGACTTTGGACGAAAATCCGGCATTTACAACTTAAAAGCCATTTAGCAACTTGCTTAACTCTATTAAATTGACATTTTAACAACATCATTCTGAAATTGCGGAATTTTGCCAACCCTTTTTTGCACTTTCGTGTAAAAATCCGTATTTCTCAAAAGTGCAAAAAAGGGTAGATTGCAGTTTTCATTATTTCAGTAGAAAAGCCTGAAATACTCCGAAACTATTGAAAAACAAACGCTTATTGAAGAAGTTTTGATTGTTATGAACTCATCA
>JBBRVS010000329.1:0-4060 GCA_038246645.1 Pyrinomonadales bacterium
AGTTACGCAGTTGAACAAAAAAGCAGAATTTACAGGGATGTCAGGATGAATAGGATAGGAAAATCAATGACTAAAAACTTTTCTTATCCCTGTCAATCCTGTTATCCCTGTAAATTTCTTTTTCCAACTGCGTAACTTCTAAAGCTAATAACAGTTTTTAGATTTATATTTTATGTCGCCTCAAAAAACAGTTATAAAAATTTTCTTTCCTTTGCGCCTCTGCGTCTTTGCGCCTTTGCGTTAAATAAAAAATTATGAAAAATAAAGACGAAAAAACTTTTTCAGCCGATGTTAAACCGATGCAGAAAATTCAGACTCTGATTATCGGCAGATTGTTGGTGATTTTTGTTCTGCTCGTGGCAAGCTGGCTCTGGAACAGCCAGAAACTCACGCTTTCGATTGAAGATTTTCCGAGAGGTTTGTTTATCGTTTTTCTGATTTCGGTCGGACTGACGATAATTTATTTTTTTCTGCTTCGTCTGAACAAAAATTTTAACTGGCAAATCCGTGTTCAATTCGTTTTTGATGCTTTTTTAATTACGTGGCTTGTCTGGCGAACCGGTGATCTGACTTCGCCTTATTTGACGCTCTACATCGTTTTGATCAGCGTTGCCAGTATTTTTCTGAAAGCACGCGAAACTCTTCTTATTGCTTTAGCCTGCGTTTTGCTTTTTACGGTTTTATCGGTTTTTGCCGCTTCCGGTGTTATTTATTCATTCGGCATAATTCCCGAACCTTCAAAAATCGTCCAGATTATCGGCTTTCATTCCGTCGCTTTTTTGATCGTCGGTTTACTGGCATCAAGACTTTCCCAGAGAAACGAATCGAGCGAACAATTAAGGGAAACCGCCAAAACACTGGCAAATCTGCGTGCTCTGCACGAAAGAATCGTCGAATCAATCCGTTCGGGTTTGATTACGACCGATTTAGACGGAAATATTTACACATTTAATCTCGCCGCCGAGGAAATTACGGGTTTAAACTCAAAAGATATGATCGGCAAACCAATTTTTTCGATTTTCGGCAACATCCGGCTTTCAATCACGCATTCGCTCAAAGATTTGGAAAAAGACGAACAGCCTCAACGGTTTGAAACCGATTTTATTACACCGGAAAATTTTATCGTGCGAATCGGCTACGGCATTTCTCCGCTTTTTTCCGAATCGGGCAAAAAAACCGGATTAATCATTACTTTCCAGGATTTAACCGCTATTCGCTCGATGGAAGAAAGTATTCGGCGCAAAGACCGTCTGGCGGCGGTCGGACGGGTCGCGGCGGGTTTGGCGCACGAAATCCGCAATCCTCTGGGCGCGATGCGCGGCGCGATTCAGGTTTTGGAATCAAAAACTCCGCCGGATTCGGCGCAGGCAAATCTGATGGAAATTATCCTGCGCGAATCCGATCGTTTAAATAAAATCATCACGAATTTCCTGACGTATGCGCGTCCGCGGGTCAGCAATTTTTCCGAAATTGACGTTCTTGAATCGGTTAATGATACATTTACGCTGCTCGAACATAGCCCGGACGTGAAAGAAAATCACACTTTGGAAACGGTTTTGCCGAAAAATCCGGTAATCATCTTCGCCGATCCGACGCAGCTCAAACAAATTTTCTGGAATCTCGCCCGTAACGCAATTCTGGCAATGCCCGACGGCGGGAAACTCAAAGTAATCGTGGCGGAACTCGCTAATGAGCGAATCAGAATTCTTTTTGAAGACACGGGTTGCGGAATGTCGCCCGAACAGGTCGAACAGCTTTTCGAGCCGTTTTCAAATTCGACAACCGGCGGAACAGGTCTCGGACTCTCGATCGTTTATCAAATTATCCGCGATCACAACGGCACGATAAATGTTAGAAGCATTGAAAATAAAGGCACGACAATTACACTCGAACTGCCGAAGGAATCCAAAAACCACGCGTTTGTCCAAATATCCGAAGAAGCCGAAAACGCGCCGGCAAATACGAAGCTCGAAGATTTTTTAAAGGTTGATAACGGCAAAAACTAATGACTGGAATAAAGACTGGAGCGCGGGGCGTTCCCCCGCTTGCAACCGTCGAAGTAGCGGCGGAACGGCGATTGATTACAATCAAGTTTATTGAAAGCACAGGCTTTTTCGCGCTCACGCGCTCATTGCAAGCGGGGACGCATGCGCTCCAGTCGGTTGATCGGAAAAATTTTTTATTAAATTTATCTTGAAATTTTCAAACCAGTTTTAACAAAACTGAAAATTCTGCTTGAATTTTTAGTGTGTTTT
The DNA here is from genome assembly GCA_038246645.1 of Pyrinomonadales bacterium. Taxonomy (GTDB): domain Bacteria; phylum Acidobacteriota; class Blastocatellia; order Pyrinomonadales; family Pyrinomonadaceae; genus JAHCHG01. The sequence continues at coordinate 2,256 of JBBRVS010000329.1, forward strand.
TTGTGAGAATATAAAAGTGCGGAAAAATTTTCGCCGCATTTCCTGAACCCTATCTTTAAAACTTCCCTCGAATTTGAGAAATTTTTAACGACGTTTTTTCCTTTTACTTTATTATTTTTTGTAATTGTTTAGTTCTTTGTACAAATCAAAAAAACCAAAATTCCCCTCCTTAAAAAAGGAAGGGTTAGGGGTGGTTGTCAAATGTTTGAGTTTCTCGAAAAATAAACGAATCAACCACCCTGTCCTTCGGACATCCCTCCTTAAAAAGGAGGGAATTTATTGATCTAAATCTTTACTTTTTACTAAAAACCCCAATGGCAAATTTACTTATTGTTGATGACGAACAGAGTTACAGACAGCTTTTGAGCCTTGTCTTTGATGGCGAAAATCATTCCATCCGCACGGCGATGAACGGACGCGAAGCGATGGAACTGCTTCACGTCGAACCTGCTGACGTAATAATTACCGATGTTAAAATGCCGGATATGAACGGCATCGAACTTCTGCGGGCGGCGCGTGAACAATATCCCGACATCGGCGTTGTTCTGATGACCGCATTTGCCACGGTCGAAACGGCACGCGAAGCGTTTAAACTCGGCGCGGACGATTTTATTCAAAAACCGTTTGACGTTGAAGAACTGAAAATCATCGTCAAAAAGGCTCTCGACCGACAAATTTTAATCACGGAAAACCGCGCCTTCAAACGCGCCCAACGCCAGCGCGGAAGCATCAGCAATATCATCGGGCATTCGGATAAAATGCAAGCCGTCTATCAAATGATCGAAACGGTCGCCGAAGTTCAATCAACGATTTTAGTTACGGGCGAATCGGGAACGGGAAAGGAATTAGTCGCCCGCGCGATTCACGATCTTTCACCGCGTGCCGAAAAACCTTTTATCTCGATAAATTGCGGCGCATTTACCGAAACACTGCTCGAATCGGAACTTTTCGGTTACGTCAAAGGTTCGTTCACGGGCGCGAACACCAACCGCAAAGGTTTGTTTGAAGCGGCGCATCACGGTACGATTTTTCTCGACGAAATCGGCGAAATGTCGCCGGCGATGCAGGTTAAACTTCTGCGAGTGTTGCAGGAAAGAAAGGTTCGTCCCGTCGGCGCACACGATGAATTTCTGGTTGATGCCCGGGTCATTGCCGCGACCAACCGCGATCTGAAAAAGATGAGCGACGAGGGAACTTTCCGCGAAGACCTTTTTTACCGCATTTCCGTCATCCCGATTTCCCTGCCGCCGCTGCGTGATCGCAAGGAAGATATTCCGTCGCTGGTCGAGCATTTTATCAAAAAATTCTGCGACCAAACCGGCAGAGACGTGACGATTTCCGATAAAGCGATGCAGTTTTTGGAAAATTACGCGTGGCACGGCAACGTCCGCGAACTCGAACACACCATCGAACGCGCCGTCGCGCTCGAGAGAACGGAAGAAATCCAGCCCGAACGACTTCCCGAACACGTAACCAATTACAATCCCGCGCGCATCAAAGCCGAATTCGATCTGCCGGATGAAGGCATAAATTTGATCTCGCACCTCGACAACCTCGAAAAAACCTACGTCGTCGAAGCTCTCAAACAAACCGGCGGAAACCAAACCAAAGCATCCGAACTTCTGCATATGTCGGTGCGCTCATTCCGCCATCTGCTCGACAAACACAGCATTAGAAATCTTTCTGCCCAAATGCGCGGTTCTATTGAATAGAGTAAATTTAAACACATAAGCACCAATGGATAATTAAAAATGGATAATGGATAATGTCAGAAAACTCTTAAATTCTCTTACATCTGATGTTTA
>JBBRVS010000330.1:0-4025 GCA_038246645.1 Pyrinomonadales bacterium
ACTCACGACAGCCGGCGAGCGAGACGCTCCCCGGACAGCCGGCGGTGCGCCGGCGGTACAATTTCGTCGGCGATTATTATCACGCACGATCTGAATTTGGCTTCGGAATTTGCCGATGAGATTCTGCTCTTAAAACGCGGTGAAATGATCGCCAAGGGTGCGCCCGAACAGGTTTTAACAACAGAAAATTTACGGGAAATTTTCGACATCGGCGTTTTGCTCGACCGCCATCCGGCGAGCGGAAAGCCGAGAATTACGATGAATTATACGTAGGAAGTTCAAAGTTTAAGGTTCAAAGTTCAAAGTCAGAAAGGTATTTACTTGAAACATTGAACTTGAAAGTTTGAACTTTTGCAGGCAATTAACAGACAGACTTGAAAGCGACGAGGAACGCGGCGAAAATCCGCGACTGCCCACGCAACCGTGAATTCATTTATCATTTAACATTTATCATTCAATTTCTTCTGATAAATGTTAAATGATAAATGAAAAGCCGGGAACTCGGCTTTTCGGTCTTCACTTTTTATCTCATTTTGCGATGGGCGAAATCGAGGAGGAAATATGAAATTTTTAGGAAGTTTATTAATAATAAGTTTATTTACGATAGGAATTTTAGCGCAAAATAATGGTTCGATAACAGGAAAATTTATTGTCCAAAACATACCGGAATCTGATGCCCGAGTGATTTTAATTTCCAAAGAGGATAAAACGATCAAATTTGAGACAAAAACAGATACCGATGGTAATTATAAATTTGAAAATATTCCAAGTGGAATTTACCGGATTTATGCAAAACAAAATATTAATTTGAAAAAATCACTAGGTAGTTTTGAAACAACATCGGAAATAAATTTGAAACAGGGTGAAAACAAAGTTTTAAATTTAGAAATAACATCTCTGAATACAGGTATTCGAGAAGAAGTAAAAGTAAATATCGCATCGGGAACTTCGCAGCCGATTGCGGAGGTTTCGAAAACCGTCAATGTCATTGACGCGCAGGAAATAAAGGATCGCAACGAATTTTCTCTGACGGACGCTCTGCGAACGATTCCGGGTTTTCGCGTGTCGCAATTAGGCGGTTTCGGAAAAACGGCGAATATCAAAACGCGCGGTTTGCGAAATCAGGATACGGCGATTTTGCTTGACGGAATTCGTTTTCGCGATGCGTCTTCGATCACGGGCGACGCTTCGGCGTTTTTGAGTGATTTTGTTTTTTCGGACACAGGACGCGTCGAAATTCTGCGCGGTTCGGGCAGTTCGCTTTACGGCACGAATGCGATTGGCGGAGTTCTCGATTTACGGACACGCGAACCGCGAAACGGCTTCCACGGTTCTTTTCTCGGCGAAGGCGGCGGTTTAGGTTTGAAAAGAATTTTGGGAAATGTTTCAAACGGCACGGAAAAATTCGGCTTTACTTTGGGCATCTCGCGCACGATTTATTCGGAAGGAATTGACGGCGAAGACGACGCGCATAACACGAATGTCAACGGCAGAATTGATTATCGTCCGACCGGAAACACGAACATTTCCGGCAGATTTTATATTTCCGACGCTGACGTTCGCCTCAATTCAAATCCCGACACAATCGGCACTTTGCCGCCGTCGAATCGGACGATCATCAACGCTGTTCCGCTTTCGATTTCGCAGCTTAATAATTACGCCAACGGTCAAACGATCACGAATGCGGGAAGCGCGAACTTTATTCCCGACGTGAACGATCCCGATAATTTTCAAAAATCGAAATTCTTTAACGGGCAGATCGTTTTAACTCAAATCATTAACAGCAAATTGACGTTTCAGGCGCATTATTCCGGCTTGAAAAGTTCGCGCAAAAACGATAATGATGTGTCCGGCGGAGGTTTTCAGAGCGCGTCCACTTCATTTTTCGACGGCACAATTCAGACGGCAAACGCGCATTTTAATTGGACACCGACGGCGAATAATCTGGTTACAATCGGTTATGAATTCGAACACGAAAAATACGGCAACGACGGTTTTACGCCAAATGGGGCGGGCAATTTTTTCACCCGCGCTTATCAAACCAGCAACACGATTTACGCTCAGGATTTATTGGGATTTTTTAATGACAAACTGCAAATCGCGGGCGGTTTTCGCGCCCAATTCTTTAATTTGAAAACGCCGGAATTCAGCGCGGGTAACGCGCCGTATTCGGGTTTGACGCTTGAAAATCCGCCGAATGCGTACACTTTCGACGGTTCGGTTTCCTACTTTTTCAATTCAACCGGAACAAAAATCCGCGCACACGTCGGGAACGGTTATCGCGTTCCGTCGCTCTATGAAAGATTCGGCACGTTTTACAGTTCATTTTCCCGAAATTTTATCGCGCTCGGCGATCCGAATCTAAAACCCGAACGCTCGATTGCGTATGACGGCGGAATTGATCAGACGCTTTTTTCAAATCGCGCAAGGCTTTCCGCAACATATTTTTACACGCATCTGATTGACACCATCGGTTACGGAAATGTCGTGCCGAATATCGGAAATACAGCGCGACCTTTCGGCGGATATCTGAACACCACAGGCGGAAATGCACGCGGCGCGGAATTTAGCGGCGAAGTAAAAGCGACGAGTTCGACAAATATTTTCGCATCCTACACTTTTACCAACAGCAATCAGCGCACGCCGCAGGTTGCGGGCAGCGGAATCGTTCAAACGCTGGGCATTCCGGCGCATCAATTTTCATTGGTCGCGACGCAGCGCATCAAAAACTTAACGCTGAATTTCGATTTTCTGATGGCGAGCAATTATCTCGCGCCGATCTTCAGCAACACGACTTTTTCGACATACCTGTATCGTTTTGACGGAAACCGCAAAGCCGATCTGACGGGAAGTTATGAAATTCCTCTGAGAAATGAGAGTCTGCGGCTACGCATTTTCGGCACGATCGGAAATCTTTTCGACTACGATTATTACGAAAACGGTTTCCGTACCGAAGGGCGAACGGCTCGCGGCGGTCTGGGACTTAGTTTTTAATCGGTTGTAAAAATTAGACGCGGATGAACGCAGATTAAACAGATTAACGCGGATTTTTTGTTATTTAATTTTAAGAAATTCGCGAAAAACCGTAAAATCCGGTGTTATCCGCGTCTGATCTTATTTTTGAAATTGTGCGGGCAATCGTTCTTTAATTTTAGAAGTAAAACTAAATTTAACTTTCCCCTTCAAGATTTAGTGGTATAATTTAAAAACTTACATTTAGGAAGGTTAAAAAAGATTATGAAAGGGAAAGTTTTATTTATTTTATGTTCGATTCTGATGACGGTCGGTTTTGCTTCGGCGCAACCGGCGCGAAGAATTGTCACAAATCTCGATCTGGACAAATACAAACAGCAGCGCCTCGAAGCCGAGCGCGATCTGCGGGAAAATTACGAAAAACTCGGATTTCCTTCGCCGGAAGAAATGCAGGCGCAGCAAAAAGAAGCTGATTTAGAGCGCGAAAGACTTGCCGAAAATCTGCGCCGCGAACGTCTCGAACGCGAACAGATATATTACGAACAACAGTATTTTCAAACGCCAAACACTCCCGATATTTATCTGATTCAAAATTCGAACGGTTATCGCTCATATCCGTTTTACGGTGCGGGATATTATTCTTATCCGCGCTACGGCGGCAGGATCAGAAATAATAATCCGTATTTCAAAAACGGCATCGGTCCGGTCGGCGGCGGATTTTTCGGTCCGCGCATAAATCCGTATCAGCCAAACCGAACGCTTTTAAACAGAAACAAAGTATTTACGACAAATCCGAATCCGCGTCAGGGCGGCGGCAGTAGAAATCCGCGCTAAAATGAAACTAAAATCATATAAGAAAAAGGCGATTGGTTTCTGAAAAAACTCTATCCGAAATTTCCCGTAATATAATCTTCGGTCAATTGTTTGGAAGGATTTTGAAATATCGTTTTGGTCGAATCAAACTCGATCATCTCGCCCAGATACATAAATGCCGTCGAATCGGAAACGCGGGCGGCTTGCTGCATATTATGCGTGACGATAATGATCGTTAC
>JBBRVS010000331.1:0-3959 GCA_038246645.1 Pyrinomonadales bacterium
GTTTGCGTCAGCAACTGCGTCAATAGCTGATACCGAGGGACGCATCGGCTGACACCGACGCTACTGACTCATTGCATATTTCTTAAGTTGAAAGGGTATTACTAGTCCGTAAACTAAATTTTTGAGTATTTTATTCTCTGCGTTCTCTGCGACTCTGCGTGAAAAAAATAGTTGATTTCACGCAGAGTCGCAGAGAACGCAGAGAGAGAAAAAAAATCAAGATTACCCAAAAACTTAATTTACAAACTAAGCAGGTGAGCAAAAGTTGTCAGATATTATGAAAATTCTAAAAATCCCTTTAAACATCAGATGTAAGAGAATTTAAGAGTTTTCTGACATTTTCCATTATCAATTTTTCATTTTTCATTGGTGCTTAGCTATTTTTATGATTTTGCAAAAGCCAATTCCCGCAAGAGCCAGGTGCGGGAAAACTTCCAGTCGCGTTTGGCGGTTTCCGGCGAAATCCGCAAAACTTCAGCGATTTCTTCCATCGTTAAACCGCCGAAAAACTTCATTTCTACGACGGTGACCTTTCTTTTATCTAATTTGGCAAGATTTTCCAGAGCCTCGTTAAGCGCGATAATTTCGCCCGAATTATCCTTCAAAATAACGGCATTTTCGTCAAACGTAATCCGGAAATCGTTTCCGCCGCGTTTTTGCCGGTGTTTTGTCCGCGCATAATCAACTAAAATATGACGCATTGCCTGCGCCGCCACGCCGAAAAAATGGGAGCGATTGTGCCATTCCTTGTCTTTGTTCTCAACGAGTTTAAGGTAAGCCTCGTGAATCAGTTCGGTGGTTTGAAACGTGTGATTGCCGTTTTGCCGATTCATATACCGTTTGGCGATTCTCCGCAATTCCTCATAAACGATCGGCATTAGATCTTCCAGTGCGGATTGATTGCCGTTGCTCCAATCAACTAAAAATCGAGTAATTTCCTGCGATTCTGCATTCGACATATTTTTTTTTACTTCTGTCCTGTGTGAGTATAATACGAAACGAAAAAAATAAAAATAATTTAATACCCGATGACACTTTTTTTTTCCAAATGTCGTTTCTGCAAGTAGAGGGATTTCAAAACAAAATAATTTTCTAAAAATTTGTGAGGAGAGAGAAAATGAAAAAAACGATAAGAAATATACTGGTAATTTTATTGACGGTCGGGGCGTTTTATTTGCCTTCCGTTTCAACCGCGGAAGTTTCGGCACAGGCAGCGCAGGATTTTACTCTGGTCAATAAAACCGGCGTAGAAATCTATGCACTTTATGTTACGCCGCATAATGCCGATCTGTGGGGCGATGACATTCTCGGTGTTGATACGATGCCTGACGGCAACACTTTAGATATAACTTTTGCCAGAAAGGAGAAGTCGGTTCTGTGGGATCTGCGGATCGAAGATGAAGAGGGTTCATATCTCGTGTGGACGAAGTTAAATTTGACGGCAATAGCAACGCTCACGCTGAATTACAGAAACGGTAAGACGACCGCACTTATTGTCGAAAAAGATTGGGACCTCGTCGGAACCTGGGTCGGTTACTACGACGACGGAACAAAATCACCGTTTGTCTGGTCAATTACTCAAAATGGAAAGACGCTTACGATCAAAGCCTTGAAGGGCGGCAAAGCCAGATCAAGCGGAAGCATTAACGGAAGCAAAGTTTTCGCGCGGGACTTTGCCACGCAAAGCGGAACGGTCTCAGCCGACGGAATGGAAATCACCTGGTCGGACGGCGTTGTTTGGGTCAGGCAATAAAATTTATTTAGAAAAATCGGAGAGAAGAAAATGAAAAAAGTAATAACAAATTTATTGATGGTTTTAGTGATGTTCGGATTTATCTGTGTGCCGGCGATTTCGACCGATGCAAAAAATACCGATCAAAATATAAAATCAACTTTCGGCGATCAGGATTTTATTCTGATAAACAGCACCGGCGTGGAAATCTACGCGCTGTATGTCACCCCGCACAGTGCGAATGAATGGGGCGAAGATATTCTGGGCGTTGATACTTTGCTTGACAGCGAAGACGCTTTAATAAGTTTTCCGCGCAAAACCAAGGTACAATACTGGGATTTGCGAGTCGAAGATGAGGAAGGCGTATATATCGAATGGCATAAATTAAACCTGATGAAAATATCGAGTGTCGAACTTTTATTCGAGAAAAATAATCCGACGGCAATTCTCAATTAAAGCTTGACAAATCAGGTAAATCTCTAAGGAATCTAAAAAAAACAAATAAATATAAGAGGAAAAATTATGAAGAAACAACTTTTTTTAACGCTTTCAGTTTCATTACTGACAATAGTATTCGGCGGATGCTCGGCATCATTTTCAACAAATACGAGCAACACCAACGCCGCTAAACCGGCAAATACGGCGGCGAGTCCGGCAGCCAATAAACCTGCGAATTCAGCCAGCACTTCCGACAAGTCGAAACCGGCTTTGAAAGATTCAAAGAAACCTGAAGGAAATGCAAAATCAGCCAAAAAAGATAATCCCGTTCCCGAAAACTGGATTTATATTTATGATGAAACCAAAGGTTACGGCTTTTACGTTCCCGAAGGCACGGTCGGCGAATCTGAAACGGTTGACGGCGTTGATACGTTTCTTGCCGAAACGCCCGCACCGTCGGAAATCGTCATTGTCGTCATAGCTTTCAAAGATAAAACGATGACCAAAGATGATCTTCTAAACGTCGCCGTGAAATTTATGGAAGAAATGGGCGGAACCGTAACGCCCGGAAAACTGACTGGAGAAAGCGATGAATACGCCGTCGCCGAAGTTACGAATACGTCGAAAGACGGCTCGAAAGCCAAAGGCAAAATTTTGGTCGGAACGGACGTAACCGATAATTATGTAATGATTCTCGGCACGGAAGAAGCGAAATTTGCGGCAAACGAAAAAATCATTGACGAAATCTGGGGCAGCTTCGAAATGTGGAGCGGTGCATCAGAATAAAAATAATTTTTATTTTAATTTTTATTCGATTGTCATTAAATATTATCGGGATTATAGAGTTGAAAAAATGAGTTTTTCGGGACGAACGGTAATTACTCAAAGTTTGAAAAGTTTTTTTCCAAACGTAGTGTTGTTCTGTTCATCCTGTCTTCCCCCGAAAAGTCGTCAGCTTTCAAACATAAAACTTGTAAAATAAAATACAATCGAATTTTATGCCGGAGTCTTTCCCCTTAAAGATTCCGGTATTTTTTTGTTAATTTGCAAACTTGTCCGGCAACCGATAAACGTCTAAAATCCCAAAAGACCAGATGAAAGCCGATTTAATAATTACAAACGCCAAACAGATCGTAACGTGCGCGTCCGGCGGAAAGCCGAAAAAAGGCGCGACGGATATGCAGGATGTCGGAATCGTCGAAAACGGCGCGGTTGCCGTCAAAGGCGGCGAGATCGTCGGCGTTGGCAAAGCGGAAGACATATTCGAAAAATTTGAAAGCGAAAATATTTTCGATGCCGGACAAAAGGTCGTAACGCCCGGATTTGTTGAATGTCATACGCATATCGTTTTTGCCGGAGATCGAATCAACGAATTCGAACTTCGCATCAAAGGCGCGTCTTATATGGAAATTATGGAAGCGGGCGGCGGAATCGTTTCGACGGTTGAAAAGACGCGAAAAGCGAGTCTGGATGAATTGATCGAGCAATCGTATAAACGGCTCGATCAGCTTCTCGCGCTCGGCGTTACAACCTGCGAAATCAAAACGGGTTACGGTTTAAATACGGAAACCGAGCTTAAAATGCTCGAAGCGATTTTTGAATTGGATAAAATTCACAGCATTGATCTGATTCCGACGTTTCTTGCCGCCCACGCATTTCCGGCGGAATATAAAGATAAACCCGACAAATATGTTGATTTAATTTGCAATGAAATGCTCCCGAAAGCCAAAGAAATTATCAATTATCAATTATCAATTATCAATTATTTTGCCGATGTTTTCTGCGAAAA
>JBBRVS010000332.1:0-3927 GCA_038246645.1 Pyrinomonadales bacterium
AATTTACTTTTTCACCTTTGAACTTTTAAACTTTCTACCTTTTCACTTTTCATCCTGGATTTGCTGAAACTTGAGTTGAACATCGGTAAAAGATTTTCCGATCAGAGATTCGCCGGTAAAAAATTTGTAATTCGTAACTTCATAAATGACAAAAGGCGGCAATTGAAAATCCTGCATTTCTTCGGTCGTTTCAAAATAGACGTTCATCAGATTTAATCCCCAAAGTTTTCCGAGAAATATGTCAAATTCGAGTTCTTTTCCGTCAAGCTCGTGAAAATAGCGGTTTTTGCGGATTTCCCTGCCTTCAAACTGTTCAAAAACCTGATATTCAGCTTCATTGAGAAAAATTTGCGAAGATTTCCAGACGGAAAAATCTTCAGGTTTTACCGGAAACCGCTGCTGCAAAACCCAGGTCCATTTATTGTCTTCGGGAATGCGAATCGAACGCAGGCGGATTCTCGTATTTTCAATGTAATTATCGAAAAACTGTAGATGACTGCTTACCGGAGTAAGCGGTTCGGGTAAGCCATTTATTAGAAAAGTGCGATATATTTCGGTTTGATAAGTTTTGTTCATTGCTGTTTTTGATTTATACTTCCTCTTTTTGAATGTAAATTTAACATCAATTTTAATATTTTAGGAGAATAAAATGCGTCTAAAAGCAATATTTTTTACAAGTTTTTTAACTTTTTCACTTTTAACATTCGGTTGCGGCGGTTCTGAACAGGTAAATAAAAATCAGAATGCAAATGTAGCGAACACGAATAAGACAACAAATACAAACACCGACAACCCGCTCGGAACGACTAAAACGCCGGAAGCCGCGACAACCAATGATGCGCCGACTTTAACGCCCGTCGTCAAAGCGTATTGCCAAGCGATAATCAAAAAGGATAATGCAGCGCTGCAAAGAATCCATTCGCGGGAAACTTTAATGACCTTTGAAAAGGATATGGAAGACGAAAATAAAACTTCTTTAGCCGAATTTTTGGCTGAACTCGATCCGATCAAAGACGTCAATCAATGCACGGCGCGAAACGAAAAAATCGAGGGCGATAAAGCAACTGCCGAAATCCGAAACGAAAATATGCCGACCGGCATAAGGGTTGAATTCGTCAAGGAAAACGGCGAATGGAAATTGACCAATAAAAGCCCGGAATTTGAAGCTATCAAACAATCCGCAACAAATTCTAATTCCGCTAAATAATTGATAAATCAACAACTTACATTAAGGCAAAAACGGCATAAATATTTATTTGGTTTATGCCCTTTTTTTGTGCGTTTTTAGCTTGCAAAAAGTTTTTAAAATGGTAAGCAGGTGAGTAAAAGTAATCCGGTTTATTGATTTTAATAATTCAGGCGATTAACCAGTGTAATTTCAGGTACTTAAAAAAGATTTTCACTTTTGCCTTTTGCCTTTTTACTTTTGCCTTACTGCGTAGTATCGTCTGCTTGCTTGAATAGAAAATATTTTTTTATCAAGCATTTTATAATTTTTAATTTACAGGAATCAGAAAAACAGAAAATATGAAACTTTCAATTGTTTCGACTTTGAGCATTGCAATGTTCGCACTCGCTTTTTCAGGCTGCAGTTCAGCCCCTAAAGCAAATTCAAATACAGCCGTTGTAACCAATACAACGAATTCAAACGCCGCCAATAAAACGGTAGAAACCAACAAACCGGCAACCAACACATCTTCGGATACGGCATCCGGCGATGTCATTAAAATTGACGATGCCGGAATTATGATGACCGTACCGAAGGGTTTCAAATTCAGCAAAGACGGCGAAGATACGATTGTCATGACCGAAGATGAAGGCGTTGAAGTGCGCTTTAACGTTCCGGCAAGCGGCGATTACGAAGCGGCTGTCAAAGATGCGGCAAAAGAACTGGACGAATACATCACGGATGTCAAAATCACGCAGGACGGCGAAAAAGGAACGCAGGACTCAATGGAACTGACCAGCAGCAGCGGAACCGGCAAAGATGCTGACGGTAAAGACATTATCTGGGATTTGACGATTATCAAAACTCCGAAAAAACCCGTTTTAGCCATTTCATATGCGGAAAAAGCAAGTATGGAAAAACACGCCGCCGATTTGAAGAAATTCTTCGAAAGCATTAAAAAACAATAAGCACCAATGGAAAATGAAAAACGGATAACGGAAAATGTCAGAAAACTCATAATCAGTGGTGAATGTAAAAGTTAAAGGAGTTTTTAGAATTTTCATAATATCCTAAAACATCTTCCTAATAATTTAGTTTTCCGAAAGAAAACAAAAATAGAAAAGGCAAGCGAATCATTATGATTCGCTTGCCTTTTTTGTTTGTAAAATCAATTTTAACCTGTCGCTTCTTTGGTTTTATACGCAGGCAGCGAAACTCTCGCCTTCGGTTCTTTTTTCAAACCCAACGCCCAATCCGCCTGCATCAATGTATGAATATCGCGCGTTCCTTCATAAATAACGGCGGCTTTGCAGTTTCTCAAATAGCGTTCGACCGGATAATCATTCGTATAACCGTTTGCGCCGTGAATTTCGATTGCCATCGAAGCGGCGGTTTCACTGCGCACCGTTGCCTGCCATTTTGCCAGACTTGCCGCCTTTGCCGACGATTTTCCTTCGTTTTTCAAATAACCGCATTTCAGCCATAACAGATGCGACATTTGATAATCGGCTTCCATATTGGCAATTTTTTGTTTGACCAGCTGGAAATTGGCAATCGTCTGCCCCTGAACTTCGCGTGTATTGGCGTAAGCAACCGAAGCATCACGCGCCGCCCGAATCACGCCGGTCGCGCCCGCCGCAACCGTGTAGCGACCGTTTTCAAGCGAGAACATCGCAATCTTAAAACCTTCGCCTTCGTTTCCGAGCATATTTTCCGCCGGAACTCTGACGTCTTGAAGCGAAAAATAACCGGTATTTCCGGCTTTTATGCCGAGTTTTCCGTGAAGAGTTCCGCTTGAAAAACCTTCCATCGTGCGTTCGACGATGAAACAACTGATCCCGGAATGATCGCGGTTCTTTTGTTTTTCCGCGTCCGTCCAGCAAAAAAACAGGAAATGATCGGCAACATCGCCGAGTGAAATCCACATTTTTTCGCCGTTCAAAATCCATCCGTCGCCGTCGCGTTTTGCAACGGAGCGCATCCCGATGACATCCGAGCCGGCATTCGGTTCGGTCAAACCGAAGGTTGCGAGTTTTTCGCCCTTCGCCTGCGGAACGAGATATTTCTGCTTTTGCTCTTCCGTTCCCCAGGTCAATAAAGACAAAGAGTTCAGCCCGACGTGAACGCTCATCGCAACGCGCAAAAAAGTGTCGCACGCTTCAAGCTCTTCGCAGGCGATTCCGAGCGAAATATAATCAAATCCCGCACCGCCGTATTCTTCGGGAATACAAACTCCCATCAAACCCAGTTCAGCCATTTTATCAAAAACAGACCGCTCAAAATGCGATTTTTCATCCCATTCCTTAATAAACGGCGCAACTTCGCCGTCGCAAAATTCTTTTACGGTTTTTTTCAATGCAATATGTTCTTCGGTTAAATCAAAATTAATCACTTTTTCGGTAATCCTCTCAAATAAAATTTTGTGGTAAATTAGTAGTTAAAACAAAATAAAGTCTATCATTTTGTCAACGTTTCCGCGAAAACCCGATAAATTAATTTTGCAATATGAGAATATCAACCTTTCTGATTTTAACCGTGATTATTTTTGCTTCAAGTTTTATGTTTTCAAAAAAAAATTCCTTTGAAACGCGCCATGCAGAATGACGGCGCACAACGTCTAAAATGATCGTTAGATTCAGGCTGTTTTACTTTTTTCTTGATATTTGCCGCCGGAATAAAGGCATTCTGTTTTTTTATTTATGATTCCAATTTCAAAAGCGTTAGAAATTATCAGGCGCGAAACTTTTCCGCTCGAAAGT
>JBBRVS010000333.1:0-3921 GCA_038246645.1 Pyrinomonadales bacterium
GCCCCCCCCCCCCCGCCCGCTACTGACCTTTTTTTATATCTATTGGTGCTTATTTCGCCAATCTTAAATGCGAAACTTCGCGTTTTTGCCCGAGCGGAATATGTGAATTTGTCGACTGAATAATTTGCTGCCAGCGGTCTTTGTTTTGAATAATTTGTCCGGCTTCCTCAACCGGAACGGGGCGCGAGAATAAATATCCCTGTCCGTATTCGCAGCCTAAAATGCGGAGTTGATGAATCTGATGAATCGTTTCGATGCCTTCGGCGATGACATTCATTCCGAGCGTTTTTGCCAGCGCGACGATTGTTCGAACGATCTCGCCGTTTTCCGAACCGTTTTCCATTGTGCTGACGAATGAACGATCAATTTTGAGCGTATCAATCGGGAAACGGTGCAGATAACTGAGGGAAGAATAACCCGTGCCGAAATCGTCAATACTGAGCTGAACACCGAGTTGTTTGAGTTGTTTGAGCATCAAAATAACCATTTCCGCATTTTCCATCACGGCACTTTCGGTAATTTCAAGTTTCAAGCATTCCGGATCAATTCCCGTTTCTTCGATAATTTTTTGAACCTGCTCGACCAGATCGCCGTGAGCAAAATGCTTACCTGAAAGATTGACGCTGATGACCAGCGATTTATTCAAAGGCGAGCGGCTTTGCCATTCGACCATTTGCCGGCACGTATCGCGCAGAATCCACAAAGTAATCGGCACGATCAAGCCGGTTTCTTCGCTGACCGGAATAAATTCGAGCGGCGGCACAAGTCCGCGCCGCGGGTGATTCCAGCGAATCAAGGCTTCAAATCCGATTAAATTCAGGCTGTCCAGATCAATAATCGGCTGATAATAGGTGCATAATTCGTTGCGGTCAATCGCGTAGCGCAAATCTGTTTCGAGTTGGAGGAGCGTAACGGCGCGGGTGTGCATCGTTTTGTCGAAAATCTCGAAATTTTTGTTTTTCTCTTTGGCGTAATACATCGCAATGTCCGCATCGCGCAAAATGTTTTCGGCATCTTCATAACCCGGACCGCTCATGGCAATGCCGATGCTGACACCCGTAAAAACTTGTCTGCCTTTCAAGGTGAAAGGCTCGGCAAGTTTCTGGCTGATTATCTCGGCAAAGCTGACCGCTTCGTTGACGGATTTGACGTTATTGAGAATAATGGCAAATTCATCGCCGCTGAAACGGGCGACCAGATCGCCTTCGCGGATCAGATTCGAAAGGCGTTTACCGACGTGAAGAATTAGTTTATCGCCGATTGAATGTCCGAGACTTTCATTGATCGTCTTGAACCGATCGAGGTCTAAAAACAAAACGGCAAATTGTCCGGCGCGTGTCGCTTTGCTCTTTTCGAGCATAAATCGAATTGTTTCGATAAATAAATTCCGGTTCGGCAGATCGGTCAGCGCATCGTGAAAAGCCGCGTGGCGAAACCGCTCTTTGCTTTCCCTGAGAGCTTTGCCGATGCGGTCTTGTTCGGAAATATGATGCTTGAGTTCTTCGATGTGTTTTTCGGCTTGCTCGGCTCGCGCTCTTTCGGCTTGCTCGGCTTTTGCCGATGTTTCCTTGACATCATCAACATATCGCCGGTATGTCAGAAAAACCACCCCTAGAACGACTATCCCGACCAATGCCATAAAAGCGTCAATTTTAAGTAATGCTTTGAGAATTACGCCGGCAATTATTGCATTGAAAACATAAATTACCAGAACATTCAAACAAGTTTCATGCCAAACCAACCAGATTGATTTTTCGGTTTTCTTTGCCGTAAATATCGCCACAAATATTGAATTTACGAAAAATTGGACAAATGCCATTAATCCGAGCATCAAAACCAGCGAATAAAAATCTTTATTTTCCGCGGTAGTCTTCATCGAAACAAAGAAATACTGCGCCAAAATTGCTGTTGTAAATGTTGCGATACTTGCGGTGGCAGCGTTTAAGGCTATTGTTATATACCTTATTTTGCCGCCTTGTAATTTGATACTGAGGCTTGTTACCGTGGCTTCAAAAATCGCCAGCAAAACGCCTATCTCCACACCATATAGGATTAAGGCGACAAAGATCATCGCATCGGAGATTGATAAATGAATCTTGGTACGGGGAAGTTGGAGATGAAGATACTGACCTAAAAAAACGGTGGCTAAGAGAATAGCAATCAGCTGAACATTTACTCTTTCAACCGGAAAATAGATAAACGAATAAAGACAAAACAATACTCCTAAAGACAAGGTTGTCCAAGTAGAGAATTTAATTATTCTTTCTTTTGTCGTCACTTATTGTTTTCCTGTTTGCTTGATTTGATTCGGCTTTATATCGTAAATTATGTTTCTAAAAATTCGGGCGTGTGGAGTGTTTTTTTAACGCAACCAAAGAACAAAATCTTTAGTTGCTGTTATTATAAGTTAAACGAAGTTAAAATTCCAGTAAAAAAAATCATTTTAGTAATTTTTTTTTGAACTACTGAAATGATTCGATGTTAGCACGGGTTTAATTAGCGACAAGCCGATCTTGAAACCTGTTTTAAGTAATACCAAGTTGCTCAAAAAAAATGATAATCGTTAAGCAGGCGGTCTTTGATTTATTCGAGATCGGCGGTCTTGAGAGCAGCCTGCTTAACGGATAAGTTTTTTTAATTTTATTTAGGCAACTTAGTATAAGATCGGCTTATCACATATCTCCCGGACTAATCCCCTAAAATACTTTCGCTCAACAAACCGTCGCTCATCAATAAACCATCCGACATTAATAATCCCTGATCATAAACCTTTTGATATTTGGTAAATAAATCGGTTCCCATAACATAGCCGCTCCGCGGTGCAAGATTGATGATTATCAAATTCTTTTGGCTTTGATAGCGGTCAAATATAATTACGCCTTTGCGCTTTGATGCCGCCAGAGTTTCTTCGAGCCGCGCCGCTTCCGCTTCCAAATTCTGCGTAAAACCGATTTTCCCTTCAGCGGCAAACTGCGTCAGATTTTGGATGTGTTTTGAAAATACTTTGTTTTGACTTGCAGTTTTAACGGTTTCAACCGATGTATTGCTTTCCGAAACGGATGTTTGCGCGAAAGCTGTCATCGAAAAAAATTGTGAAACAAGTATTACTGCCGCAACTAGATTTGAAAGTATTTGTCTTTTCATCTTAATTATTCCCGAGTTTTTTAAATAAATCTCAGCTCATACCATTTCTACCTAGAAACTGTGCATTAGAGTCAGTAGCGGTTTGCGTCAGCAACTGCGTCAATTGCTCATCATGGATAACGCATCGGCTCACGCCGACGCTACTGACCAATGCACAATTTCTAATGGTAAACGGTATCATCAATCACTTAAGCAAGGCTTATGCCATCTTGCCGTTTTTGTCTAAATGTCTTTTAATAAAAGGGTTTCGGCTTATTTAAATTGATTTTTACAAAAAGTTAAAAAATTCGTTTTTAGTCAAAATGACCGATTAGTTCGATTCAATTTGAACGAAAAAAAAATGCCGGATAACGGCTTTTTTTACTTTCATACGCCATCCGGCATTTTTTCTTTTTAACTGATGCCGACGCAAAAAGAGAAAAATGACTGGAGCGCGGGGCGTTTCCCCGCTTGCATGAGTCCGAAAGGACGCGCCAGATATTCCAAGTAAAATCAAGATTATTGAAATCAAACGCTTTTTCGCGCTCTCGCGCTCATGCAAGCGGGACGCTCGCGCTCCAGTCGTGCGTAACATCAGTTTTTAAAATTACAATACGCGATCTTTGTTTTTTACCCGGGGGCAATCGGGCTGAAACAATAAATCGCGTATTGTAATTTTTGTGAATTAAATTTACTGCATTCCGGGAGTATTATCACCCGTGATCAAAGGGCTGCTGCTGCCGAATGTCGAATCGCTCATTAAAAGCCCGTCGCTCATTAATAAACCGTCGCTCATTA
>JBBRVS010000334.1:0-3920 GCA_038246645.1 Pyrinomonadales bacterium
ACGCGTTACGGTGTAAATAAAATTTTTCGCCGCTTCTTTGGAAAACTTCATTTTTCCGGCGGTCGAAGGCGAGGTGTCCATCAAAACGCCGACATAAACCGGCGGATTCGTTTCTTTGTCGGTAAAAAACGTAACTTCCTGCTGAACGCCGTCTTCAAAAACGGCAAAATCGCCGCGCTTTAATCCGGCAACGAGGTCTTTCTTTTTCTTTTTATCGGTAACGGTGACGGGCAGACGCACCTCGAAGGTTTTCACCGCGCCGCCGTCATCATCGGTCTGAACTTGTGCCGAAATCGCCAAACTAAAAGACAAAACTAAACTTGCCAAACACAAAAAGCGGAATAAATTTTTCATAACTGATTTATTTGAATTGATATTTTTCAATGCTTTCAACTGATTTCGATGCCTCCCGGCAACACTCTGTTGCCTAAACTTCTATTAAAAGGTAAAAGGTAAAAGGTAAAAGGTCAAACTACATATTTGATGTAAAAAAAATTTGTTAATAATTTAACTCACTTGCTCAATTTCGATTATTTGATTTCTTTATATTTTCTACGCTTTACCTTTTACCTTTTACCTTTTACTTTATTAAATTACCTTTTACCTTTTTTAAAGTATGAACAAACACATTTTCAGAGAATATGATATTCGCGGGATTGTCGGGCAGGATTTAACGGATGAAACGGTTGCGGTTCTGGGCAAAGCAATCGGTACGTTCTTTAATAAAAACGGCGCGCGCCGGATTGCCATCGGCTTTGATGCGCGGGAAAGCTCGCCGCGATTTTGCGAGATTTTAACAAACGGATTTAATGAAACGGGCTGCGACGCGGTTTTGATAGGTCGCGTTCCGACTCCGGTTTTGTATCACACGGTTTACACCAAAAATGTTGACGGCGGCGTGATGATTACCGGTTCGCACAATCCGCCCGATCACAACGGGTTTAAGATTTGTCTGGGAAAAGCTACTTTGTTCGGTTCGCAAATCCGGGAAATCAAGGAAATCGCCTTTTCCGGCGAATTTTCCAGTGGCGAAGGAAGCGTCGAAGAAATCGAGGTTTTAGCCGATTACGAACAGGATATTTTAGCAAAAATCAGTTTCGGCAAGAAAAAGCTCAAAGCCGTCGTTGACGGCGGAAACGGAATGGGCGGCGTAACGGGCGTTCCGATTTTTGAAAAACTGGGCGTTGAACTCGTCAAACTTTTTACCGAACCGGATTCGAGTTTTCCGAATCATCACCCGGACCCGACCGTGACCGAAAATTTGCAGGATTGCATCAAAGCCGTGAAAGAATCAAACGCCGATCTCGGCATCGCCTTCGACGGCGACGGCGACAGAATCGGCGTTGTGGATGAAAACGGGCGAATAATCTGGGGCGATGAATTGATGATCTTGCTCTCGCGTTCCGTCTTGGAAGAAAAACCGAATTCGACGATCATCGCCGAAGTAAAATGTTCAAACAATCTTTTTAACGACATCAAAAATCACGGCGGAAATCCGATTATGTGGAAAGCCGGACATTCGATCATCAAAGCGAAAATGAAGGAAACCGGCGCCGCGCTCGCCGGAGAAATGAGCGGACATATCTTCTTTGCCGACAGATTTTACGGCTTCGACGACGCAACTTATGCCGGTGCGAGGGTTTTGGAAATTTTGTCGAAAACCGATAAAACTTTGAGCGAACTTTTAAGCGATCTGCCCGAAACATTTTTCACGCCGGAACTCAGAGTTGATTGCTCGGATGACAGAAAATTTGAAATCGTCGAACGCATTGCCGAAGAATTTTCTAAGACAAACGAAGTAATCACGATTGACGGCGCGAGAATTATCTTCGAAACGGGCTGGGGCTTGGTTCGCGCTTCAAATACGCAGGCGATTCTTGTTTTAAGATTCGAAGCCGATTCAGAGGAAAATCTGCGAAAAATCCGCGAAACGGTCGAAGCAAGAGTTAATCAATTGATTTCGTAAGATGTTTGGAGTCCCGCCTCTAGGCGGCTTTTCCCGCCGCGCCTCGCGGGCATTTTGGCGCGGCTTGTGCGTGGACTCCAAGCGCGTTTTCGAATTTATCAGAAAACTTAGATTACAAAGTATTTTATTTAAAAATAATGATAAACGCTCAAAGAAAAAGACAGGCAGACATCTTGCGAATATCGAGGAAAATTCACCGCACGACCGGCGCGTTTTTATTCGTCTTTTTCTTTATTTTAGCCGGAACGGGTTTGCTGCTCGGCTGGAAGAAACACAGCGGTAATCTGATTTTGCCGAAATCTTATCAGGGAAAATCAACCGATCCGAAAGATTGGCTTTCGATTGACGCGCTTCACGAAAAAGCCTTGAAACTAGCGCGTGAACAAATCTCGCCCGACCTTTCGCCCGAACTCGAACGCATTGACATTCGTCCCGATAAAGGAATGGTCAAATTCGTTTTCGCCGAGGATTACTGGGGTTTACAGCTCGACTGCACGACCGGAGAACTGCTCCACATCGAAAAACGGCGTTCGGATTTTATCGAAAACATCCACGACGGTTCATATCTCGATTATCTCTTTTCGACAAACTACGGACAGATCAAACTCGTCTATACTTCCATCATGGGAATCGCGCTTTTAACTTTTACCATCACGGGTTTCTGGCTCTGGTACGGACCGAAACGGTTTCGCGCAACGAGCCGGCGGCATCAATAAAGCAGAAAATCCGGCAACAATTTCGTTAAACAGTCGAAATCTGCGTGAAATATTTCATTGATTAAAAAAGATTGTCTTAAATTTCTGTGATTTTTGACTGACAAATTTAATACAAATTTCTTCGGGAAACTTTAAATAAGATTTAACTAATACCATTTCTACCTAGAAACTGTGCATTAGAGTCAGTAGCGGTTTGCGTAAGGGGTGTAATTAAAAGTGGGACACACTTTTCGCCAAATTCAACAGACCTTTAAAAATTGACAAAATTAGTGCTGTATATTGTGCTTTTAAAAATCTATCTACAATATATAGCAGTCAAAATCGTCATCAAAAATTATTGATTTTTCTGTGTCCCACTTTTAATTACACCCTTGCGTAAGCAACTGCGTCAATTGCTCATCATGGATAACGCATCGGCTCACGCCGACGCTACTGACCAATGCACAATTTCTAATAGTAAACGGTATAAGTCGGGTTTAATTTATTTAACGGAATTTTACTTTAAAGGAATTATTTGCTCAATTAGTTCCAGATGTCAACATAATTATTGACTTTGGTTTCCAAAATACCGTATAAATAATTCGGTATAACAAAACCAAAATTCGGCTCAATACAAAGTTAGATGCCTGCGTGTTTGTTGAGGATGAAGATGTCGAAAATGTTTGAATCTGAAGATGATTTGCTTGCCACGCTGGATAAATACGACCAGATTATTCGTGATTGCGTTTCTGGAAATATCTCTTTTCAAGATTTCCTGAAAAATTACGAAACCTTTTATATGTATTACGCGCTGGACGGACACGAATCTGACCTTGAAGAACAAACGCTTTTTGAAAGACACGAAAACAGAATTGCGCCGCATCGTGAAGTTTGGGAAAAAATTATTGGCGGTGGACTTTGCTTTGATGAAGATGCTCAAAAAGAAGAGTATATTCAAGCGAATCGTTTTGGCAGCGATGAAGGTTTGAAACGGCTAAAGGAAATATGCAATGAATTCTTGACGGCAACGACACATTGAGGCAAAGTTCTCCTAAAGATAATGACGGCATCTAACAAATCAGCTATGAAAGAAGCAGTCAAGCACGGAGAATGACCGTGCCGCCGAATTTGTTTGATCTGCGGCAGGGATATTGTTAATGATCGCCGGATGGCGTTGCAAGTTGATTAACAAAGAACCGTTTAATCACCTTTCTCGCCGATGATGCCGTATTTGCAGAAGACCTCATTCAAAGTTTGAA
>JBBRVS010000335.1:0-3916 GCA_038246645.1 Pyrinomonadales bacterium
CACGCCCCTCTTTCCCTACACGACGCTCTTCCGATCTGGACGAAATCGTCTTGCTCGTTTTTAACTACACTCTCGAGATCCTTGCAAGCGGGGACGCTCGCGCTCCAGTCGATTTTTATGTGTTTTTGATGAAAATCAAGCCGTTACGAGTTTTGCCGCTTTCGGGCGGAAAAACGCCAAAGTCCAGAAAATCGAGAAAACCGCGATTGCTGAAATTCCGAATAGTAAAGCCGACGGTTGATAGATTTGGCTGAAAATTATCACGGCACAAGCTGTTATCGGAATTCGCAGAACTTCGGAAATCCAGAGCCAGTTTTTCGCTTCCAAAATTCCGCTCCAATTGATGATCTGCCACCACAGCAGAAACGCACCGAGCCAACGCGCTTCGACGCTCCACGCGAAAAGATTCGAGATCACGCCCATCATCAGAGCAATTCCTAAAATTACTTGAAGAACTAAATACAATTTTGAATTAGCAAACATCGCGGGGCGAAATCTGACTTGGTTTTCGCTTGTAATTTCGACCATTTCCTTCGGCGCGATTCCGCGCGGTCGCCAGCCCGCCGGCATAAACCAGACGCGCAGTTTGTCCCAGAAATACGGCGTTTCGCGCGCGTAATTCCACAAAACTCTGTAAAAATGAAAATTGATCGTGATCGGATTCCACGATTTCGGATGATCGTAAATGCCGTAAACGACCTTTTCGTTTTCTTCTTCAAACGAGCCGAAAATTCTGTCCCAAATTATCAGGAATTCGCCGAAATTTTTGTCCAAATATTGAAAATTTACGCCGTGATGAACGCGGTGATGCGACGGTGTTGTAAAAATAAATTCAATCGGTCGCCAGAGCTTCGGGATAAATTCCGTGTGATGCAGAAAGGCGATAAACAGATGAAGTCCCGCCATCATATAAATATCGAACGGCGTAAAACCGATGATGACCAAAATCCAGAAAAACAAAAAAGAAGTCAATCTTTGCGTAACGCTCGCCCTGAGCGCGACGAAAAAATTCATCTCTTCCGCCGAATGATGCGGCGAATGCGCCGCCCACAAAATATTTATCGAGTGCCCCCAGCGATGCACCCAGTAGAAAACAAAATCAACGCCGAGAAGCAATAAAATAAACGTCCAGACATTCAGTTCGATGGTAAAAATTCGAAAATTTTCCCACAAATATCCGTAAATGACATAAACGCCCGCCGCGACCAGAACATTCATCGTTTGATTACCGAGCGCGGTTCCGAAATTGGCAACCGCTTCGGGAAACGAGATATAGTCCTTTTTGTAAAGCCAGCAAAAAAGCATCTCGAGACCGATAAAAACGAGCGCGATCGGCGTCAGATAAGCATAGATATTTGTTTCCTGCATAATTTTTTCTACAAAAATATATCGCAGAACGGGATTTTTTCAAAGTGTTTTTGTTAAAATATGGTTTGTTATGTCGCTTCATAAATACGTTGAAGAAATAATTCAGGAAGCAATTTCCAAAGGCGAATTCGATAATCTCAAAGGAAAAGGGCAAACCGATTGATCTGACGGCGTATTTCAATACTCCGGCAGAATTCCGCGTCGGTTATTCGCTTTTGAAATCGAACAAATTTCTGCCCGAAGAAGTCGAGATTTTACGGGAAATCGGATTTTTAAAGGAAAAAATCAAAGATTGCCGCGATGAAGTTTTAACACAGAAATTGACCAAACAGTTAAACGAAAAAAATCTTGCACTTTCAATAATTATTGAACGAAATAAACGCCGAAGATGAAATCAGGAAAAATTAACAGGGATATACAGGATAAGCATGATTATAAAGCCGTTATTTTATCAAGGCTAATCATCCTATTCATCCTGTATATCCCTGTTAATTTTTTTTAAGAAACTTACATTTCCTTTTGTCTATCGGTCAGCTGAATGCCCATTTTTTCGAGCGTTTCTTTATTAAGCGTGCCGGTTTCCTTGACACCGTTTTGTTTTTGCCACACTTTGATCGAGGCGCGGAAATCGTCGTTGAATTTGCCGTCTTCCACGCCGCTGTAAAGATTCGCAGCTTTTAATTTTTGCTGAACTGTTGTTATTTGTTCAGCGGTTGCGCGGAAAACCGCACCGCGTTTTTTCGTTTCTCCGGTCGAATTAGCCGATGCCAGATCATTCGGATTGGCGGGAATTGCTGTCTGCGTTTCGGTCAATGAGATATTCATTTTCTCGAGAGTCGCCCGATTGAGCGAACCCGATTTTTTCAGACCGTTTTCGCCTTGAAATTCCTTGATCGAAGCACGAAAGTCGTCGTTATATTTTCCATCGGCTTCGCCCGCGTAAGAACCGGTTGTTTTCAAATTTTTCTGCGCCTGCATTATTTGATCTTTGCTGGCGCGGAAAACGATGCGTTTCGGTTTTGAATCATCCGCGGGCGTTTCGATTCCTTTTTGCGAATCGGTCAGCGCGATTCCCATTTTCATTAAAGTCGCTTCATTTAAGTTTCCGCTTTTTTCCAAGCTGTTTGCTTCCTGATATTTTTTCAAACCGGCGCGAAAATCATCATTATATTTTCCGTCCGCTTCGCCCGCGTAAGTTCCGCTCGTTTTGAGTTTCGCTTGCGCCTCGGTTATTTGTGTCTTGGTCGGACGAAAAGCCTTTTTGCGGATGCTTGTATCGGCGGTTGTTGATGTGGTCGAGTTTTTATTTGCAGTTTCGGTTTGAGCATTGATCGCTATGCCGAGTAAAAATATTGTCACTAATATTAGAGATTTTTTCATGGTTTCCTCCTAATTTAATAGGTTTTAAGGTCCGGCATCGTTTTTTTTTGTAAAGCTTTTGTGAAAAACGCCGGAGCGGATTGAGTATTTAGCGAAAACGGCTTTTCGCTTTTGAGATTTAAGGTTCGGATTATTAAACGTTTGTAAAGATGAAAAATTAATAATCCGTTCGGATAAATTTTATTGATACAGATTATTCAGCATTTTGCGATATGTTGTCAAGAGTTTTTTTGCATTTTTCGTAATGCCTCAACTATAAGTTATGGAACTACTTCTTTGTTCATTTAAAACCCGTAAGTCTTTTATTTTCGATCAAGGCGTTTTATTGAAACAACATCTGTAACTTTTTATTGAGGCATTACCATTTTTCTCACGATTCTAAACCAATTCATTGTTTCTTTACCTTTGACAAAGACACCATAGAAAAGATTAAAAAAGTCTTTCCTTTTTCTTTAGATAAACTTTCCGAACAAGAAAAAAGGGATTTATGTGATTATTTTCTTGAAATATGTTTGCAGTTTGAAAGACGAATTGAAACCGCACCGGAAAATACGGCAAAATTTTTTGATGATTTATCAATAACTGATCCTCAAGCTGTCTCCAACAATAATGGTGATTATTTAATCAGTCATTCCAATCTTTCGGCGAAATCTCAAAGACAGTTTATTGATTGGGACATAAAACGATACTTTTATTACAAAACGCCAAGTATTCCTAGTCAAGTTATTGAAAAAATAGTCACGCTCGCCGAGCCGAAAAACTGGCAAACCATTTATGATCCGAACTGCGGTGACGGTTCACTATTTGTTGAGTTTTACAAAAGATTTCCTGATTTGGAATTCAACTTCAACGGTGTTGCCGGAAGCCGATTCGAACATCTTTTCTGTCTTGTCAATTTTTACGTCAATGGGATTTTCGCTGATAAAAGAATAGAATTTGAAATAGAAGTTTCTTCGCCTTTGCAGGACACGCCTCAATTGTATTACGAAATGAAAGGCGGAGAAGATTATTCGTTGCGTGAAAAAATTGCCGATGTCGCTGCATCTTTCGTTCCTTTCAAAAGAGAATTTAACAAAGGCGAACTTGATTCGCGCTTTTTCGGTTTGAGTTACAGTCTTGAGCAACCGGAATACGCATATATCGAACTGATGCTCAACGCCGTGCGTGA
>JBBRVS010000336.1:0-3911 GCA_038246645.1 Pyrinomonadales bacterium
GGCGGCGGTATATATTTTAATCAGGGAGTGACAACCCTACAGAATACGATCATCGCCGGAAACGCAACAACCACAGGACAGCAGCCGGACGTTTTACGCAATACCAGCGGCGTGACAGTCAATTCTTTGGGCGATAATCTCATCGGCAACACCGATTCATTCACTGCTATCACATGGCAAACATCGGGAGCAACGGCGGACATCCTCAATCAAAACGCCCGCCTCGCGCCGCTCGGTTTCTATGGCGGACAAACGTTGACACACGCTTTGCTCTCAACTTCGCCCGCCGTCAACGCCGGAAACACGGCGACTTCGCCGACAACCGACCAGCGCGGCGCATCGACTTGAATTTTATTGCAATAGCGGAATCTCGTTGATTGTTTGACGTAATTTCAAAATAAAAAGCCGGAACCTTTTTTACAACAGTTCCGGCTTTTTGCTCGTTATTTGTTCGGATCCGTAACCTTTTGCGCGGGCAATAAATCTTGAATCTCAAGCTAAAGTTACCAAATTATTTAAATATGAAGGAGCCTGTTTTTTTATCCCAAACAAGCAAAACGATTTTCGATTTATCAATAAACTTTTGGAAATCAATTTCGCCGGAAAGATCGTCCGGCACATAATCGCAGATATCCAATTTCACATTCATCTTCGTGCCTTGGCGCGGCGGTGAAAAATGTAAGTCCAAATCCGTCGAATTACCAATTTTCTTTTGTGTTTCGATAAAATCTTGAGCGGTTTTTGCCGTGTCGAAAAATATTTCAGGAGGAAGTTTCGGCAATACTTTTGCTTTTACATCAATCCAGTCTTCACCTGATTTTTGCAGAAAAAAAGTTTTGTATGCGGTGCATACGGGATCAATTATCGAATTTGAAACAACTAAAATCTGCTCACCATTCGCTTTTTTGAAAACCGCCATTTCAAAAATCGGAAAAGCGGCTTCATACTTTACAGGCTGATCGTAAAAGGCGGCGTAACCATTTTTATCGTCAATCAAAGTCGTCTCTTCGGACACCTCAGAAGAAAAATCACCCGAAAAAACTTTAAATTCTTTTGGCAGATTCTTTAGATAATCCGAAATCTTCCAATCTTGTGCGGAAGTTTGAGCCGCAAACAAGAATAGAAAAGTTAGAATCAAGATTACCGGACAATTTTTCATCAGTTTTCTCCAATTATTTATTAGTCAAAGCATCCGCAATAAAAGCCGAAGCGTCCTGTTTTAATTTTCTCAGCGAATTGACCTCGATATACATCATATGTCCGGCTTCGTAGTATTTGACGGAAATATTTTTCCGCAATTCGGGTTCGAGATTCATATTTGAAAGCGTGTATTCGGTCGCAAAATACGGCGTTGCCATATCGTAATAGCCGGAAGCGACGAAAACCTTCATAAACGGATTTTTCCGCATCGCGCTCGAAAGCGAAACGCTCGTATCGGCATAACCGTTGCTCACGTTCCAGTTCCACGGCGCAGTTATGCCGCCGCCTAAAATGTAATATTCCAGATCGGTTTTAAAGCCGAGATCGCGGCGCACATAATCGTTAAAAGTCGCCGTGTAAGGCGTGCGAATCGCCGTCATACTCGGATCGAAATCGGGATCGTTGCCCGAAGCATTTGCATCAATTCCGGTAAAACGGCTGTCGAGTCGCCCTGCCGTCAAGCGGCGGTCGCGTAATAATTCCTTCATAAATTCGCTCAGATCAACGCGGAAATTGTTTTGCTCGACAAAATTTTTGTTCAAACCAGAATAGCGGCTGAATTTTTCGAGCAAATTTTGTTTTTCAGCCGGCGATAATTTATCAATCCGCATTAATGCCGGAGCAAATTCGTTTATCGCAAAATTTTCTGATTCTCTCAGAAGCGTTTCGAGCGGTTTTGATTGCAGATCGGATGGCAATTTTTTGTGATACTGAGCGGTCGCCGTATAAGACGGGAAAATAAAAACAAGCGGCAGATCGTTGCCGTCGGCGAAGCGGATAGTTTGAAAATTCATCACATTCGAAACGAGCAGAACGCCGTTAAAAGCGATTCCTTTTTCAAACAGATAACCGGCAAGTCCGGCGGCGCGGGTCGTGCCGTAACTTTCGCCGACGAGGAAAAGCGGCGAACTCCAGCGTTCGTTGCGCGTTAAATAAAGCCGGATAAATTCGCCGACCGCTTGAATATCGCCGCTGACACCGAAAAATTTCGCGGCTTTTTGCGAATCAATCGCGCGGCTGAAACCCGTTCCGACCGGATCAATAAAAACGAGATCGGTTTCCGTCAGCCACGTCTGATCGTTGTCAACCAGCTGATACGGCGGCGGCGGCATAAAACCGCTATCAAGCATTTTTACGCGCTTCGGTCCGAGTGCGCCTAAGTGAAGCCAGACGGAAGCCGAACCCGGACCGCCGTTAAAGGAAAACATCAAAGGGCGTTTTTCGGGCGCACCGGTATTGTCTAATTTATAAGCCATATAGAAAATCTTGGCTTCGATTTCGCCCGTTCGTTCTTCCCGAATCGGCATATAACCTGTTGTAACCGTGTAGTTTAACGTGTGACCGCCGGCACGGATCGAATGACGCGTTACGGAAGTCGGTTCATCGAGCGCGAGTTTTTTGTCCTGCTGCGGTTCGCCGACCTTGATCGTCACCTGCGGATTCGGTGTCGGAGTCGGTTGCACAACGGTTGTCGGTGTTTGAAACAGAAAAATAGCCGAAAGAAAAAATGTAGCTAACATAATTTGGATTTTGCCCCGATTAATTGGAATGTTGAAAAGCGTTAAAAGATTAACACAAAATCGGAGTTTTTTGTAGAAAGGCGAAATTCGATCAAAAGAAGGGGTGTAATTAAGGTTCTTCCGTACTTTTGGTGCAAGTTTAAGAAAAAAGATACAAAAATACTGTGAGATTTTGTAATCTTGTTTAACAAATCTAAACGAGAAATATGATAATCCCCATAATCCGATTAATAGTCGTATTTAGAAGTTTGTAGCCAAAAGTTTCTAAATACCTTAAAACGCTATAATACCCTAATTTTTGGGCTTGCACCAAAAGTGCGGAAGAACCCGAAAATTAGTCAGTACCGGGCTCCAAACTTTTTCAGAAAAAGCAATTAGTTCAATCACATCGTATGAATACTTAATCACGGCTTGGGTTGACTCTATTGCATAGTCTCTAATTGGAAAGTGTATCAGTAGGACTTTGGGTGGTTTTTCCAAAATAATCCCGTTTAATCCACTCAAATATTTGTACTGAAAGAAAATTAACACTAATAACATCTTTAGGAATTGTACTTTTCTGAAAATTCTCAGCTATTTGATTCAAGTTTTTGTAGTCTTTATTAAATAAACCAAGTTGTTTTCCTCTAACTCCAAACATTCTGGCAGATACATTTCCACTTTCATCTCGTAAAGTAAGCCTTAATTCACCAATAATATTAGTTTCGTCAAAATGTCCTGAAATATGAAGATCAGGATTAGGCTTTGATATACGTTTCTTTTCAATTTTAAACCTTAGCTGAGATTTAAGTTCTATAATCTTATTGTCAAAATTTTCTCTAGCATTGGGATGAATCTCAAGTTTCATAATTATCACAATATCGTTTTTTCATAAGTGGAATTCAATCGCTTTCTCATAATCCGCGCTGATTGAAACGGGAGAATAGTAGCATAGATTGGTTGAAATACTGAATTTTCTTCAGATTGTAGATCGGTTTTCTTTGCTCCGTAGGAGCGTTTGTTAATAGCCCAACGATTTATCGTTGGGGAAAATGCGGAAATGAAGAGAGAGATCTGTTCCCAACGATAAATCGTTGGGCTATTGGCGGAGTGTCCTTTCAGGACGCAAGAGTTTTTGGGTGTTTGTTACTTATTTAACTCCAGTCTTGATTAGAAATAAAGGTAGGAATTAACCACAGATCCACCCGGATA
>JBBRVS010000337.1:0-3813 GCA_038246645.1 Pyrinomonadales bacterium
AAAAGGGTTTCCGAATTTTCTTTTATCCCATTGTCTTTTTGATTGGGATCCGGATATGCCAACGCTGCTTTCGATTGATTATTGCGTGAGATAATGTATAAAAACCCGTTTTTCGGCGACTTGATTAGAAACTTGAATTTTTCCAGTTCGGCAAATTTGTAATCTCTATCCAAAACTGTTTTTTTG
Organism: Pyrinomonadales bacterium; assembly: GCA_038246645.1. GTDB lineage: Bacteria > Acidobacteriota > Blastocatellia > Pyrinomonadales > Pyrinomonadaceae > JAHCHG01. Next base: position 187 of record JBBRVS010000337.1, read on the forward strand.
CTGTTTTTTTCCGGTCGAAACATTGTTATATCTAAAAGATTTTTCGGTTCTTCGACCTTTTCAGGTGAAGGTATTGTGGCAGCTGCGGTTGTTTCGGTTTCAGCGACATTCGTTTTTTTTGAAGTTGTTAAATACCAGCCTAAAATTCCGACGCAGCTTAATAAAATGATGGCAAATCCGCCGAAAGCGGCGATGATATATTTTTTGTGGTTTTTTCTTGGCGATGTAGTTTGCGATGTAAATTCGATTTTCTGAAAACTTTCCTTTTCGCTTGAAAATTCGGCTTGAGATTGATTTTCCCGCTCATTTTTGCCAAACAGCGAAGTTGAAGAAACGGTTGCGTCTAAATTAACTTTCTTGTTCGGGTTGTCTTCCAAAAGATTTTCATTTACCGGTTTGGAAACTATATCGTTATTTTGATTTTTCCAGGGTTCGAGAACTTCCTCATCATCGCCGAATAAAGGCGGACTTTTTTCCCAATCCCGCAGCGTATTAATATTCGTATGAGCGGCGACGCGGCTGATTCCGTATTCGATATTTTGCTTGGCGACCGAAAGTTCAAAATTCATTTCTTCGGCAGTTTGAAAACGGTCTTTCGGCATCAAAGCCATCGCTTTCATCACAATTTCGGAAATTATCGGCGGAATGTGCGGAGCGAATTCGGCAACCGATTTTTGCGGATCGCTTGTCAGCGAACTTGCGCCGTTATTTTCGCGGGCGGAAGGCAGACTTTCCCCGTAAATTATGCGAAAGCGGTCGAGCGCGGTGAACGGATATTGATTTGTAAGCAAATGAAACAGCGTCGTTCCCAAGGCGTAAATATCACTGCGCGGATCAGTTCCGGTTCGATGAACCTGCTCAATCGGCGAGTAACCCGACATTCCGCCGACAACCGTAATATTCGTGCTTTTTGCCAGCCCGAAATCAAGTAAAATTATTCTTCCTTCGTCATTAATTTTGATGTTATTCGGCTTAATATCCCGATGAACGACCGGCGGCTCGAAATTGTGCAGATATTTTAAAATACTTAAAATCTGTAACGCCCAATCAACAATTTTTAATAAACCCGTTTCGCTTCCGGCTCTCAAATTTCCCGATTCTTGCACTTCCGCGAGCGTCTCGCCTTCGACAAATTCCATTACCAGAGCCTGAAAATTATTCTCCAAAATAAAATAATCCAAAACCTTCGGCAAGCCTTTGTGGTTGAGCCGCGCCAACAATTTGGCTTCGATTTCAAAAGCATGCCGCGCCGCTTTATCGCCGGAGAAAAAACTCTTTTTAACCGCAACGCGATTGTTAGTCAGCAAATCCTTGGCAAGATACACCACGCCCATTCCGCCGCGCGAAATTTCATTGATAATCTTAAATCTGCCGCGTAAGATTTCGCCTGATTCCATCATTAGTTAAATTGATCTTTTTACAGAATCGAAATTTGTTGTTCTTTACAGAAATCGTAAAGAGAAAAACCACTTGTAATTTTAAGTTTGAGAAAAATAATTTAGAATTTTTCTCTCACTATGAACGGTAAATCGAAACTAATACCCTCAGGTTTGAATTTTTCTGCCTGTATAATCTAAAGATGAAAAAAAATGCAGCATTCTACTTTAAGCAATTTTTTTTTTGAAATATTTTGCATTTTATTTTAAGTTGTGGCTAAATGACTGTAAAAATCTCAACGAACAAGAGGACTTTATTTTATGAAGGTTCGAACTCTGTTTTATATTTCGGTTCTGATCTTATCGATTACTTTACAGATTCAGGCAAGGAATTTTGCCGCTTTTATTAAAACGGGCGAATTGATGCGGATTCGCGGGGAATACGGACGGGCGGGCGAAAGTTATAATTCGGCGTTGAATCTCGCTGAGACGTCCGGTGATAAATCGAAACAGGCTCAGGTTTTGATTCATCTCGGGCATATTTCTTATCAGAAGGCGAAATACCTCGACGCCATCAAGCGGTTTCGGCAGGCAGAAAAATTGGCAATTTCCGTCAAAGATACCCCCGAAGAGGCGCGTGCCCGGGCGTTTTTAGGGCAGCTCCACTGGCGCGTCGGCAAGGTGGCGGACGGGGAAATGCTGCCGGCGGATGCGCTTGAAGTTTTTGAGAAAACGAATGACGAAATAAACATCGCGCTTACTCGGCGGTTTATGGGCAGAGTCGAAAACGGCAAACCGCGGCTCGGACTTTTTTTCCGAATAATAAAATTGCGCTGGAACTTTACGGGCGGAGTTTGGAAATCTCGCGGCGCATCGGCGACGAAGAAGGTGAATTGACCACGCTCAAGGAAATCGGGTTGGTTTAACAAACCGATGATCAGACCGAAGAAAATTATTTAAAAGCCTTGAGCTATTTTGAACCGCTTCTAGTTCGGCTGAAGAATTCCAATTACCGGCGGCTTTATGCGGTTGTGCTGAACAACCTTTCAAGCAATGCAAGAAAACTGATAAAGGAGAGCAGAAAAAAGTGGGGGAGATTATGATTTTCACACTACCGATGAGAGAAAAATCATTAATCCGGGCGCCGTTAAGAAAAGTTTTTAATCCGGTCTTTTCAATTGAATTACAAAAATTTCCTCCGCTTTTTTTCGCTCTCCTAATTAACTTGAATCTATTTTTGATTTTTTATCTGCCAGAGTAATGCCCGCGCCAGTTCCGCATTTTCACCGTTTTTAATGGCTCGATTTAACTCCGTTTCCGCTTCGCTTAACAGCCCGCTCGATGCCAAAATAATGCCGCGAATTAGTGGGGATTTCGCCGGATTTTGATTGATTCCGGCAATTTCCGCAGTATCTAAAACTCTGAATTTTCCGCCGACTCTTTTTATAGGAATTTGCAAGTTCGAATTGATTGTCCGCACTTCCCAGCTGTAGGTTTTACCGCGCTTTAGATCGGCTTTAGAATTCCAACGGGTTTCTGTGAGCGGAGGACTGCTTGCCACCGGATTATTTTGTTCATCAAAAATTTCGACGATATATTGCTCACTTTCGGCGGCAAACCGCGTCCAGCGAAACTGCGGGGCAGCGGTTCGAACAGCTTCGCCCTTCGGATAAATCGTCTTTGAATTTTCCTCAGCCTTCCCGCGAAAACTTATATCTTCCCGCATCGCGGATAAAAAGCCGGGAAACGCCAATTTTTTGCTTTTCAGAGTTTTCTGCACCAAAGAGCGGAGACCGTTCGGCAAATTATTTGTTTCCGCCAAAATTTCTTGTTCGGGCGGCGGTTCTTTTTTCGGCTGAGGCGGCTTTTTATCCGGCAGAGGGCGATTTTCCACGTTTTGATGGACCTGTTCGGCGATCATCGGCGCATTTTCGGTTCGGGTTATAGAGTTCGGTTCGGATTGTGTAAGACTTTGTTGCTCGCCTTCAACACTTGTTTTCCCGCTATTATTTTCGGTCGAATTGGCTGAAAACCATAAGATTACGCCAAGTAAAGTAGCGGTAATCATTACGAGCGGCAGAACGGTTTTGAGTGTGAGGTTGTGAGATATTCGGTGAATTAATTCGTTAAATTTGCCGAAAAAGCCGGGCGCGGTGCGGGTTGTATTTTCGATCTGACGAAGCCGCAGGCTTTCGGAAAACTGGCGCAGTTCGCGCAGTTCAAAGGCGCAATTCGAACAAACCCGGGTATG
>JBBRVS010000338.1:0-3703 GCA_038246645.1 Pyrinomonadales bacterium
ATCAAACGAGCGAAACACCATCTTCGGATTATGTTTGCTCATTACTTTCGTAATCGCCGCCGTCAAAGTCGTCTTCCCGTGATCAACGTGTCCGATCGTCCCGATGTTCACGTGCGGTTTGCTTCTATCAAATTTCTCTTTGCTCATAACTTTCCTCTTGTAAATTTAACTAAATAATTTAGCTGCCTGCTCCCTTAACTTTAGCAATAATTTCTTCCGCCACATTGCGCGGTGCTTCATCATACCGCTCGAAGTGCATGGTCGAAGTGGCGCGTCCCTGTGTCGCCGAACGCAAATCGGTAACGTATCCGAACATTTCCGACAGCGGGACATACGCGGTTACAACCGAAACATTGCCGGGGCGCGGTTCCATTTTTTCGATTTGTCCGCGACGGCGATTCAAATCGCCGTTGACTGCGCCCATATATTCTTCGGGCGTAACGACTTCAACCTTCATAATCGGTTCAAGCAAAACGGGTTTCGCTTTTTTCACCGCGTCTTGAAATGCTAAAGAACCGGCAATATGAAATGATCGCTCGTCGGAATCAACCTCGTGATACGAACCGAAAACGAGCCGCGCTCTGATATCAACAAGTTCATAACCTGCCAGATAACCCCGCGCCATCGCATCTCTGATTCCTTCGGAAACGGGTTTGATAAACTGTCTCGGAATAACGCCGCCCGTGATTTTGTCTTCAAAGACATAACCTTCGCCCGGTGCGGGTTCGATTTCGAGTTCGACGTGTCCGAATTGTCCGCGACCGCCGGATTGTTTCTTGAAGATTTCCTTGCCCGGTGCCGAAGCGGTAATCGTTTCGCGGTAAGCAACCTGCGGTTTTCCGACGTTTGCTTCGACGTTAAATTCGCGCTTCATCCGGTCAACAATAATTTCAAGGTGCAGTTCGCCCATTCCGGCAATGATTGTTTGACCTGTTTCGTGGTCTGTGTTGACCTGAAAACTCGGATCTTCCTGCGCCAGACGGCTCAGAGCGATTCCCATTTTGTCCTGATCGGCGCGGGTTTTCGGTTCGACCGCCACACGCACAACCGGATCGGGGAATTCCATTGATTCGAGAATAATCGGATTTGCGAGATCGCAGATCGTTTCACCGGTCGTGACGCTTTTCATACCGCCGATGGCGACGATTTCGCCGGCGCCGGCGCTGCTCACATCTTCACGCTTGTTGGCGTGCATCAGCATCAAGCGTCCGACCCGTTCCTTATTATCTCTAACCGAATTCAAAACATACGAACCGGACGAAACCGTTCCGCTGTAAATTCTGACAAAAGCGAGTTGTCCTAAATGCTTGTCAGCCATCAGTTTGAAAACCAGACCGGAAAAAGGAGCGGAAGTATTTGCTTCACGCGATTCGACTTCTTCGGTGCGCGGTTTGAAACCTTGAATCGCCGGAACGTCCAAAGGACTCGGCAGAAAATCAATAACCGCATCGAGAAGAGGTTGCACACCCTTATTTTTGAACGCCGTGCCGGTAACAACCGGAACGATTTTCATTTCGAGCGTTCCTTTGCGAAGACCGGCGCGAAGTTCATTTTCGCTGATTTCTTCGCCTTCCAGGTATTTTTCCATCAAATCGTCATCAATACTGGAAACGGCTTCGACTAATTTTTCGCGCTCTTCCTGTGCTTTTTCAAGCAAATCGGCGGGAATTTCCGTAACGTCGTATTTCGCGCCCATTGTCTCATCATTCCAGATGAGAGCCTTCATTTGCAAAAGATCGACAACGCCCTTGAATTGGTCTTCCGAACCGATCGGAATTTGCAAAGCGACGGCATTTGCACCGAGCCGGTCTAAAATTGACTGAAACGAGCGTTCAAAAGATGCTCCGGCGCGATCTAATTTATTGATAAAACAGATTCTCGGAACTTTATATTTATCGGCTTGTCTCCAAACCGTTTCCGATTGCGGCTCGACACCGGCAACACCGTCAAAAACAGCAACCGCTCCGTCGAGAACGCGCAGTGAACGTTCGACTTCCATTGTAAAGTCAACGTGTCCCGGCGTATCAATAATATTAATGCGATATTCCTCATCGTTCCGTCGCCAATAACAGGTAGTTGCGGCGGACGTAATCGTAATTCCGCGCTCTTGTTCCTGTTCCATCCAGTCCATTGTGGCTGTTCCTTCGTGAACTTCACCGATCTTGTGCGAAACACCCGTATAGAAAAGTACGCGCTCGGTCGTCGTGGTTTTACCCGCGTCAATATGCGCCATAATTCCGATGTTTCTGAATTTGTCTAAACTAGTCTTTGCCATAACACTTTTGTCCTTTTAATCAATAGAAGGACTAACACTATTAAAATCTGTAATGTGCAAACGCTTTGTTTGCTTCCGCCATACGGTGAACTTCGTCTTTTTTCTTGACCGAACCGCTGCGATTGTTCATCGCGTCGAGCAATTCACCGACAAGGCGGTCAGTCATTGTTTTTTCGCCGCGTTTGCGGGCGTTGGAAACAATCCAACGAATTGCTAAAGTATTGCGGCGATCACGTGTGACCTCGATCGGAACTTGATATGTCGCACCACCGATGCGGCGTGATTTGACTTCAACGCCCGGTGCAACATTTTCCATTGCCTGTTTGAAAATCTTTAAAGGTTCTTCATTCGTTTTTTCGGCGATTTTTTCCATCGCGCCGTAGAAAACCTTTTCAGCAATTGTTTTCTTTCCGGTCAACATTACACCGTTGATGAATTTCGTCACCATAATGCTGTTGTAAATCGGATCAGGTAAAACTTCTCTTTTTGTCGCAACTCTTCTTCTTGGCATATTTTTGTCAGTTGTCAGTTGTCAGTTGTCAGTTGTCAGTTGTCAGTTAAAATACTGCGGAACTTCCAACTGCCGACTTTATATATATTAGCTTTTCGGTCGTTTCGCGCCGTATTTTGAACGTCCCTGGTTTCTGTTGGCAACGCCCGAAGCATCGAGCGTTCCGCGAATAACGTGATAACGAACTCCCGGCAAATCCTTAACGCGACCGCCGCGAATCAAAACGATCGAGTGTTCCTGCAAATTATGTCCGATTCCCGGAATATATGTTGTAACTTCAATCTGATTCGTCAAACGAACGCGGGCGACTTTACGCAGAGCCGAATTCGGCTTTTTCGGTGTTTGTGTATAAACACGCGTGCAAACTCCGCGTTTCTGCGGACTGCCCTGCAAAGCCGGACTTGCGGTTTTGTCAACTAATTTCTTACGACCTTTGCGAACTAACTGGTTAATCGTTGGCATATTTTTTGTAACGCCAGCGTCCCGCTGGCTGTCCCGGTGGCATCTTGCCGCCTATTCTTTGAAACTTTTACAAATAAATCGAAAAAGTTTCCCCTAACTAAAAACGACAGTAACCTCTGACCTGCCTCTTACCGTTTAAAACGGCAGTTAGCGCAAGCGGTTACTCTTTGCAATCAAACTAAATTTAATTTAATTCGTCGGGAACATTTTTATATAGCGTAGGTTTCTCAAATTCCCTATTCAACTTTTCTGTGGCGTGGCTTTATATTTAATAAAGGTAAGCAAACTTTTGATTTGTAATCCGTGTTTGCCCTAAACGCTGGAACGGTTTAATAAAAAACCGCGACGCTTAGTTTTACGCCACAATAATTGTCGGCACGTTTGATTTTAACCATCAAACGCCCTACGCTTTTCAAAAACAAATAATCAATTAAGATTCTTTGTTTCAGACGTAA
>JBBRVS010000339.1:0-3649 GCA_038246645.1 Pyrinomonadales bacterium
GAAACCGCAGTTCAAAGAAGCGGCGATTATGATGATTGCCGATTCCTGCGAAGCGGCGGCGCGTTCGCTTGCCGAACCGACACCGGAAAATATCCGTTTTATCGTCACCAAAATCATTGACGCGATCTTGAGCGACGATCAATTGGATGAATGCGATCTGACCCTGCGCGAACTGACGCAGATCCGCGAATCAATGATCAAATCTTTGGTTGCCATTTATCATTCCCGCGTCGAATATCCGGGCTACACGCCGCCGACTTCCATGCCGAGCATTAATATCGAAGCTGATTCCGAAGAACGCGGAATGCTCTATTCGAATCCCGCCGACATTCCGATCAGCAAAGGCGGCGAGGTCGAAGACGAAGCCCTCGACCGTTCGCACCCGCCGGACAGAGCCGAAGCTAAAACCGTGAAGTAAAAATCCGAATCAGGTGAAAAGTGATATCTAAGCGTAACTCTGCGAAAAACCTTTGTATTCCTTTGCGGTTATTCTTTTTACCGCAGAGACCGCAAAGGTTTTTCGCAAAGGAACACAAAGTAAAATTTTCTCAAATGCCTAAGTCTTACAGCACATTGGAAAAAATTCTGGCGTGGAGCGTTCATATTTTTACGGCTTCCGGTTTGCTGGCGGGATTTTTGGCGATTTTGGCGATAAACGCTAAGAATTGGCGTGCGGCGATGGCTTGGATGTTGATTGCTTTGGTGATTGACGGAATTGACGGTACTTTTGCACGAAAGTTCAAAACGGCGGAAGTTCTTCCCTTTATAAACGGCAAAACAATAGATTACATAATTGATTTTGCAACTTACGCCATAATTCCCGCATACTTTTTCTATATGGCGGAGCTGGTTTATCCCGCTTGGAATTTACCTCTGACCTTTTTAATACTGCTTGTTTCGGTTATTTACTACGGCATCGAAGGAATGGTTTCCGACGATTATTATTTTATAGGGTTTCCCGTGATGTGGAATGTCGTTGTGTTTTTTCTGATATTTGTTTTTTCATTAAATCAATTGGGAAATGCCGCGATCATAGTTATTTTCTCCGCTCTGCACTTTATACCGATCAAATTTGCATATCCGAGCCGAGCCACACGGTTCAAGAAATTAACCATTATCTTTACAATAATAATTTTGCTGCTAATGTCCTTAATTGTCTGGTTTTATCCGAATGTTCCAATCTGGCTCAAATGGACTGCTGCGGGAAGCCTTGCATATTTTGGAATTTTAGCCGCGTATGATACTTTCAGAAAGTAGATTTTTATTGGCTTTCAATGATTCTGACATATTCTCGCTGAACCTTATTCTGCAAGATTTATTATTTGTTGCGTTCATAAGATGCCCGGGCGTGAAACTCTCCTTTTCAGCAAACCGACTTTTTAGAGACCAAAACAATGAATAAAACTATAACGATATTGATTATGAACATAATCCTTTTCAGTGTATGTGCAAATGCACAGATCGAGGATTATTTGGGCGAGTGGAAACCTTCTAACAGCGATGCGGCGGTTATCTCTAAGGTGATAATTTCAAAAAGCGAGGGTTCGATTTTTGTACGCGTTTGGGGACCTTGCTTTAATGCAAAAAATTGCGATTGGGGAAATCGGGCGGCGGCTCGTTATTATCCGACTGCTATATCAACCGTCGTAAATGGAATTTCGATTGTCCATACCGAAAAAGTAGAACAGGGTAAATTTGAGGTTGCAAATTTTCTGGTGATAAAAATGCTTCCGAACAAATTGTTGGAAGTCAGACTTTTAATAACTTACACTAATTCTCCGGTGGGTAGAATATTTATCAACTCTTATGTTAAAACTCCCGACACACTTCTTTCCGCACCCGTGATGATTTCGCCGAAAGCAGATGCCCGATTGACTGCAAAAGATTTTCCTTTCGATGGAAACTCGCCGAAAGCGGATGTAATATTGATGGAAGAAGGCTTTCCTCTGGAATTGAAATGGATGCCGGTCAACGGAGCAAAATCTTACAGCGTGGATGTAGAATTTTACGACCGAAAGACAGAGAAATGGACATCACATATCAACAACAGAGCTATCACAGAAACACGGATTGGTATCGGTTTTGCAGGCAATTATTGGGGACGTTGGCGTGTCAGAGCAATCGGCTCTGCCGGAATGCAAGCGGAAACATCAGCGTGGCGAAGATTTAATTACGAAGCCGTTAAACCTAAATAAAAGTTAAAACATACTGCGAATGATAAATTCGTCGAGGAGCAATAATAATGAAAACCAAATTCTTTTTAATAGCAGCAATAATTTTTCTATCCAGCCTGCCTGCAAACGCCCAAGTCCGCAGCTTTGTCGGCGAATGGATTTCTCCGAACGGCTCGAATAGCGAAATTAAAAGAGTAAAAATTTCCGAAAGTGAAAACAAAGTGCGGACGCGAATTTGGGTTTCTTGCCCGAAAGGTGTTTGTGAATTGGGCGAAAAACTGGCGTTGCAATACTTCGGGAAAGACCTTCAATACGGAGTCAATGCAATCTCGGCGAGATATGACCTGACGGACAAAGGAATTTACAAAACTTTCATTTTCACACGCTTGCCCGGTGATTTACTCGAAATGCAGGAACTGACCGCATTTAAAAACACACGAGTTCAACCACTGATGAACACCCACACATTTGTTAAAACCGAAAACACGATACTTCCGGCTCCCGTTTTGATTTCGCCAAAAGTCGGTGAAAAAGTCGGAAAAGACAATCATTTGACATTGAGTTGGAAGCCGGTCAGCGGGGCAAAATCCTATGAAGTTGAATGGCATTATTATAATAGTAATTCGCCCGATCTTCCGCCAACCGGCAGTATCCAGTTTACAGGTGCAATTACAGCAACAGATAAAACCTTTATTAGAATGCGGATTGACGATATTTTTCACGGAAAATGGCGTGTCAAAGCAATCGGAGATAAAGGAGTCGAAGCGGAAACTTCGGAATGGCGGGAATTTTATTACGAACTTCCGCAGTTCACATTGAAGATTCCGCCGATGAAACTTCCTTCTGAAAATGCTGTTTTCGCCAATTCCGCAAGACAGACCGTGCTGAAATGGACAAAAGTTCCGACGGCTACTCAATATGGTATTGAGGTTCAGTATTACGACGGCACGAATTGGGTTAAAGAATACATAAATATTCGCACAAAAGAAGATACTTTAACTTTCAACTTTCGCGGAAAAGGCAAGGGACGTTGGCGTGTTTGGTCAGAATGGCATTCAAAATATATTAAAAAACACGCTTTTACAAGCAAATCTTCGCCGTGGCGATATTTTGAACATACAAGGTAAACTATTGAATGAAAGTAACACTTTATGAATTTCCAACTACTTTAGCCGTCGGCAATTCATAAAGTGTTACTTTTATTAGACTTTGGACGAAAATCCGGCATTTGCAACTTAAAAGCCATTTAGCAACTTGCTTAACTCTATTAAATTGACATTTTAACAACATCATTCTGAAATTGCGGAATTTTGCCAACCCTTTTTTGCACTTTTGTGTAAAAATCCGTATTTCTCAAAAGTGCAAAAAAGGGTAGATTGCAGTTTTCATTATTTCAGTAGAAAAGCCTGAAATACTCCGAAACTATTGAAAAACAAACGCTTATTGAAGAAGTTTTGATTGTTATGAACTCATCA
>JBBRVS010000340.1:0-3644 GCA_038246645.1 Pyrinomonadales bacterium
TCGTCAATTTCAAGGTTTTGTAGTAAATTTGTCATTAGGGTAAATTGTTTTGTTTAGCATTAGATTTTTATCAATTCCAATCTAAACATCTTTTTACCCTTTTTGTTAATTACAAGGGGGACAAATCGCTATTGCGCCCGTTATGGAACTACTTCTTTGTTCATTTAAAACCCGTAAGTCTTTTATTTTCAATCAAGGCGTTTTATTGAAACAACATCTGTAACTTTTTATTGAGGCATTACGAAATATGAATATGACGCGGCAAACCGGATCAGAGTGGTCAGAAAGGATGACGGCAATGACACGGCTGTCCAAGCCTTTCAATACGGCGCGACGAATGCCCGGTTGATGGATTGGGATCATCAATCGGGAAGATGGAAAATCTACGCCTCAATCGGCGGCACGACGCTGGCGGAATATGATGAGTTGACACATACGATTCCGACGTGGACAAAGAGCTATACTTATATGGGAGATTCCGTTTTGTCAACGGAAACAAAAGTCGGGAATAATGAAGTTGTCGAATATAATCATCCCGACCGTCTCGAAACAAAGACCGTAACGAATCAGGCATTGGGAACAAGCTATGAGCAGAATTCTTTGCCGTTCGGGACAGCTTTAGCGGCAGAATCAACGACATCTCTGAGCAAACGCTTCACTTCTTATGAGAGAAGCAACAGCACGGGACTCGATTATGCGATCAACCGGACTTATGACTCGAAACAAGGCAGATTTACTCAGGTTGATCCGATTGGAATGAGCGCGGTTGATTTTAATCATCCTCAGACTCTCAATCTCTACACATATTGCGGAAATGATCCGACTAACAATATCTGACAAAATATTGAATTTTACTTTAATTTTTTATGACACAAGAGAAAAAATCTAAAGACAAAACAAAAAACTTCAAGAAAGAAATCCGCCCGGGATCGCGCCGCCGTGAAAAAACCAAAGCCTTTGACAGTTACGATCAAAACCGTCCGATCCAGCTCAGCTTGTTCGAGATACTCGAACCGGAAAATAAAAAATACTCCAACACGGTTGAGATCTACGATTTTCTGCCGAAGGAATTCCTCGGCAAGGCAAATCGCGTCCAGAACACCTATCTGCCGCGCCTCGAACGTGAATTCGAGTGCCGCGGAAAAAAGTATCTGATGAAACTCGACCCGGCGAGGATCGAGGATAAGGACGGAACGGTCAAGGAATACTACCCTTCGCAGCGCGAGGAGATTATCGAGGATTGCCTGCGAAAACTGATGGTCGAGGGCAACGGGATTTTTCTCGATGATCTGGCAGGCGTGCGTTTTACGCTCTACCAGCTCCAGGAAGAATTAAAAAGCAACAAACATACTTACTCTTATACCCAAATAAAGGAATCATTAGAGATTCTGGCAAAAACAAGTATCGAACTCGAATGCCCGTCCGACAATGTTCGCCTTATTTTCAGTCCGATCGAAACACTCGGTATTCGCGGCGGCGGTGATGGCGGTGGCGAGACGCAAACCTTTGTCAGGTTTTCGCCGCTCGTTACCAATTCGATCAAGGAAAGAAAGTTCCGGCTGATCAATTACAAAAAAGTAATCGGTTACCGCACAGCTATTGCCCGCAAACTCCATAAGAGATTATCTCATTTTTATACGCAGGCAAGTTTTACGGACAAATACGAAGCCTACCTTTCGACCTTGATCGGGTATTTCGGTCTGACCTTTTACTCGCAAATGAGCAAAAATCTCCGCGACTTTGAAAAGGGTGTCGAGGAGCTGAAGATGTCGAACACGATTCTCAATTTTCACGCCCGGGAAATAAAACAAGACCGACCGCGCCTGAAAATAGTCGATTACAAGATCTCGATCATGCCGCATCCGGAATTTATTGCTGAGATAAAAAAGGCAAATCACCGAAAATCCTTTATTGATAAGCAAGCGAAAATGTTGATCGAAGACCCGGATCTCAGTAATGAAAAAATTTAGCGGATAAATTTGAATGGCGAGCAGGATACCTTTAGTTGTAACTTCCGGAATAACTCTAGTTCTGACTCCCGGTAATATGTAGTTCTGACTCCTAATAATATGTAGTTCTGAGTCCTAACAATGTCTAGTTCTGACTCCTGGTGGGCAATTTCACCAAAGTTTTCCACAGATCAGCGAAGAAAAATATCTAGTTCTGACTCCTGCCGCATTTAGTTCTGACTCCTACGGAGCAAAAATTTATCTAGTTCTGACTCCCGGCATACCTGGTTTTGACTCCTGCCGGGTAATTTTTCTTCAAAAACACCTGCAAATCAGGCACTTTTAGAACGGTTTTTGCCCCGTACACTTTAGTTCTGACTCCCGTGTAAAATTATGCAAACTCAATAGACTCAACAGTTTGTGATCCTGATTTGACACTTAACCCTCTTAACCCTTTATTTAACCCTTTTTAACCTCTTTCTTAACCCGCAGCTAAAAATCAAAAGCTTTGTTGAAGTATTTGAAAAGGTAAAATTTTGACAATTTTTTTGTAAAAAAAGGAAGAGATTAAATGGTTAATTAGATTTAGTCACTAGATTTTGGAGACAAAATCTTCGAAAAAAATAGATATTGACCTTTTTTTGGGAATAAACTAATTTTTCGGTCAAAATATTTAGGGAATTTGATTTAGGTAAATTTATTTATGGAAATTTAGGTAGGAGTCAAAACTAGAATCAGCGCACCGCAGATTTTTCCTCTAAACTTTTATATAGGTAAAGATATCCTATACGCTTTCCCTTTAGAAATTAGGTCAGTAGCGGTTGCGTAAGCATCTGCGTCAATTGCTCATCAGGGATAACGCATCGGCTCACGCCGACACTGCTGACCAATGCACAATTTCTAATGGTAAACGGTATAAGCAGGTGAGCAAAATTTTAAGATATTATGAAAAAAATCCCTTTAAACATCAGATGTAAGAGAATTTAAGAGTTTTCTGACATTATCCATTATCCATTTTGAATTATCCATTAGTGCTTATTTAGTGGCAGTTTTTTTCGACGAAAGTGGATGTGTGAATAGAATCAGACCAAACAAAATGGCAAATAACAGATACAATACGGTCAAAAGCCGAATCAAACCCGATACCTGACTGCCAAGAACGAATTTAACCAAGCCGAGAGCCCCGATCAAAAAATGGACGAAGTTTGCCATCGCGAGCGGACGCGCATATATTCCGCCGATCAAAACGGTTTTTGCCATCCAGTTCATCATCGCAAACCCAAGATAAGCCGCGCCTAAAAGCTGAATAAATATCGGAGTTACGCCGCTTGCCGGTATTTCAAAAAGCCGCAGGACTTCGTGCGGCAAAAATTCAAACAGAATCCCGACTCCCGCCAAAACAAAGGCGCACGAGATCATTAATGGTTTTGTGTTCATAAATTAATTAAGCCGATCATCATTCGAGTTGAAACCGAATGAGAGAATATCAACATTTTTTTCTGGAAAAAAGCGGGAGAAAACTTCAATTTATGAAATACCCGCTTTAACTGTTGAAATCATAAATGATCGGAAATTATTCCCGTTCAGGTGGCTTTTTTGCTTATTTTGAATAAAAACAAATAGTTCCTCTAAGACAGATCTTCCCATTCTGGACTAATCGGTCTAATGTGGGTATGATTCTGTAATATGGCTAGA
>JBBRVS010000341.1:0-3615 GCA_038246645.1 Pyrinomonadales bacterium
ATTTTAAAATCCTTTCAGACATATACTTTGCAGGCAGCCCTTATGTTTGTCAAAAGCAAGTGTTTACAAGCATTTAGAAAAAAGAGTAAAAAGGTCGAAAGGCTTATCAGTCCTTTTCGGGGGGTTGGGCAGAAAACCCCATTCTATAAGAAATAATTAAAATGTTTAACAGTTTACAAATATTAATCCTGGTAAATTAAAGACAATTTTCTCAGCTCCCTTTTCCGATTTACTGCAATACCGCCTATTTATTTCTATGGAGGATCGAAATGGAAACATTAAATGAACTTTTAATTTTAATTGCCGGTATCGTAGGATTTATTTTAGGTGGGGTAATCATCTATTTAATTATTGGAAGACAGGCGAACCGGCGCGAAAACCATCCGGCAAAACAGGAGTATGAAAAGGAGCACGTTCGGTTGCAGACAGAGCTGGCGCATGCCGGCAGAACAATTCAAGAAAAAAACCGTCTGATCAGCGATAAAGAGCGAGAAATCGGTGAAAAGACCGGAAAGTTAAATGAAGCGCTCACAAATTTAAGAATTGCCGAAGATCGCGTTCAAACTTTTGGTGAAAGTAATAAAAAATTGACTGAAAAAAATGAACAGCAAACAAATGAGATGAAAGTCCTGCAGGAGGCGCACTCTAAAGTTTCGGCGAATGCCAAAGCAGTAGAAAGCAGTCTTAATGAACAGCGCACGCAAAATAACATCAAAGAAGTTCAGATCCACGAATTAACCGAAATTAATAACCGGCTCGGCAACGAAAACGCTACGCTCCTTGCAAATCTGAACGCCAGCGAAGGAAAACTCGCCACGCAGAAATCCGAAATAGAAGATATCAGGCAAAAATCACATCTTGAATTTGAGAATATCGCCAACCGTCTGCTTGAAGCTAAAAGCGAAAAATTTACTGCTTCAAACCGTGAGAATATCGAAAATATTTTACAGCCCCTCAAAACCGATATAGAATCTTTTAAGTCAAAAGTTGAGGAAACTTACGATAAGGAATCCAGAGAGCGTTTTTCGCTCGCAAGAGAAGTCAAAGCACTCATCGAGCAAACCGATAAGGTTAGCAGCGAAGCGAATAATTTGGCGGTCGCCCTCAAAGGTCAATCAAAAACCCAGGGGATTTGGGGCGAGATGATTCTCGAACGAATCCTGGAAATAAACGGTCTGGTTCGCGGGCGTGAGTATGATATCCAGCATTCGATTAAAAATGGGGACGGCGATCAGCAGTATTTGGATGTTATTGTCCATCTGCCGGACAATCGGAAACTGATCATTGATTCCAAAGTAACGCTCAATGCTTACAATCGGTATTGCGCGTCGGAAACCGATGAAGACCGCGCTCGTCATTTGAAAGACCATCTTCAAGCATTGACTACTCATATTGACCAATTGAGCCGTAAAAAATACAATGAATTGGAGACATCGCCTGATTTCGTGATGCTTTTTGTTCCCATCGAACCGGCATATTTGACCGCTATTCAGTTCGACTCGGAAATCTGGGCGCGTGCTTACGATAAAAGAATTCTGCTCATCAGCCCGACAAATTTAATGGGCGCGGTCAAAATGGTTTCCGATTTATGGAAACGCGACCAGCAGAGCAAAAATGCGCTTGAAATTGCCCAACAAGGCGAAAAACTTTATGATAAATTTGTCGGATTCCTAAGCAGTATGGACGACATCGGTAATCATATCAGCAGAACGCAGGACGCTTACAATAAAGCTCTCGGACAATTGAAACAAGGTAGAGGAAACTTGATTAATCGTGCTGAAAAGTTAAAAGAACTAGGCGTAAAATCACAGAAGGTTCTTCCAACAACGATGACTGATTATGAAAATAATTTTAGCAATTGATCGGGTGTGTTGAAGAAACAGAGGTTATGCAGTTAAAGTAAGTTTCTATTAAAAAAATTGTTTTTTTTGTCTCTTCCGTGTCTTTTCGTGTAATTAGTGGAAGAAGAAATTACCCACTAATCACACAGAAGAACACGAAAAATTACGGATTAAATGCTTAAGTACGTAACTCGTAGTAAAATAACAGGAATTTAGCTTTAAATTCAATAAGTTGTGAAAATTAACAGCGATATAAACATTCTCGGAGGATTGCCTGATTTTGAACTGGTCAAGGCTTTTTTTGAACAAGAAAATTCGTCAAAAACCAAAAACATTCCAACTACAATAAAAACAAAAAAGTCGGTCGAAAGGTTTGAGAAAGCCATCAATTCAACAATTCTAAATTTTGTGAGTGAAGATCAAAAAGAAATCGTCAAAAATTTGATTATTGAGGAGGGAGTTTCGGCTGATTCACGCCTGATGCTTTTTTGGAATGCTTCTTTTAACAATGAGTTATTGGAGGCGATCAATTCAAATATATTTTTTCCCGCTTATTATTCCGGCAGATTGATTCTAAAACAGGGAGAAGTTGCGGCTTTTCTAAAAGAGTTGAAAGAAGATGAAGTGCAGATAAACAAGTGGTCGGACAGCACAATCGAAACGACGGCTTCAAAATATTTGACCTTACTAAAAAAATTCAATTTATTGGAAGGTAGCAGCAGTAAATCAATCAAGCCTCCGTTTTTGAACGATAAAATATTTATTTTGTTCATTTACTGGTTGTTATCAATTGAAGATAAAACTAATATTTTGAGCAGCAAATGGATTCAATATTCTTTTTCGGAAAAAAACCACTTTGTTGAAAGAATTTTGCAAAAAAGTTTTTCTAAATTTATCGAAGTTAATTACACGGGAGACAAACTTCAAGTTTTCCCTCTAATTGAATACACAAATATTTATGATGTCATCACTCAGTCCTGATCAGATGATCTCGCAGCTTACACAATTAATCAAAGCCGATAAACACTCGGAAATACGGCTAAATGCCAATGGCGGTAATTCGATTTTGTTTGTGTGCGAACCGGCGGACGAAATTAAATTTATCGCAGCGATCAAAGAAAAGCTCGATGACGAATCATTTAATATTATTGATTTAAACAAACTTTTGCTCGAATTCGTTCAAGTCAAAAAACAGCATCTGGGAGAATTATTCAATTTATTACAAGGTTCAATCAACCAGATATTTAAAACTCCGGCAGATGAAGAAGGAAGCGATTTTTTCCGGCTGATTACAAGGGCGATTTCCGATGCTTACGCGGAAAACAAGATTCCGTTTCTTATCAGTTCGGGAGTTTTATACGGCGCGGGAATTGACAGCATACAAATTATGGAACACGAATCGGTAATGAATGCTTCCAAGCCGTTGATACTTTTATATCCGGCAACTCACGAAGGTGATTCGCTAATGTTTTTGAGCAAAAGACCGGCATCGAAATACCGATGTATGATTATTTCGTAAGTAGAAGTTACGCAGTTGAGCCTTCAATTTACATTTTTAGTGTCTTTTAGTGTGATTCGTGGACAGTTTCTTCCACTAATCACACGAAACAGCACGAAATAATATAAAACCGGATTGGGTGTAATTAAAAGTGGGACACAGAAATATCAATAATTTTTGATGACGATTTTGACTGCTATATATTGTAGATAGATTTTTAAAAGCACAATATACAGCCCTAATTTTGTCAATTTTTAAGGTCTGTTGAATTTGGCG
>JBBRVS010000342.1:0-3604 GCA_038246645.1 Pyrinomonadales bacterium
ATAATTCTTTCCATATCGGCGCATTGTCCAAATAAGTGCACAGGTACAATTGCCTTAGTTTTAGAAGTGATGTTTTTTTCAAGCGCATCAACATCTATATTATAGGTATGTGGATCTGCATCTACCAAAACAGGCGTTAATCCGAGCAATCCAATAACTTCTGCCGTTGCCACATAGGTAAAACTTGCTGTGATTACCTCGTCACCCGGTTTTAAACCAAGTGCCATCATGGCTATTTGTAGGGCATCTGTCCCATTTGCACAGGGTATAACATGCTTTACCTTTAAATAAGCTTCTAGGTCGGCCTGGAATTCTTTTACGGCTGGTCCGTTTATAAATGCGGTAGTATTAAGTACATCTTGTATCCCTTTATCAACTTCGCTTTTTATTTTCTCGTATTGACCTTTAAGGTCAACCATTTGAATCGGATTCATAAAATTTTTTCGCGTTAAAGATTATTAGTCAATAAAAGTCAGATATTTCAACGCCGCATTCGATTTGCCTTGATTACTTCTGCCAGATGGTTCGGGGCGGACATATTTAGGATCGTGTGGTTTCGCATTATTAGTTTTAGTTCCGTTTTATCGGTGATTATGCCTTTTAGCGGGCGGTCGCCTGTTTTTTGGATGATGCCGGCGCGCATCCATTGCCAGAATTGTTTTTGGGTCGTCCAAAATTTTTCTCCATTCGGGCAGACGATCTTTGCGTTGCGCTTTTTTTCTTTTGTTTTTTTCGGTTGAGCCTTCATTTATTTATTTCGCTGAATATTATTTTCAGACACACTTCGCCCGATGTATGATTTCAGCAAAAATTTTTTGCCAACATACCCAAGCCCTTGCTCATCTTGCAGCAGGGAAATCTCTATAAAGGCGAGACTGCCTTTCGGTTTTCAAATCTTCTTAAGCGAATCAAGAGTATCAAATGATAAACACTTTGCGAAATCCGGCGTAAAACCCGGCGTACTTTCGCGTTTAGAATAAAAGAGATTTTACCGCAAAGAGCGCCAAGCAGGCGCAAAGTTCGCTAAGAAGCTGTTTTTTAAAGGTAACGCCGGCGTCTCGCCGGCTGTCCGGCGTGCGTCCCGCGCGCCGATGGTGTTAAAAACTTCCAAGAAAGTAATACGGAGTCTGAGACCGGGACGGTCTCAGGACAGCCGCCGGGACGGCAGCGGTACCTCTTTTCAAACAGCTTCTAAAAAAAACTCCTTTTTTATTGCATTTATCTCTACGCCTGATTCGCATTTCAAATATAAAACTTTTGCCAAAATCCTTTTCACACTTTGCAAAGTCGAACAATATGCCGACTTTTCGATAAATTTTCTAAATTATATGCCTGATAAAAAGTAATTGTAAACAGTAATATAATAAAACCAATCAAACGATTTGTCTCAAACATAGAGAAAATCTATCGAATTGCCCGTTCAAATTTGGGTTAACCCTCCAAAAAATAAATTGTGTTTGTTAATAATAAAAGATACCCGGCGCAGAGATATTTCGTGAGCCGCGCTGTGTTGCGGTTCTCTTCCTAAACCTGTCGCATCGGATTGATTGATCGGAATTTTCTCTGTCTGGCTTACTGCTGAGTTCATTTTACGTGTAAGGGGCTTTCTTGTTTAACTAAATTTGAATTCTAGTTGGCTATTTTCAATTCGTCAACCGATTAATAAAAATTTAATGTTTTTGAGGAGATTTTTTTTCCCGCGAAAAGGCGCGAAAAGGTTTTTTATTGTAACTGTTGTTAGGTCATTAGGAAAATTCAGCAAGAAATCTTTACTGAATTGCCGGACGGATTGTATAGTTGAATCAGATCAAGCCTTTAGCCAAATTTACTAAAAATATCAATTATCAGATTAGCTTTAGCTTAAGCAATAAGGAATTTTTTATTTTTCTACATTTTTGGCTAAAGCCTTTTGTCATTTAATTACACTCCCGTCAGCTAAAGCAGACGGCAATTCATACTATTGAAGAGCCAATCAATTACTTTTTATTTCAGGTAAATTCGATGTGAAAATTTTGATACCTGAGAAAAATCTTGGAATAAATAATCAATTATCTTTGCGTCCTTTGCGAAAAACTTTGTGTCCTTTGCGGTTAATTTTTTTCTTTTTTTTAACGCAAAGTTCGCAAAGTAGGCGCAAAGTTCGCAAAGTTTTGAGATCGGATGTTATTAGATACCTGTTGTTGTTTGTGCGTTTTCGGCTTCGAAATAGCTTTTTATCGTGTCTGTGATCGTCTGCAAATGTTCTTCGGTCATTTCCGTATGAATCGGCAAGGAGATCACCGCTTCGCACAGGGTTTCCGTGTTCGGCAGAGTAAAATTTTCTATTGCCGATACCTTAAATGCTTTTTGGTTGTAGAGCGGCACGGGGTAAAAGATGCTGTTCGGAATTCCTTGTTCGGTCAGGAATTTTTTAAATTCGTCGCGTCTGCCATTTTTTATTTGGACCGTGTATTGGTGAAAAACGTGGGTCGAGTTTTTCGCGCGCGACGGCGTTTGGATTTGGTTTATTCCGGCAAAGGCTTGGTCGTAAATGTCGGCAACGGCGTTTCGCGCGGCGGCATATTCGTCTAAGTGTTTTAGTTTTATGTCAAGAATTGCCGCTTGAATCGAATCGAGCCGCGAATTTACGCCGACCAGATCGTGATAATAGGTTTCCGTCTGACCGTGGTTGGCGATCATTCGCATTCTTTTGGCAAGTTCGTCGTCGTTTGTAAAGATCGCGCCGCCGTCGCCGTAAGCTCCGAGGTTTTTTGCCGGATAAAAGCTGGTCGTGCCGATATGTCCGATCGTTCCCGTTTTTTTCGTTGTTCCGCCTGAAAATGTATAATCCGCGCCGATTGCCTGGGCGTTGTCTTCGATCACGTAAAGATTATGCTTTTCCGCCAAGTGCATAATCGCTTCCATCTCGCACGATTGTCCGAAAAGATGGACGGGAACGATGGCTTTTGTGCGCGGCGTGATCGCCGCTTCGATAAATTCGGCGGTCGTGTTAAATGTGTCCGCGTCCACGTCAATCATTACGGGCGTTAATCTCAAAAGCGCGATCACTTCGGCGGTCGCCACATACGTAAAAGCCGGAACGATCACCTCGTCGCCGGGTTTTAGATCAAGAGCCATCAGCGCGATTTGCAGCGCGTCCGTGCCGTTCGCACACGGAATTACGTGTTTTACGTTTAAGTACTTTTCAAGATTTGTCTGAAAGTTTTTAACGGCAGGACCATTAATAAAAGCGGCTGATTCGATACATTCGATTACAGCACGGTCTATTTCGTCTTTTATTTTTTCGTATTGACCTTTCAAGTCAACCATTCGTATCGGTTTCATAAAGCTAGAGATTAGCAAAAATCAGCGATAAACGATACTGCTTTATATATAAAAATTTATACTAGTGTTCAGTCAAGTTTGAGTTGACGGGTCAGAACCGTTCGCGGTAGCGAATGGTTGAACTTCAGCAATAAGTCTTATTCTATAAAACTTAAACCATCTGCTACCGCAGACGGTTCTGACTCTTGCGCCGTCAACTCAAACTTGACTAAGCACTAGACATCTTTCCAAAATAACTTTTTCACCGCAGAGACGCTGAGACGCCGGGAAATTTAAGTTA
>JBBRVS010000343.1:0-3601 GCA_038246645.1 Pyrinomonadales bacterium
ACAAGCTGCCCGCTTTTTCTTTCAAGCATTTGCGGCAAAACCGCATAAACCGAATTGACCGCGCCCATCAAATTTATATCTATGACTTTTCTGACAAATTCCGGCTGCAATTCGCGTGTTTCCTTATCATTTCCGCCGATTCCGGCATTCGCGATCAAAATATCGATCCGCCCGAATTCTTCGCGCAGAGCATTTGCCGCGCTCATAACTTCTTTTTCATTAACGACATCCGCCGCAAAGACACGCGCCGCGCCGCCTTTTTCCGTAATTTTTGCGGCGATTTTCTTTAATAATTCTTCCCGCCTTGCCAGAAGCCCGACAATCGCGCCTTTTTCCGCCATTGCCAATGCCAAGGCTTCACCGATTCCGCTCGATGCGCCGGTTAAAAATACGATTTTATCTTTCCAAAAATTATCCATTCATTTTTTCAGCAAAGTTCTTCGACATATTCGCCTAAAACTTTTAGAGCATTAGATAAATCATTTTGTTTTACTAAAATATGATCGCGTGAAAAGGCGGAAAGCGCGACAATCGAGATTCCGGCTGCGGCTAAAATCCGGGAAATTTCGGCGAGAAAACCGACGACCGAAAAATCGAGTTCGATATCAAAGGTCAAAAGACGAAAATTCCCTTCCGTTTTCGCGTTTTCGATGGCATCACGGATTTTTATAAAATCAATTTCATCAAGCAGCAGCGTCGTCTCAAATCTGTCCTTAAAAATCATAAACGGCGCGGTCATCCGCGGCGAGAGTTCGGGATTTTCCAGAAGTTTGAGCCAGTTTTGTTCATTTAATGAAACTAATGTAAAGGTTTCGGGCGCAACTTCGACGCGAGTTTTCCTTAAAAGTTCAGAGATTTGTTCGTTCATTTGAAAAAAGATTATAAAATTACAAAAACGTTAGAAAATTTACAGTCTTAACAGAAATCAATTTGAGTCAAAGCACTTTTAAGAGGATTCACTAATTTTTCATCTATTGTTCAAACGCACGAATTATCAAGTATATTGTTAAATACTTCCGCCGCTTCGGTTGATTCTGTGGAATAAAAATAGGATTCGGAAAAAGTACTGAAATAACGCCAATGATCACCTGATTCAGTGATTCCTTGCCAATCCAAGCCAACTGATGTGCGTTTAATCTTAAAATCTTTCGATGTTAGAATTAATTCCTGACTTGGTGGATATGATCGAACAAGATAACTGTTATCTTTTGTTAAATAGTATTTCCCTTCTTTATTTTTATATTGAATTCTTGAATAATTTCCGTGTATATAATTTCCTGTTTTATACTTAAAAGATTTCGGAACGCCAAGATTTATAATTCCTTCGATAAAACGAATTTTATTGTTTTTCAAACTTCCGCAAGACGGAATCTTTTTAACTTCGTAATTTTGTCCAATGTCAAAAATTATATTTATTTCCTTATCCAAATTTTCAAAGATTTCCACTTTAAAGTGCCAATCACTTTCAATAATTTTGTCGAAAAATACTACTTCATTATCCCTTACCGAATTTAGACCGATGTCAAAATTAAAATATCCGTTTTTATCGGTTTTAGTTGAAACAATTCTGCCGATTGGAGAAACAACAACATCTGAAATAGGATTACCGGATTGATCCCGAACATAACCTTTCATATTTACGGCAAATAAATGCTGCGTAAATGAAATTAACAAAAAAAAAGAATTATAATTAATTTCATAAATTAAACCTCGACAATTGTCGGAATAATCACGGGTTTTGTGCCGGTTTCCTTTTGGATGAATCTTTTCAGGTGAATGCGGATATTTTCCTTGGCGGCATTCGGATCGCGGAAATCTTCGATCTTCATTTTTTCGACTGCTTTGGTGATCATATCTCTGGCGTTTTGCATCAGACCGTTGTGCGAATCGAATCCGGCAACGCCCTGAATTTCGATCTGCGGCTTTGATTTTAATTGTTTGGTGTCTTTATCAATTGTTACGACGAACGAGATCATTCCGCTGAAACCGAGTTTCTTGCGTTCGCGCACGGTTTCGTAATCAATTTCGTCAAAACCGCCGTCTTCGATAAATGTTCTGCCGATGTCGTGATGCTCGATGATCGTCGCGCGTTCACCGTCTAATTCCAGAACGTCGCCGTTTTCGATCAGAATAATATTGTCGTTGTTATAACCTTCGACGTGATTTTTGACATATTCCTTGTGCCGGAAAAGCATACGGTATTCACCGTGGATCGGCACGAGAAATTTCGGCTGCGCGGTTTCGGTCATAATTTTAATATCTTCCTGCGAAGCGTGTCCCGAAACGTGAATCAAGCGGCGTTTTTCTTCGATAATATTCGCGCCGCGCTTGTAAATACTGCCAATCAGGCGGGAAATCGCCTTTTCGTTGCCGGGAATAATTCTCGATGAAAGTATGACCGTATCGCCTTCTTCGATCTGCAAACCCTTATAACTCGCCGTCGCCAGATTCCAAAGTGCCGCACGCGATTCGCCCTGCGAACCCGTCACGAGGTAAACGATTTCATCATTAGCCAAACTGCGCGATTCACCCAGTCCGACCAGTAAATCTTCGGGAATATCAAAAATTCCGAGTTCGTCGGCAATCTCGACATTTTTCTGCATTGAGCGACCGAGAACGCAAACCCGTCTGCCGAATTCGCGGGCAACATCAAAGACGATTTGCAGACGGTGCATCGAAGAAGAAAAGGTCGAAACAAAGATTCGTCCGGTCGTTTCTTCAAAAATTTCTTCAAACGCCGGAATGACGGCGGTTTCGGAAGGCGTTCTGCCCGGAACGGTCGCGTTTGTCGAATCAGCCAATAATGCCAACACGCCTTCATCGCCGTATTTTTTCAAAGTCTTTAGATCATACGGCTTACCGATCACGGGCGTGTCATCAATTTTATAATCGCCGGTGTGAATCAGAGTTCCGACCGGAGTTTTAATCGCCAACGAAAAACAATCAATCAGCGAATGCGAGGCGTGAATAAATTCGATCTTGAAGCTCCCGATCTCGGCAATATCATTCGGCTCGACGCGGTGAATCAGAGTGCTGTCCAGAAGATTGTGTTCTTCGAGTTTTTTATCGCAAAGAGCGGCGGTAAAGCGCGAAGCGTAAACGGGCAAGTTGAATTTTTTCAAGAAATACGGCAGCGCGCCAATGTGATCTTCGTGTCCGTGCGTTAAAACCAGAGCCGTTAAATCGTCTTTATAAGCATCGAGAAAATCGAAATTCGGAATCGAAATATCAACGCCGTACGGCTTTTCTTCAGGAAAGCCCATTCCGGCATCAACGATTATCATTTCGTCGCGGTAGCGAATTCCCATACAATTCATCCCGAATTCGCCGATTCCGCCCAGAGGTATTATTTCTAATTTATTCACTTTTTTCCCCCACGTCTTGCAAGTTAAAATTAACTAATAAGTGTAACATATTCAGGGCTTTCTTGTTTAACCGGAATTCAAACTTGACTAAAAAACGGGTGTAATTAAAAGTGGGACACAGAAATATCAATAATTTTTGATGACGATTTTGACTGCTATATATTGTAGATAGATTTTTAAAAACACAATATACAGCCCTAATTTTGTCAATTTTAAAGGTCTGTTGAATTTGGCGA
>JBBRVS010000344.1:0-3490 GCA_038246645.1 Pyrinomonadales bacterium
AATCAGCCAATTTTTCAAGAATCTAAAAGAAAACTTGTCAAATTTTCCAAAAATTGAGCAAAAAATCTACATTTTTGATATTTCCTATTTCAAAGATTTTCAGCAAATTGCTGATATTTATTAAAATTTGGATCTACTGAGGTTAGGAGTTTTCTGACATTTTCCATTTTCCATTTTTCATTAGTGCTTACTTTTACCATTTTGTCGTGTCCAGCAATTTTATAAAGTTTCGTTTGAGTTTGTAATTGACGCGCAAGGCGACCAGATAGCTTTCAAATTCCGCTTCTCGCCCGAGTTGCGCCATCAATTTTTGAACTTTTTTGATCCAGATGACGGCTTGGTCGTAAGCCTCATTGTTTGTTTCCCGGATTTTCGGTTCGATGCGTTCCCGGTAAATTTTCAGCGCGTCCGCCGGATTTTCTTTTTCTCTGGTTTCAGCCAGTTCGAGCCATAAATCGTTACTGCAACCGTCTTTGACGGCTTCCTGCCACGCTTGTTCGGCAAGATTTTCGTGCAGAAAAATCGTCACGAGCAAAGAATTGTCCATCGCCCGAAAATGCCAACTTCCCGATTTGTTCTCTTTATTTTCCGCGATATTCCGGCGGATAATTTCGAGGGCTTTTTCGCGCCAGATGTGCCAGGTGCTTTCGGGTTTTACCTTATCGGCATTTTCCCGGAGCGTTTCGTAATAGGAAAAACCTATATATTTTTCAAAACGCTTCCAGATGATCTGCATCGCTTCATCGTGGCAGTTGCGCCGGTGATATTCTTCCACCAGAAAATCGCTCAAACGCAAATCCAATTCATTTTTCGGAAAATCATTAATGCCGCGTTCCGCCCATTCCAGAGCCTTGTCGTATTGTTTATTTTCGCTGTAAATTTTGGCGATTTCGAGATACTTAAACTGGCTCGATAAATCGCGGGTTTTGATTTCGACGAGTTTTTCGATGTCGCCCTCGTCATTTGCCAGAGATTCCATCATACTCGTTATTTGATAACGAGTTCCTCCAAAACTGCTGCTGTCGCCCGGCTTGAGCGCGGGAACTTTTTCCCATTCTTTTTCAATCAAACTGCGATAAAACTGCAAACCTTTTTCGCCCAAAACATCGGCGTATCTATCAGTGGCATCGTAAAAAACATCATAACTGTCGCTCAATTCCCATTCAAACAAACGACCGGCAAGACTTTCCTGGTCGGGTTTGGCTTTTTCGCAAGCCGCGAGGTGAAGTTCCTGCAAATTATCTATCGCCGTTTCTAATCCGCCGTCCGATTCGTGAACGTAATTTATGGCATCTGATGCTAATTTCAAACCGTATTCGCATAGATCAATGACCATTTCAAAATGCCCGTCATCGAATAAATCTTCGATTGATTTGACGACATTTTCAACGTCTTCGGAACTGCCGAAACCGCTGTAATAATCATCGTAATCGTAATCCTCGGTGTCGAAAACCCGTTCCAATTCCTTTCGATATGTTTTCACGTCAACGCCTTTCGGATTACTGCGGGCAACGGCAAGCAGTAATTGTCCGCGCAAAGTATCATTTTCGAGAACTTCCTGCATCAGCATCTCGACCAATTCGGATTTTTCGCGGGTTTGTAAATACGCTTTGACATCATCGAGCGGTGTCGGGCGCGTTTTGCCGCCGGATTTTTGCTTTATTTCGTTTTTTCTCCCGGCAATCCAAGCCAAACCGACGGCAACCAGATGTTTGCAAAAATTTCCTTCATCGGCGTAAGGACAATTGCAATCATAGCCGAGTTCGTCTTCGTCTTTCGCCCAGAGCTTAACGCGGTAATCACGTGTGCCGCTGACCTTGGCAACGACTTTTCCCTGATATTCTTCCAAACCGAAAACACTTTCGGAATTGAAATAAGCTTCGCCGCGGCTGTATGAACCGCCGTCGGCATAATCCCGCAAAAGTCGCGGACTCAAAAAATCTAAAACCGATTCAGACATAATTTACAAATCTCTCTTATTACTGATGTTACGCAAAAAATTAAAAAAGCCGGGAGCGCAGACAACCTGCCTGCATGAGCGCGGGAGCGCGAAAGCGGCGTTTGCGTAGAAAATAAGTTTGTTGAAAGCACAGGCTTTTTCGTCCTTTCGGACTCAGGCATCCGACTTGCGTAACATCAGTTATTAGTTGATTACCGACCGAAAGGCGCACGAAGTTTTGTGCGCCGGATTAAGGAGAAAAAACCGCATCGCCGCAGCTTGCGATTCGCACAGAATCTGTCAAAGATGAGTCTGCGGCTTTTGATAAATTCACATATTTTTTACGAAACGCCTTTCGACGCGTCCCAGCTTTTCTGCAATTTCCGCAAAACGACGATCTGCCCGCCGTGATGCGAATTATGCGTATTGATCAGCCCGACAACTTCCGCCCAAAGCGATTCGTTCTCTGCCGAAACCGCCTGCGCGAATTTGCCTTCATCGGCAGATTCGATTGCTTTTCGCCAACCATTCATTATCGCGTCAAATCTTTCGATCTCCGCCTGCCACGCTTCTTCGCTCGCATCTTCCGCATTCGCAAAAGTCTCGTGATTTTCCAAATTCGATTTCTCAAGCGGTTCATTTTTGAATCTTTTCAAATACCGCTCGTTATAAAAATTCAGATGCGCCAAAATCCCCCAAATCGAATTATCCGCGCCATCCGGCTTCCAAGCCGCATCCGTCGCCGACAGATTACGAACAGTATTTTTCAACGCGACAAACCAACCGTTTTCATCGTAACAAGTTATAAATTGGTCGAGTAAAAATTCTTTCGTTGTCATATTAATAATTATAATCAGCTTTTACAGTTTTCTCAAATACTAAAACGAAGTCTAACTTCGTGGTTTATGAATCATTTCATTAATAAACTTGAAGTCTTAGTTTAAGTTTATGGCAAATTTAAGAATTCAGTTTGGCAAACAACTACGAAAAATACGCCGACATCATGATTTAACTCAAGAAAGATTAGCAGAATTACTAAATGTTTCTGTAGAGTTTGTTAGCAATATGGAGCGAGGCATAAATGCTCCATCTTTTGAAACCATCGAGAAAATAGCACAAGCGTTTGATTTGCCTGTAAATGAACTTTTCACTTTTGAGGAGGAAAAATAGATGGCTCAAACTCCCAGATTTAGAGGAGAAAATTTCAAGGGGAAATGGTCGTTAGGTTCTTGGGCAGAACAAAAAATCATCAATGCGATAAATAATTCAGAACATTTTCGCGCAGTTCCTTATGGTAAATCGGGAGTTTCGACAGCTAAAACGAAAGAAGAAGTCCGTGATTATTGGAACTTACACAAAGAACGCGAGTCTTTCGGCAAAAGACCGGACGTTTTAGTATTTGAAAAAACTATTTAGTAACAAAGGGAAAATAAACTTACCTGCTTGAGAAGAAATAGCTAAAACCTGAATTGAGGGTTATTAAAAAACAAATGACATCTTCTCAAACTTCAGTTTTAAGCAAAAACTAAATGGGTAAAGTTATAAAACCTC
>JBBRVS010000345.1:0-3458 GCA_038246645.1 Pyrinomonadales bacterium
CAAGACATCAATCAATTCTTGAACTGCTCCGGCTGATTTGTGAAGCGCGGCGCGTTCTTCGGTGGTTAATGAAATTTCGATGATTTGCTCAACGCCGTCTTTGCCGAGTTTGACGGGAACGCCGACGAACAAGTTATTGATTCCGTATTCGCCTTCGAGATAAACGGCGCACGGCAGAATTTTCTTTTTATCCTTCAAAATCGCTTCCGCCATTTCGACCGCGCCTAAACTCGGCGCATAATAAGCCGAACCGGTTTTCAGCAGTCCGACAATTTCCGCGCCGCCGTTTGCCGTGCGCGAGATGATCGCATCGAGCCGGTCTTGCGGAATAAGTTCGGTGATCGGAATTCCCGCGACGGTCGAATAACGCGGAAGCGGAACCATCGTGTCGCCGTGTCCGCCGAGAACGAAACACGTGACATTTTCAACCGAAACATTCAGTTCTTCGGCAACAAAACAGCGCATCCGCGCCGAATCCAGAACGCCAGCCATTCCCATTACGCGGTTTTTCGGAAAACCGGAACGCTTAAATGCAACCTGCGTCATCGCGTCCAAAGGATTTGAAACGACGATAATACAAGCGTTCGGTGAATATTTAGCGACCTGCTCGGTGACGTTGCCGACGATGTCCGAATTTGTTTTCAAAAGATCATCGCGGCTCATTCCGGGTTTGCGCGGCAATCCGGCGGTGATGATGACAACGTCGGAATCGGCGGTTTCCTGGTATGAATTTGCACCGACCAGTTTTACGTCAAACCCGTCAATCGGTGCGGCTTGCGCTAAATCAAGCGATTTTCCCTGCGGAGTTCCTTCGACAATATCAACCAAAACGACATCTGCCAATTCCTTTGATGCGATCCAATGAGCGGCGGTCGCGCCGACAT
Organism: Pyrinomonadales bacterium; assembly: GCA_038246645.1. Classification (GTDB taxonomy): domain Bacteria; phylum Acidobacteriota; class Blastocatellia; order Pyrinomonadales; family Pyrinomonadaceae; genus JAHCHG01. The sequence continues at coordinate 885 of JBBRVS010000345.1, forward strand.
TGCCCGCGCCGACAACCGTGATTTTATTTCTTCCAGCCATTTTTTTAAATTTCCTCTCTTGTGTTAAATGTTTGTGTAATAAATAGAAAAAGATATTTTGTCATAGTTGACGAAAAACGGCAAAAGACGCAAAATTCTTTTATGACCGCATTACCGAAACATAAACATACCTTAGAAGAATATTTCGAGATCGAAAGAAATTCGGAAGAAAAGTTTGAATTTTGGGATGGAAATGTCCGGTCAATAGCTGGCGCAAGTCCCGAACACGAAAGAATTGTCGTAAATGTCGGCGGACATCTGCGCGAAATCTTTCGCGGTCGCGGATGTTCGGTTTTCGGCTCTAATTTAAAGGTAAAAGTTCCGGTTTATAATCCGTATCGTTATCCTGATTTGTCAGTTTATTGCGGCGAAGGAATTTATGAAACGATGGGCGGAATGGAAGTTTTGACAAATCCGCAAATGCTTATCGAAGTTTTGTCGCCTTCGACCGAAGCCTTTGACCGCGGCGATAAATTTACTTATTACAAATCAATCGAAAGTTTTACGGAATATTTATTAATTTCAACAAATCGCCCGCACGTTACGCAGTTTGTCAAACAAAATGAAAATGAATGGATTCAGCGCGAATCTCTTGGATTGGACGGCAGAATTTTCTCGCCGACTTTTAATGTCGAAATTCTGCTTTCGGAAATCTATCTCGACGTAGAATTTCCCGAACCTTCGCAAAATCTGTTTTTGGTTGATCGTTAATAACTTTAGTCTGCACTTTTTACTTCACTTATAAACTCCTTGATTTGACCGTCTTTCGGTGTTAAATTTTCGATACTTGTTTTACTATACAAAAACATCCGAAAAATTCTATGTCAAAAAAAATCGTCCGCGTTTTTTCCGTTTTATTTCTATTCATCTTTATTTTTCAATCAGTCGCTTTTTCGCAAATTACGAGCGGAAAGCGGTACAATCGAATCGTCATTCGCAATGCGATTATCGTTGACGGCAGCGGAAAACCTGCGTCGGGACCGTTTGATATTGTGATTGAAAACGATTTGATTTCGCAGATCGCTTCGATTGATCCGGTCGCGGTCAAAGAGGGAAATGCCAAGCGTCCGCCAAAAGGCGAAGTTGAAATTGATGCTTCGGGAAAATACGTTCTGCCGGGTTTGATAAATCTTCACGGACACACGCAGGACGAGCGCGGCGGCGTTCCGCAATCGGTCGAGTATTGTATGAAAATGTGGCTCGCCTGCGGAATTACTTCGGTCAGAGATGTCGGCGCGTCGAAAAAAACTCTCTCGTGGCGCGAACAAAGTGCTAAAAACGAAATCGCCTCACCGCGAATTTTTGCTTACGGCGTATTCTCCGGCGCAAAAAATGCGGAAGACGCGCGTTTGAAAGTTCGCGAACTAAAGCAAACGGGTTATGACGGCATCAAACTTTTCGGTGTTGACCGCAACATAATGGCGGTGATGATGGACGAAGCGAAAAAGCTCGGAATGCGCGTCGCACATCACGCCGGAGTTGAAGAAACAAACGCCTGGGACGATATAAAATTCGGCACGACGAGCATCGAACATTGGTACGGAATTCCCGATGCCGCAATCGAATCGGGAAGACAAAATTTTCCTTCTTCGTATAATTACAACGACGAAGTTGACCGCTTTCGTTATGCCGGAAGACTTTGGCGCGAGGCGGATTGGGAACGCTTGATGAAGGTTTTGGACGGAATGATCTCAGAAGGTGTCGCCTGGAATCCGACGCTCGATATTTACGAAGCCTCGCGCGACCTGCAAAGAGCGCAGACAAATCCGGCGTTTGCGGAATATCTGCATCCTGTTTTAGAAGAATTTTTTAAACCGAATCCGGCAAATCACGGCTCGTATTTTATCGGCTGGACTTCAACGGACGAAACTTTTTGGAAGGAAAATTACCGAATCTGGATGAGAGCTTTGCTCGAATTTGAACGGCGTGGCGGCACAATCGGCGCAGGCGAAGATGCGGGATTTATCTATCAAATGTATGGTTTCGGTTTGATCAGAGAATTAGAACTTCATCAGGAAGCCGGTTTTCATCCGCTCAAAGTTATTCAACACGCAACCGGAAACAACGCGAAAATTCTCGGACAAGCAGACAAAATCGGACGAATTCGCGTCGGTTACAAAGCCGATCTGATCGTCGTCAACGGCAATCCGCTCGAAAATTTCAAAGTTCTTTACCCGACCGGAATCGAAGAAATCCGCGACGGCAAAATCTACAAAACAGGCGGCATCGAATGGACGATCAAAGACGGAATCCCGTTTTACGCGCCGACTCTGGCTAAGGAAGTTCGAGAAATGGTGGCGAAAGCGCGGCAAGCGAAAAAGTAAAGACTGGAGCGCACGCGTCTCGCTTGCAACGCGCGTTCGAGGCTTTGCGAGAACAGGCGCGACACGCCGCAATTACTCGAAATTAATTCTAATCTAAGCGTTCGCGCCTGTCCTTGCTTCGATCGGACGCGCGGTCACGCGAGACGAGAGCGCTCCAGTCTTAAACCGCCTCCGAAGCCGACGTGAAATTAAACGCCTTTAATTTCAAAGC
>JBBRVS010000346.1:0-3356 GCA_038246645.1 Pyrinomonadales bacterium
AGGAAAGTATCAAAATCGCCGAGGAACTTTATTATCAGCCGATCGGCGACGCGCTCGACCGCAGCCGTTATTTCGAGAGTTTGATTGGCTGTTACCGGATAAAAATGGAGGCTTTATACAAATTAAATCGTCCGGCGGAAATGTTTGAAACGCACGAAGCGATGAAATCTCTGGCGTTGCGCGATATGATGAATCGCCGCAGCGATGAGCAAAAAATCACTTTACCCGCCGATGAAAGAATTGAAGAAAAGCGTCTGAACGACGAACTAAATTCGATAAATCGCCAGCTTTTACAAATCAAACAAACCGAAAAATCGGCAGACGTGAAAACTGTCGAACTCAATCGTCATTTACAAAAGGCGCGGCTTGCCAAAGAAGAATGGCTGGGGAACGTTACTTCGGAAAATGAAAAAGATAATCCGTCGATTCGCGCTCAAAACTTGAATCTCGCGCAAATGTGCGCTCTTATTCCCGACAAAGATACGGCGTTTATTGAATATACTACGAATGGCGGTTTTCCTGATGTAACCTTTATTTTGTCGAAAACGGACGAGGACATTGCGCCGTCCACGCGGTTAAAAAACTTATTGACGGATAACATCACGCTTCAAGGCGGACAAGCTTGTTCGCTCACTGCTTTTTATAACCGGGATTGGTGGGAAAACGAGCAATACAGCCGTTGGGTAATCGAATTAACAAAACGAATGTCCGAATTCCGCGAACAAATTGCGCGAAATTCTCCGGCTTTCAAAAAAAACGCCCAATTTATCTATGACGCTTTGCTTGCCGATGCGATGCCGTTTTTGAAAGATAAAAAACATCTCGTCATCATTCCGGGCGGAATAATTTGCGATGTTCCGTTTCAGGCTTTGATGAATGAAAACGGGCGTTATCTGATCGAAGATTTTACAATTTCCTACGCGCCTTCGCTCCACTCTTTGGCGGACATGCAGGCTAATCGGCACAAACTCGCGGGGCAAACCTACAAAGGCGATTTTCTCGCGTTCGGCAATCCGCTGCTTTCAAACCAAATGGTCGCTAACCTGCGCGTCCGGTACCGCGGCGGCAACCTCGGTGATCTGCCAGAAGCCGAAACCGAAGTTCGGACAATCGGCAAATTTTACGCCACCAGTAAAATTCTCACCCGCACCACTGCGACGGAAGATATTTGGCGCGAAGAAGCACCGCACTACCGAATTCTGCATCTTGCCACTCACGGTTTGAGCGACGCGGAAAAACCGCTCTATTCGCACGTTTTACTGGCGGCAGATGGAGCGCAAGACGGTTTGATCGAAGGGCGTGAAATCTCGGAAATGAATTTAAAGGCAGAAATGGTCGTGCTTTCGGCGTGTGAAACAGCTTACGGACGCGAGATTGACGGCGAAGGAATGGTCGGTTTGGCGTGGGCGTTTGCCGCCGCCGGAACGCCGACCGTGCTGGCAAGCAATTGGAAAGTTGATTCAAAAACGACCGCCGATTTGATGATTGATTTTTACGCTCAGTTAAACGAAAAGGACGAAAAATCAAAAGCCGAAGCCCTGCAAATCGCGACCTTAAAAAAGCTGAAATCCCTGAAAACCTCGCACCCGTTTTACTGGTCGGGATTTTCCATATTTGGAGATTGGAGAAAGTAAGCACCAATGCACCAATGGATAATTAAAAATGGAAAACGGAAAATGTCAGAAAACCCTTAAACCCCGTAAGCCTTATACTTAAATAAGTTTTTAGAGTTTTTATAATATCTTAAGAATTTTATCGTTTCTCCTTACCTTTAAACATCTAAATTACCGTTGCGTCCGATAATAACCTACCCAACCATTAAAATTAACTCCAATCCACCCCACCCAAGCCAAAAACACATAACTAAACACAACACCAACCTTTACCAAACTAACGCACCATTTAAATAAGAAAATCCGGAAATCCAGCAGAAGCAGATTGCCGCCTGAGAATCCCGGCAATCTCAGAAACGAACCGGTTTTCGTCAGAGGCTGCAAGACCGAACTTTTTATTACTGATGAAGGAGCTGCAAAACCGAGACAGACAAAAGAATTTTCACGCGAAAAACATTTATTCCCAAATATTCAAGATTTCGATGTCAGTATCCTCAAAATCGGCAGTATTACGCGTAATAATCATCAGATCGTATTCGAGTGCGGTCGCCGCCAATAAAGAATCAATAACCGGCAGAACCCGCCCTCTGATTTCCAACACGCCGGTCAATCGCGCCCAACGCCGCAAAATCGCCGTATCGAGAGAAATTACTCGCCGGTCGAATCTGATCACAAGAGCATGCAGAAAATTCTCCAGATCAGTTCTGCGCCTTGAAGCCGGCAGTCTGACAATACCTTTTTCAATCTCGCCGACCGTCAAAACGCTCAAATACAGAGATTCTTCGATTTGAGCATCCAGCCATTCAATAACTTTCCGGTCAAACACGGGTTTTTTATACTCGGCGAGAACACAGGTATCGAGCAGATATTTCATTTGTATTCATCCGAATTAAAGTCAACCCCTTCCCGCCAGGTTTCCTTTGAACGAGTAAGATCTATGTTCGAGCCGCGCAGAGGACTTTTAAGCAAAAAATCGCTCAGAGATTCCTTTTTCGCCGTCAGACGCTCAAATTCCTGATAAGAAATAACGACCGCCGTTTTCCGACCGTTTTTCGTAATGATCTGTGGTTCGCCTTTTTCCGCTGAAGCGATTACCTCGCTCAGCTTATTTTTCGCTTCAAATGTTGAAAATGTCTTCATTATATTTCCCCTTCAACTATTAAATCTAGCTATCCTAGCTATGCAAATAATAAAATAACTTTTCACAAAATGCAAAGATATTTTAATAAATATGGATATAATCATTGCGACCGGCGCATCTATGCTCATTGGAAAAATACCTAAATGATTTGAAGAAAATTAAGGTAATTTTAATCCCGAGGAAATTTGGGGAGATGATTGATGCTGATGATCCAATTTCAAGAAAATACGGTGTAATAATCGCCAGAAAATTATATGATAAATTTCCTAATTTAATGAAACACGCCTCATCAAGTTCAGATTCTGATATACATAGATTTGCAGAGGATGAGATTCAAAGAGAAAATCTGTATTCTTCTTACTATACTCATCAGATTATTAAAAAGAGTTCGCAGTTAAAATTTAATTCTTATTCTTAATCATTCCGCTTGCGTAAAACTTTATATTTTCGCAGTTCCGTTGTAATCTAATAATTACATGAGAGATCAGACGTATGAGGAATGAAAAAGAAAAAAACAGCAGTCAAACTAAATCCGAAAAAGAATTACTGAAAAAAAGCTTTCGCCTGATCAAATCGGAAACTCCTCAAACTCTGCCGAAAAG
>JBBRVS010000347.1:0-3284 GCA_038246645.1 Pyrinomonadales bacterium
AAGTTCCTTATCATAACAATTGCGGTCTTTATAAAGTAGCGAAAGCTATGTTGGAAGGATGGCTTTCTACCTCAGTGAAAGCCATCTTTCGTTTTTTCCGGGTGAATATTCCAATTAGGCAAACATATTTTACATTATGAATAAAAATGCAATTAAGGTCATTAAACGAGACAAAATAGAGGGAGCCGAAAAAACAAAAATTGTCTTTAATGCCGTAAAAATCAAGAGGAAAACTCAAATCAATCTTGTTAACGCCGTCAATGATTGGATTAATGAATGCCGCACAAACAGCCGGATGGAAAAAGTCTTTTCGGACAGTAAAATTTTGGAGTGGAAAATTTTGCCGTAAATTTATTTAACAGAATCTATGGAAGGCTATAGAGGGAACGAGCAAGGGAATTACAGAGCCGGGGAAGGGAAGATGCGAACAGCTGATTAATTTATTTCAATCGGTTGTTCGCTGACAAAAATGATAAAAGATAATAGCAATGAAAAAACTTGAACGCATTCGTATTCTCTATGCCGAAGATAATGAAGAAGCCGGTTTTATGTTAAGCACATTGCTCGGCTTTGCCGACATAGATGTTTCGCTGGCGCGTTCCGTTAAAAAAGCATTTGAGGATGCTCAAACGGACTGTTTCGACGCGTATTTGCTGGAGAGCCGATTTTCCGACGGAAGCGGCTTGGAATTATGCCGTCAATTGTACGAGTTTAACCCGCAAACTCCGATCGTTTTTTATTCAGCCGATGCTTACCAAACCGACAAACAAAAAGGTTTGGCGGCGGGAGCTAAAGCATATTTGGTAAAACCCGAAATCAACACGGTTGTTCCGACTATTTTAAGACTTACGTCTCAATGTTTGGAAACGGATATAGACCAATTAGATTAAAAATTTTTATTTTATAAAAACGCCATTCAAAATGAAATATAAAATTTGCTTGATTAAAAATTAATAAAAATGCTGGTTAAAAATTAATCAAATTAATTCAATTAAAATATGACCCCTAAAAATCATTTAGAAATGCTGTTATCTGAAGAATTAAAAATTTCCGAAATCCGTTACCGGAGGGTGTTCGAATCTGCCCGCGACGGAATTTTGATTCTCAATGCGGAAACGCGGAAAATTACGGATGTCAATCCGTATATGAGCGAGATTCTCGGCTATACGAAAGAGGAATTTCTGGGGAAGGAACTCTGGGAGATCGGCTTGCTCAAAGATGAAGAAGCCAGCATCACCGCTTTTGAAGAACTCCAGAAAAATCACTATATCCGCTATGAAGATCTGCCGCTCAAATCGCAAACCGGAGAAACGCGCGAAGTGGAATTCGTCAGTAATGTTTATACGGAAAATGACCGCCAGGTGATTCAATGCAATATCCGCGATATTACCGAACGCAAAGCGGCGGAAGAAGCGGTGCGGCAAGCAGACATCAAATACCGCAATCTGATCGAATCATCACCGGGCATTTTGTATCTTAATCAGCCGAATCCGCCGTATCTAACCACTTATGTCAGCCCGAACGTAAAAAAGTACGGTTATTCTCCCGAAGAATGGTATGAAAAACCGGGAATGTGGCTGAATATTATTCACGAAGACGACCGCCAATTTGTCCTGAATGAACTTGAAACCGCCGTCAATAAAGGTCTGGAAACCGATGTTTCATATCGAGTTAAAGCCGCTGACGGCAAGATTTACTGGTGGGAAGATAAAGGACGTTTTGTTTTTGACGAACAGGGAAACAAAACCGGCTGGCAGGGAATAATTTTAGACATTACGAAAACCAAAGAACTCGAACACCGGCTCCGGCAATCGCAGAAACTCGAATCGGTCGGACGGCTCGCCGGCGGAATCGCGCACGATTTCAACAATATGCTGACCGCCATCAACGGCTACAGCGAACTGGCGCTCCACAAATTACAGGAAACCGATTCGATCTACAACTATATTAAAGAGATCGAAAAAGCCGGACAGCGTTCTGCCGAATTAACGCAGCAGTTACTAGCCTTCAGCCGCCAGCAGATTCTTCAGCCCGTAGTCGTTGATCTTAATGAAATAATTATTGACACGATAAAAATGCTCCAGCGTCTGATCGGTGAAAATATTCAGCTGACGACTTTGCTCGGCTCAAATGTCGGCAAAATAATGGTTGACCCCGGACAGTTTTCGCAAATCATTACGAATCTGACGGTCAATGCCGGTGATTCGATGCCGCACGGCGGAAAATTGACGATCGAAACTTCCAATGTTTTTCTCGATCAGTTTTATACGCGTCAGCACAATGAAGTTCTTCCGGGAGAATACACTTTGATGACCTTCAGCGATACCGGCACGGGAATGAGTAATGAAGTCAAACAAAATATTTTCGAGCCGTTTTTCACAACCAAAGAATTCGGGCAAGGCACAGGTCTCGGACTGGCGACCGTTTACGGCATCGTCAAGCAATCGGGCGGTAATATCGAAGTTTACAGCGAGCTGCAGGTCGGCACGACATTTAAGATTTATCTGCCGCGATTGGAAATGCCGTCCGAAGCGGCGGGTGTCCGGCATTCTGTTGAACTGTCGGGCGGAACGGAAACAGTTCTGTTGGTTGAAGACGAAGAGATAGTCTGTAATATTTCAAAGGAAATTCTCGAAACCCGCGGGTATAAAGTAATTACCGCCAGTAACGGGCTGGAGGCTCTGGAAATTTTCGATAAAAGCGATCTGACCTTCGATCTGCTGATGACCGATATCGTGATGCCGAAAATGGGCGGACGGGAATTGGCAGAAAAATTAAAAGAGCGGATGCCGCATCTGCCGATTCTTTTCACATCGGGTTATACCGATGATACCGTCATAAGTAACGACATTATCGAAAGTAATACTAATTTTATTCAGAAACCCTTTACAATGAACGCACTATCAAACAAAATACGCGAGATTCTCGATAAAGTCTCCTAAAATTCCTTTATTCGAAAACTTTTAGAAAACCCGACCTCGCTATCCGAAAAAGATACGTTGAATCTCACCTTTTAAAAAACTCATACCATTTCAACTTAAGAAATATGCAATGAGTCAGTAGCGTCGGTGTCAGCCGATGCGTCCCTCGGTATCAGCTGGTGACGCAGTTGCTGACGCAAACCGCTACTGACTCTAATGCACAGTTTCTAGTGCTTAGTCAAGTTTGAGTTGACGGCTCAAGTCAGAGTCAGAACCGTCTGCGGTAGCAGATGGTTTAAGTTTTATAGAATAAGACTTATTGCTGAAGTTCAACCATTCGCTACCGCGAACGGTTCTGACCCG
>JBBRVS010000348.1:0-3274 GCA_038246645.1 Pyrinomonadales bacterium
AAACTGATAAAAGTAAATCCGAACGGAACATCCCAAACTTGTATTTGCGGCGAAACGGTGAAAAAAGATTTGTCCGTTCGCGTTCATTATTGTTTGAGTTGTGGCTATAAAAATCATCGTGATATAGTTTCTGCAAAAGTAATACTAAAACTCGGGCTAGGACATAGCCTTAAAGACAAAACGTATCGTCATAGCGAAAGCGTGTCTTTAGAATCTCCATCTATAATCGCTTCGATTTAGATGGCAGAGTGTCAACCGCCATATAAGCTAAATGACGCTAAAATGAATTTCAAACCGTCAATTTTATGCTCTTTTTCGCGTTTTTTGCGTCTTTCGCGGTTAAACCTCTTATTCCGCATTTGGTCTATTATGTCTCGCGTTTCTTTGTTCCGGTTTTGCTTATTTTTTCCTCACCCAAGTATTGTTCAGATTAGCTCCCTGATTAGGATTCGTGAAAATATTTTCAGGAATTAGGTCGTTATTATAAGCAATTGGTCCGCAGAGAATCATAATCGTCATTTCGGGTAATTCGAGCCAGCCGCGAATAACATATTTCGCAGTATTGTTTTGTGTGATGGAAAATACGAGTCCGTCAATACTGATTGAGCCGTTGGTTTTATCAATAATTTTCTTGCCGTTTTGGATGGCAAAAAAATCGTTGATGTAGCCGCCGTCTTTGGTGATGGTCATCTTACTTCGGAAAGAAATACTATCGCTTCCCGCGTATCCGCCCGATGAACGGTAAACGTAATTCGTCGTAACTCGACTTGCATCTTCCCCCCACTCGCCTTCAAAATCTGCGACGGTAAGTTGGCGCGTTGGCACCGGAACAATGAGTTTGCCGTTGCTATCGTAGGTAGGTTGATTGGTTGGGGTTGTAGCCGGCGCAACAGTTTTATCCAAATCTATCCCACTAATAAATCCCGCGATTTGGGACATATACGATTCAGCATTAAAAACGGTGAGAACACTAACAGTTTTTCCAAAACCACTAATCACGGTCAAAAAAGCCGCGCCTTTAATGCCGTCCGAATCCACTGCCGAGGCACCTGCGATAATTGTCCAACCGTCCGCTGTTTGCTTTTCGGTTTCGGGATTTGCTTTAGCGTTAAGATTTTTAACGGCTAAGTTATTCCACTCTCTTGTGAAATCGCCGTCTGGATTTCCGCTACTCGCCGTTACCCCGTAGAGCGTGATAATGCAAAAACTTCCCGTCTTTTGATTGACTTCGCTAAATCCAACGACATTTTCTTTGACAGTTTTCGCCCAACCTTTCGGCGGTGTATAGCTGACAATTCCCAGTTTTTCCGTTTGACCGAAAACGATGTTGGGAACAATCAAACAAAAAACGATCACGGTAAATAAATTGAATCCGTTAAATAATTTCATAATTTTACTCCTATCGAAGCACGAGAATATTCACTTTTCTGCCGTTCAGATACAAAGCTGCTTGGGCGTTCAAAGTCATTTGTTTCCAGTTACAGACGTTAAAATGGATCGCCCCGTTTTCAACCGTCGCCGTCCATTTCAGATAAGCTCCTTCGAGTTCTGCTTGTCCCGTTACAATGACAGTATCGGTAGCTAAAATATTCGGATTGTTATATGTCCCGTAAACAATTTTGCAAAGTCCCGACGAATGCGCGATGTTTCCCTGCGGCGGAACCGTCCACTCGGTTTTGACAACAACCGTCAGCGTTGGCGGAGCGAGGGTTGTTCCGACTATCGGCACATAAGGAGTCGTCGTCGGCAATGGCGGATTTGGAGTTGGTGTCACAGTTCCCGTCATCGTAACAACTACGTTATAAGCAGTATTCGGATTCAATTGTTCACCATTAACATTTCTGACAGACCATTTTCCGGCGGTCGGATCATATTCGGCTTTCGCTTCATATTTATTAAGTGCGCCGGAACGATTGTCTGGCGCGTGATTTTGAAAAATCCTAACTTGCGCGTTCGGATTATTATTTAACGCCGGATTATCAATGTAAGAAACATCACCCGTTAAATTTTCCTTGGTTATTAAATGGAGAAAATGATTTGCGCCGGGTTTTAAGAAAACTTCGACTTTGAATTTTAATCCAATCGGCATTGTCGCGTGATCGGTATTAAAAATATTCCATTTTTCGTTGTAATACCACGCGCCGATTGGATGCGGGTTTAACTTTGCCGTTTCGCCAATCGGCACGGCGACAATAATTGCCTGCGGATTTCCGGCAAGTCCCGCCATATCAATTGTAGCTTTGGAAGCCGTCAGATTTTCTCTGGTTGTCGTCAAGGTTATTTCTTGTGCAAAATTATTGACCGTTAATAATGTCAGCCAAATAAGCAAACCCCAAATAGTTCTGATTTTCATAAATTGTTTCTCCGTATTTCGCCTTTCTATAATGCCCTGATAATTTATTGACTTTTGTTTGTAAACGATCGGCAAAGTTCAACTTTTGGGATTTTTGATAAGATTATAGTAAATCACAATATCAATTTTATCCCTAGATTCGGGAACATTACGAATCAACGGTTCGTCCGGGTGTAAAACCTCAGAACTCCACGAATAAATGTTAGATTCCGCATCCCATTGTAATTCCGACCAATCAGGCGTGCGGATGATGCTTGAGTTTTCAATAAAACCTTTGACCGCCGGGTAGCCGTGCGTTACAAAACTCTGATACTCGATTGGAAAAGTTTTTACTTTTTCAGTGCCGGAAGCCGATTTCAGAATCTCTTTTTTACTGTGTTCAATATCTTTTGAATTACGGTTCGGATTATAGAGAATCGGGAAAGAAGTTTTATAATTAAGTTTCTCGTTGTTAATCAGCAATAATGCCGGAACCGGAAATTTTTTGTCTGCTTGGATGAAACTAAAAACCTCGGCTTTCCAGGTTTCTTCGATGATGAGAACTTCCTCACAAACGGGATCGAAAACAACTTTCCGCGAATCATCTACTTTGATGTGAACATTTGCCGCCGGATCTTTAAACTGCGGATAAAGGACGGCGGCTTTCGGATCATTTTGACGCGGTAAATAAACCAACTTTCCCGCGCCTTCATACTGCCGGTTGATGTGATAAAAAATTGTCGGATCTCCTGATCCTACTTCGCCTTCCGTCTTGAAATCTCCTTTTACCGACACCCAGTAATGAACCTCCCAAACATCACTCTGTTGTGCCTTCGGAGTTTGGGCGATGCAGAAAGTTCCTGAAATTTGAACAATTGCGAACAGCAACGCCGATATTCTTAAAATTTGTCGAATTTGTTTTTTCATAATGTTGCTCACTTT
>JBBRVS010000349.1:0-3242 GCA_038246645.1 Pyrinomonadales bacterium
ATGTTATAAACCCGTGACAAATTCCGGTTTGCCGTCGCGCATTAAAACGGTTGCGGTTCCGGCGTTTCAATTTGAGGTCAAAGGCGCGCGGTATCGCGTTGCGTCGCGTTTTACCGAAGCTGTTTCAAAGGAAATCATCAAACGCGGTCGCGGTTTAAAGGTTCAAGGCTCACGCGAAGGCGCGGACGCGGTGGTCGAAGGCACGATACGTGATTTCAGTTTTTCCGGCGTTTTGCTCGACCGCGAAGGTCGCGCTCGCGTCTATGAAGTAACGATCATCGCGGCGGTAACGATTCGCGATTTGGACGAAGGCAAAATCCTCTACGATAATCAAAACTTTCTTTTCCGCGATTCTTTTGAATTTTCCGACGATCCGCGTTCTTTTTTTAATGAAGAAGATCCGGCGGTCGAACGAATGGCGCGCGCCTTTGCCGAATCGGTCGTTTCGGCAATCGTCAACGGAATCGGCGTAAACGAAGAGAAGAAGTAAGCCGCAAAAAGGCACAAAAGGCGCAAAAAATGGGTATAAATATTTTGTTGGATGATTCAAATGGTGAGATAAATATTTTCAGGTTGTGTGATATTGTGCGGGAAACGAGTTTTGAAATTCACAAATATCATAAACACGGGCATTTAGAAAAAATTTATGAAAATGCTTTATTCCATCGGTTGCAAAAATCAGGAATAAAGGTTCAGCAACAATTTCCGCTCAGTGTCTTTGATGAAGATGGAATTTTGCTCGGTGATTATAAAGCGGATTTGTTCATAGAAAATTGTCTTTTGGTGGAAATCAAAGCGTGTAAAACAATGGTGGACGAACACACAGCTCAATTATAAGGTTATTTGCGCTCCTCGAAAATTGAACACGGTTTATTAATAAATTTTGGTGCGCCAAAATTACAGATTAAAAAATACGTGCTTCAATCGATTTAATAAAAATTAAATTTTGTGCTTTTTGCGCCTTTTTGCGGCAAAAAAAATTATGGCGATAATTACAAAAGACGAATTACGCAATCAATTAAAACGGCGCGAATTTTCGCCGGTTTATCTGCTGTTCGGCGCGGAAACTTTTCTGCGCGATCTGGCGGCGAAAACTATTGCGGATCTTGCTTTGGCAAATTCCGAACTGCGCGAATTTAATGAAATCGAACACAGTTTGAATGACAGCAAACTCAATTACGCGCTCTCCGATGCCGAGCAAATGCCGATGATCGCGTCAAAGCGTGTGGTCAAAATCACCAATATCATAATCTCGGCGACCGGAAAAAAGGAAAATATCAAGGAAGAAGACGAGGAAATTCTGGAAAGATATTTATCGCGTCCGGCGGAAACTTCCGTCGTGATCTTTGTCGCCGATGAATTCGATAAACGGCGAAAAGTGTCGAAATTACTGCTCGAAAAGTCAGTTTCGGTTGAATTCGGAGAATTAAAGGATAATGAATTAATAAATTGGGCGAAGGGCAAGGTAAGAGAATTAAACGCCGAAATTGATGAAAAAGCGGTTCGGTTTCTGGTCGGTTTGGTCGGAGATAATCTGCGCCGCCTGACCAATGAGATCGAAAAACTCGCGGCGGCGGCTTTGCCGGAAAATTTTATAACTTACGAATTGGTCGAAGAACTCGTGCCGAATTCGAGAGAAATTTCCAATTTTGATCTGACCGATTTTTTGATGGAAAAAAACAAGCCGAAAACCTTGCATATTTTGAAAAAAATCCTGGACGACGGCGCAGAACCTTTGATGCTTTTGGGTTTGATCGCCAGCAATTTCCGCCGTCTTTCGCTTGCCAAGGAAATGATGAAGCAAGGCGTTGAACGTCGCGAAATTATGCGGATAATCAGACTTCCGCCCTTCAAACACGAAGAATTTATCGCTTCGGCTCGCCGCGCCGACCGCAACGAACTTGCTTATATTATGAAAAAAATCGCCGAAACCGATCTGGCGATCAAAACCTCACGCGGCGGCGGCGGAAAAACAGGTTCGCGTTTGCAAATCGAAATGCTTGTTTATGAATTGTTGATTATTTAGCGAATAGAGCTTGATAGCGCGAAAAAAAAGTGAACGATTGAGATGACGTGGGGCGAAACCGCCACGCGCAACGTGATGGAAAACGGACAACGCGATAACAAAGTCGCTGTTTCGCGCTCACGTCCAATAACTTGTTAGATTTCGCCTTTTGATAATTTGCACCAACTAAACTAATCAGCCTTCTTTTTGGGTGACGTTCATTCATTAACGTCACCCGTCTTTTCCCATCACTGCCATGTTATTCAACAGCGTGTCAATAGCCTGAACCGTCCTCTTCTCAATCCACCGAATCATAATGGGAGAAAGGAAAATCCAAGGTGAGAGAGCCGACACAGGAATCAGAAAAGCAATTAAACCAACCCACCACCACTGCCTTAATTCCGGCAGCGTCAAACCTTCTGTCAGAGCTATAACTCCAAAGGTAATTCCGATGGCGAGCAGAAAAAAAAGTGCCATCCCCAACGGAAAAATCCGCAGAAATTTATTCAGCTTCTGCGTGCCGCCCAGAATTGCCTTCATCTCTATCGCGGAAGCATGAATGATTATCGACGCTTCACTCACGCCCTTCAACGGATTTTCCTTTGTGCCGTTGAGTCCGGGACCTGTCACTCGCAATTCATAATCGCTGTTGGCAATAATCTGAAAGCCCTGATTCATAAAAGTTGTTCGGGCAACGTCTAAGGCTTTTGCTGTATGTCCCGCGAACGGGACTGTCTTTAAGTATTCCGTAGGCATCGTGCTTCCTCTGAAAAAGTTTCACTAGACAACAATATGATAACACGCATCAGAAAATCACCTGAACAGGTGAAATAACTTAATACACAATTTTAAGCTATAACATTCATAGAAATCTAACGGTTGAGATGACGTGGGGCGAAACCGCCGCCACGCAAGTTAAGGGTAAAAAGACCCGTTGATAACAAAGTCGCTGTTTCGCCCTCACGTCCATTGGTAGGATGAAAGACAGCCTTTTGTCTGCTGACATCCGACTTGCTGTTTGACAATCAAGCATCTTGAATGACCTTCTTAAATAATAGGAGGTTTTTACGATGCAAGAATCATTTTATGTCGGCTTGGATTTGGGTTCAAGTCGGTGTTATCAAACTATTATCAATTCTGATGGTGCGCTCGCGTCGGCGCGTTCGATTCCGACGAGTGACCATCATTTGCGGGCGGCTTTTGCTAATTTGCAAGGCGATGTGGATGAGCAATCAAC
>JBBRVS010000350.1:0-3165 GCA_038246645.1 Pyrinomonadales bacterium
CGCTTTACATAATGCTCATCGCCGGTCCGGTGGTGGTTTTGATTTCGCTGGTTCTGCTGATCAGCGGGATCGGGCAAATGTTGAAATCAGCCGCGCCGGGAATTTCCGAATGAAAAAATCTTTCGTAAAACTTTTGAAAAGCCTTTTCGCCCGGATGAATCGCGGCATTCTGCTCGACATCTGCGTTTTCGTTTTGAGCATTTTTTTGATGCGTCTGCTGACGGGGAATTTTATTGAAATGAGCCGTGCGCCGGAAGAAGACGTTTGGGCAAAACTGGCGGTCGCGCTCTTTTACACCGGATTGATGATTCTGTCGCCGCTCGGCGCGATTCTCAAAAAATACCAGTTTTGGGAGCGTCTTGAAGACCAAGGTAAGGAAAAACAAGTCGCAAAAAACATCAGGCTTTTTATTTTCAGTCCGTGGTTTTGTTTTATCTGGCTGCTGGTCATCGGCGCGTTCGCCGCCGTTTCATGGCATCAAGTCTTACTGAGAGATTCGTATCTTAGTTCGACGTGGGCGATACTCGCCATTTTTTTCGGCTGGATGATTTATTGTTTCGTCGGTGCGGTTGTCATTTCCAATTTTTATGAAGTTGGTTACGGCACGGCTTTCTGGCAACTTCACGTAAAGGGATCGGATTACGATCTTTCAGGCTTTTCGATTTACGAAATCTTGTATTCTCTCGACCGACCGTTTTTTGACCGCCTCCGAAAGTTTCTTGAAACGCCGCTCGCCGCCGCGCTCGGCGATTTGTGCATTTTTCTGAATATGATTTGCTTTCAGATTTTCTGGGGTTATCTGTTCAGTGATCTTTATGGCGAGGGAGTCAAAAACGGCGGGGAAGTTTTTTCCTCTTCCATCCTTTATCTGCTGATGCTTTGTCTGTTCTATTTTCCGCCGCGCAATTTTTATCTCGCCGAAGACATCCACCGCCCAATCGTCTGGCTGACGATTTTGCTGGCGAATCTGCCGTCGTTTCTTTATTTTTTCTTTCGCGTGCGGATTTTTTGAGGAGACACGCAAAATGGAATCTTTTATAAAAACTTTGAAAAGTCTGTTCGCTCCGACCAATCGCGGTATGCTGCTCGACGTTCTCGTTTTTGTGCTGAATCTTGGGGCGATGAATTTTCTGACCGACAAATTTATCGGTCTGATTCAAAAAGCAAATGCGGGAAATTTGGTCGCGTATTACCTGTTGTTTCTTTTCTGTCTGGGAATTTTTATTTTGCCGCCGCTCGGCACGACGCTCAAGCGTTGGCATTTTCACCGGCGGCGCGGCGGCGCGAAATCCGTCAATTCTGAAGAATCGGTGGCGGGTTGTGTATTCAATCCGGTTCTTTATTTCTGTCTGAATATACTAATCGTCTGTTTTATCATCGCCTATATTTTTCAATTCTTCTACGGCGACAAAGAATTGGACGGCGCGACTTTTGTGCCGGCGGTGTTTTTCGGAATGTTTCTCGCCGCGCTGCAAACCTACGTCGTTTATCGCTATTTTTCGCCGCCGAAGAAAGATCCGTCATTCGAATTCCTGCGCGACCCGTTTGCGGAAACCGTCGGCGATGCGTGTCTTTACCTGAATATGATCGCGTTCGAGCTGGTGCTGAATATGCTGCTGTCTTTTCCGTCCCGACCGCCTTCTGGCGTAACGGATTTTCTCGGCAGACTTTTCTTTATCACTTTTATCGCGCTGCTCATTTATTTTCCGCCGCGAATGTATTATCTCGCCGAGGACATCAAACGCCCGCGCGCCCTTTTGACCATTCTGCTTGCCAACTCGCCGATCATTTTGCGCGTCGTTTTCGGCATCGGTTAAACGGAAAAAAGTTATCGTGCGGAATACGGTTTAAGGAACGGTTGAAAAATTTCTCTTTATTATTTTGAAAATAATTTGAAATGTTTTTTCCAAAACGTCTTATCAATTTAAGAGAGCGGGAAATAACGAATTGATAAAAGGCGGCGGCAGTACTTTAAAGTTGAAAAACATTGCCGGAGAGAGGCGGAAAAATGATGAGAAAATTGTTACTCGGTTTAATTTCAATCGCGGCGTTAGGGCTGACGCCGTTTTCGTCCTGTGTGATTTCGGCGCAGGATCACGAAACGTTTATTCAGGGAAAATGGCGATTAGTGGGCGAGTTTCCCAAAGATAAGAGCGGGCGTTCGAGAGTTTGGTTTCTCGAATGGACGTTTGCCGACGGAAAATTTCTGCAAACCGGTTATCCGCCGATTAAACAGGAAGGGAAATATCGAATCGTCAAGCAAGACGAAGACAAACTGACGCTCGAACTTTACGAGCAAAAAGGAACTTTCGGAACCAAAGACCGGCAGATGCAGATCGTCGTTGACCGGGAAAACGAGAAGCTGAAAATTGAGAATCATCAGGGTTTTAGCCGGGTCGAAAATCAAAATAAATAAGGAGAAAACGCCGTGAATTCTGCGCCGGATAATCTATCAATGCCGATAAATGAACCCAACAATCAGCCGCCGGTTTATTAGCCGAACAGCTTCGGCAAATTGAATGCGGTCGTCGAATTGAGCGGGCGATGAAAAAGAATGAAATGTTTTTCGCTGAATTGTCTTATCAATTCAGAAAACGAATATGGGCTTTATCAAAGATTTTATTCAAAACTATTTTCTAAATAGTCCTGAGGAACGGCGAAGGTCAAAAATCTCGAGAGAGGCTTATGATCTGGCTGAACAGGGAAGATATGCCGAGGCAGCGGAAGTCAACGCTCGTCACGCGCTGGAGGAACTTAAAGACTCCGACTTGATGTATAGCTTGTATTGCATATACGCATTTGAAATGTGGATCAAGGCGCAAGAACCCGGCGAAGCTCTCCGGGAAGCGCGAAATGTTTTGCGCGTCTATATTAATGAGGACGGAAAATGGCTGAAATATGGTTCGGCATATCCCGATGATTTGATGGCAATGGTCAGCCAGTTTTTCGCGGCGGGTTACGCCGCCGAAGCCGCCGTGTTTGCGGGCGAGGTCAACCGAGAATTGGAAAAATACGAATTGCCGATGAGATGCGCCGCCGTTCCCGTTCGCAAAAATATCTTTCCCGTGTCGTGTTCGGATTGCGGGGCGAATCTTTCGCACAATCCGTATCAGGAAACCGCTCAATGCTCTTATTGCAGGGCAATCGTTTACGCCGTCAACTCGC
>JBBRVS010000351.1:0-3165 GCA_038246645.1 Pyrinomonadales bacterium
CCTTTGGGAATCGTCGAAATCGGCGCGGACAGACTTCCCTTTCGCGGAATGATGGAAATTTTTGCAGAAGTTCGCGGTTTGAAAAGAATTATAATTCCCGTTCCGGTTTTAACGCCTTTGCTTTCAGGACTTTGGGTTGGACTTATAACGCCGATACCGAATTCGCTGGCTGTGCCGCTTGTCAAAGGAATAATCAATCCGGTTTTAGCTGATACGGGAAAAGCGTTTGAAAATTTTCCCGAAGTTAAACCGATGCCTTATCATACGGCAGTCAGTCTGGCTTTGGAAAAGATCGAACAAAAAGCGACTGAAACACGTTGGACAAGTTCGCTGGGAAAAAGCGAAACTTACAAATTGACCGATGACGAAGGCTTAATTAAAGAAATTCGAACGGTTTTGACGGACGCAAAACCATCTTCGGTTTACAAAAGTTTTACGAGCATCGGCGGTGATAAAGGTTGGCTGGCGTGGAATTGGGCTTGGAAGGTTCGCGGCTGGATGGATTCGCTGGTCGGCGGTCCGGGACTTTCGCGCGGTCGTCGTCATCCGACCGAAGTTCAGATCGGCGAAGCTCTTGATTTTTGGCGTGTTGAGGATTTAGAAGAAGACAGATTTATTTTGCTTCGAGCGGAAATGAAAGTTCCCGGAAAAGCGTGGCTGAGATTTGAAGCCGTGCCGAAAAATGGACAAACCGAATTGATTCAAACTGCGATCTTCGCGCCGAAAGGACTTTTCGGATTTCTTTACTGGTACACATTTTATCCGGCGCATTTCTTTATTTTTCAACAAATGTGCGAGCGCCTTGCCAAAGGCGCGGAAGCATTTGAAAACGATGTTTCGCAGTTGCCTGAAACGGTTTAATTGTGAATTATAAATGGTGAATGGTGAATTTATTTATTTTGAAATTAACTATTTAGGCATTTATTAGGAAATTCAAAAATTTTTAATAAATTATAATAACTTGCCGACCGGGTTCGGCATTTTTGTCATTATGAACATTAGTTACAATTGGTTAAAAGATTTGGTTGAAATTGATCTGTCGCCGCAGAAATTGGCGGTTAAATTAACGGGCGCGGGTTTGGCTGTCGAAGGAATTCATCCGCAAAACGACGATTTTATTTTCGATATTGATCTGACTTCAAACCGTTCGGATTGTTTGTCGCACTTGGGCGTTTCGCGCGAAGTTCAGGCTTTGACGGGCAATTCTCTTAACGCCAAGGCGCAAAGGAGCGAAGACGCGAAGGAAGATAATCAAAATCTTGTGAAAATTGAAGATTCCGATCTTTGCCAACGCTTTACGGCGCGGATTATTCGCAACGTACAAATCGCACCGTCGCCCGAATGGCTGAAAAAGCGGCTCGAATCAATGGGCGAGCGTTCGATCAATAATGTCGCGGATATTACGAATTACGTGATGCTCGAACTCGGTCAGCCGATGCACGCTTTTGATTTTAATAAATTGGCGGAAAATCGGATTATAGTAAGACGTGCGCGGGTTGGTGAAACGATCAAAACTCTCGATGAAGCGACTCGTAAATTAGATGAAACGATGCTTTTGATCTGCGATGCGGAAAAGGCGGTCGCCGTCGGCGGAATTATGGGCGGTTTTGAATCTTCAATAACTGCCGAGACAACCGATGTTTTATTGGAAGTCGCGTATTTCAAACGCTCGAATATCCGCGCAACTTCCCGCAAATTAAACCTGGCGACCGAAGCCAGTTATCGTTTTGAACGCGGCGTTGACATCGAAAATCTGATTAATGCTTCAAACCGTGCGACGGACTTAATTTGTAAACTCGCGGGCGGAACTGCCGGAGAATTTGCCGATGTTTATCCGCAAAAATTTATTCCGAACGAAATCGTATCAAACGATATTCATTTTGCCGTAGAAAGATTGACGGGTTTAAATGTTGAAACAGAAGAAATCCTGAGAATTTTATCGGCATTGGGAATTGACTCAAGACTCAAGACTCAAGACTCAAGACTTTTCACCGCTCCGAGTTGGCGGCACGATATTGCGATTGAAGAGGATCTGGTCGAAGAAGTGGCGCGAATTGTCGGTTATGACAAACTCGGTGACGAAATTCCGCCCGCAACTTCTTCGGGAGCGTATCAGCCGAACGAACCGCGCAAGAAATTACTGCGCCAAACTCTCGCCGATCAAGGTTTTGATGAAGCGATTTCGTATAGTTTTATTGATACGAAACACGATGAAACTTATGAATTTATTCCGAATTTCATTAATGAAAATATCGAAGAAAAGTTCGTTTCTCTGCAAGATTCGATCATCGAAGGTTCGACGCGGATGCGGCAAAGCCTGCTGTCGGGTTTGATCGAAGCGGTTCGCACGAATTTTAATCATCAAAAGCGCGACATCAAACTTTTTGAACTCGGCAAGGTTTTTGCAGCTTCTGAAAAAGAAAACGGTTTGCCCGATGAGCGCGAGCTTTTATCAATCGTTTTGACCGGCAGCGAAACTCTGGAAAATAAAGCTGCGGCGGTGCGCGCCCTGGATTTTTACGACGCGAAAGGCGCACTCGAAACGGCGGTAGGCGCTTTGAATCTGCCGGATCTGGCTTTTGTTGCCAAAGATGTCAAACACTTGCAAAAAGGTCAATCGGCAGAAATTCGTTTTAACGGAAATCCGGTCGGCTCGCTCGGTCGGCTCAGTGAAGAAATTTCGGCAAATTATAAATTCAAACAGAGCGTTTTCGTCGCCGAAATTGATCTGCAAACACTGCTTCAAGCCGAACAACCTGGTGTTTTTTATTATCCTCTGCCGAAATTTCCGGCGATTGTCCGCGATATTTCGCTGCTGATAAAACGCAGTTTGAGTTTTGCGGAAATAAAACAGGAGATCAAGGCAAATAATTACGAGCTTTTGCGAAATATCGTTTTTGTTGATGTTTATGAAGGCAAAGGCGTGGCTGATGACGAGCGTTCATTGACGATCCGGCTTGAATACCGGAGCAATGAGAGAACGCTTTTGGAAGAAGAGATCGAAACGATCCACGCGCAGATTTTGCAGAATCTGGAAACCAAGTTGAATGCTAAACAGCGTTTTTAACGGTATTCCTTCGTTAATTATTGAACTGAATGTTTTCATTTGATTTTTTTTCTGCGTTCTCTGCGTCTCTGCGTACAATAAATGTTATATCACGCAGA
>JBBRVS010000352.1:0-3133 GCA_038246645.1 Pyrinomonadales bacterium
GTGCGTAGGCGAAAAAGCCGTTGGTTGCCGTGCCGAATTTTTCGAGCGTTCCCTTTTCGATTTCAATTCTCAGGTTTTCGCCGAATCTTCTCTCAAAAATGCAGTGACTCGAACCCGTATCGAGTTTCGCTTCAAAATCAACCGTCCGCGAATTATAACCGAGCGTTACGGGAATCGTGATGCCTGTTTGCAGCGTGTCATAATCGAAAGCGGTTGAAAATTCAATCGCGTATAAGTTCATAACCGCCTCCGGCGTAAAATTTTGGTTCTTCGACAATGTGATGAATAAACGGCGAGTCTATTCCGGCTTCGATTGCTTTCTGATAAACCGTCCGCCCGTCGTCATCAACCGCAATGAGTTTATCGCCTTCCAAACAAACCCATTTATTCAAATACTCTTCGCTATGTTCATCAAGCCATTTTCGCGCTTTTTTGTATCGCTCAAGTCTCCAATTCGATTTTTCTTTTTTCTCGCGTTTAGCTTGCTCCGCTTCGTCAAGCAATTCACGCACTTTATCATAATCTTCGAGAGGCAAAGCGCGAATCATATCCGTAACTTGTTCCAGATTTGTCTGCATAAATTTTCTCCTATTCGCTGTTAATTCATCAAATAAAAGTCTGTCTTACAATCAGTTTTATTTCAAATTCTTATCCAATTCCTTAACTGCCGAAAGAATCGTTTCGACCGCTTTCACATAAAAATCCTGATTGATATTCTCGAAATCATCGGTCGGGCGATGATAATCCTTGTGATCTTCGACGCCGAAATAGATGAACGGGATTTTCGCCTGATGAAAAGCGGCGTGATCGGATTGATTCGTCCAATCGTCGCGCCCGAGTTCCGGTCGGTCGTGTCCGAGCAGAAGTTTGACGGGCGCGCGTTTAGCAACTGTTTCGAGATGCGGTTTTAACAGCGGATAATGAAAAGTTCCGACGGCGTAGAGTTCGCTTTTATCGCTGCGCGAAATCATATCCATATTGATATTCAATAAAATAGATTCTTTTTTTACCGGCAAATTATTGACGAAATACCTCGCGCCCTGAAGTCCGCGTTCTTCCGCGTCAAACGCGACGAAAAGAAGCGAATTCGACGGTTGATTTTTATTGAAATATTCGGCGAGCGCGAAAAGCGCGGCGGTGCCGGACGCGTTATCGTCCGCGCCGTTGTAAATTTCGCCGTCCTCAACGCCGACGTGATCGTAATGTGCCGTGATAACAATATATTTTTCCGCGTTTTTCCGTCCTTTGATAACTCCGATGACGTTTACGCCTTTTCCGGCTTCGACATTATTGCGGCTTCTGAGCGGAAATTCCTGCAAATAAGAATTTTCTAAAAGTTTCAAACCCGATTCTTTAAATCTTTTCTCGACAAATCCCCGCGCCTTGACGCTTTCCGCCGAACCCGCGCCGCGTCCGCGCATTTCATCGGCGGCGAGCATTTTAATATCGCTCAATAAATTTTTCGCGTTGACAATTTTTGAAGACGGCGGCAAAACCGTATTTTCCGGCGAAATCCGCGACGAACTCTGCGCCGCCAGCAGCGACGACATCAGCAAAATTATGGTTAAAAATATAAATCTCTTCATAAATTGTTTGATGCGTTTTTTTGAAACTCTATCACGCAGCATTTTTCTCCGATCTGTTTAATGCGTCCGAAGTTCAGCCGTTCTCCAAAGAAATTTACTTCAAATTCAAGATCGCCCAATCGTGCTGGAGCGCGGTTTGTTTTAAGCGAAAATCGGGGCTGACCGCCACCGGATGACCGACGATCGAAAGCATCGGCAGATCGGAGATCGAATCGGAATACGCGTAGGATTCCGATAGATTTATATCGTTTTTCTCGGCGTATTCACGAATCCATTTGGCTTTGGTCGCCGAAGCCATCACGGGCGGAAGAAGTCTGCCCGTCGCGTAGCCGTTGACGAATTCCAGACGATTTGCCGCAAAATCGTCAATTCCTAAAAAATCGCACAAGGGCTTGACCGAAAAATCAAGTGCGCCCGTGACGACGATCTGCCGGTGTCCGAGTTTTTTCGATTTTTCGATCAAATCCGGCGTTCCGTCAAAAATCGCGGGCTTTAGGACATCTTCAAAAAGTTCTTCGGAAAAATAACGCAAACGATCTTCCGATTCGCCCGTGTAGCTGCGAAAGAAAAATTCGTTGAAAACATTGCGCGAATAAAGATCCGTCACGCCGAACAGCGGCAGTTTTGCCAGCGTTCCGACGCTCTTTTTCACCGTTTTGAGCAAACCCTGCTGGCGGCGGGCGTAAAATCCGAGCGTATGCACCAGATTCGTGCTGACCAGAGTTCCTTCCAGATCGTAAAAAGATGCCGCTTGTCCGTTTTTGTTCATTTTCTTTTTTTATGAAATAATTATCTGAATTTGTCGCATCTGCAAAGAGATAGAATATAGCAAAATTTTAGCATTTTCGTAACTTGAACGATATGAACGATATAAGAAATTACGGTTTTATTACAATTGTTTTGTTTTTATTTTTGACCGTCTCGTGCGCTTCTTCCAGCGAAGCAACCGATGATTTATCGAACGCACGCGCCGATGTCAACATCCCTGAAACGCTGAAAAAGGCTGATGAGCTTTTCGAGCAACGCGAAGATTTGGCAAAATTGCGCGGGGCGATCAAAACACTCGCTCAAGCCAGACACGCCGACAACCGCAACTACGAAGTCGAGTGGACGTATTCTAAATACAATTATTTTCTCGGCAAACAGAGCGAAACCGAAAAGGAAATTGACGCGGCATTTAAGACCGGCGAAAAGTCGGCGCAAATCGCTATGAGAATCGAACCGGAAAAACCCGACGGGCATTTCTGGTTTGCCGCAAACTTAGGCGAAGCCGCAAAACGTGCCCCGATGACGGTCGGTTTAAAGAGAATTGACGAAATCCGCGCCGCGATGAAAAAAGTCATCGCGCTTCAACCCGATTATCAAGGCGCGAGTGCGTATGACGGTCTGGCAAGAATCGAACTCGAAACCGGACTTATCGGCGGAAAAACCGAACAAGCCATAGAATATCTGGAAAAAGGTCTGGAACTCGAAAAAAACAATTCAAATCTGCGACTGAATTTAGCAAAGGCATATTTGCGCGTTGACCGCGATGACGAAGCCAGAAA
>JBBRVS010000353.1:0-3050 GCA_038246645.1 Pyrinomonadales bacterium
AAAAAACCGCGAGGGAAAGAGTTGACGAAGGAAGAAAAGCAAGCAAATTTGGACTTGAGTCGGGTGCGAGTCGTCGTTGAACATTTGATCAGCGGCGCGAAAAGATTACGAATCGTCAAAGAGGAAATGCGGCTCAAAGTCGAAAATATCTCGGACGACGTGATGGAAATCGCCTGCGGCACCCACAATTATCGCAACCTGATGCGGAAATCGTTTTTCAAAGTGTTGCTATTACACCAAATTTATTACGCATAAGGTCTAATGTTTACGGCAAATACAGTTTTCCGGTCGGACAAACACTAGCCCGGCAAGGCTTGCGCGAGTTTAGAAAATCCACCCTTTTGTAAAAATAAAAAATCGAAAATGAAAAGTTTAAGCAATTTAAGCAGTTCAAGCACCGGAATTGATAAAAAAAGTAGAATTTCAGGCTAATGTTTTCAACAACTTAGATGCCTTAGCGTTGTTTTTGACGGATTTACTAAACAGACACCGTGATCAACCCGTTGCGAACGCGTTTGTCAGATAAATCAGCAGAACCTTGCCAAAAAAAGTAAAAAAAGCATCAGTCGAATAGTTTATTTCGGCTGATGCTTTTTTTATAAATATTCAATTGCTAAGCAGGTAAGTAAATGTTATGCGGCGTAATAAGAGTAGAACAGGCTGTTAGCCTGTTCACGTCGGAACACTAATAGCAAAACGTAGAACAGGCTGTCAGCCTGTTCTACGTTTTAGAATCATTAGACCTGGTTACTTTTGCTTACCTGCTTAGATGACTCAAAAAGTAGAATTTCTGAGACAAATCAAAAACTGCGTCTCATTTTATGTCTTATGATATAATTCTTATAACGTCTAGAGTAAAAAGATACCTTTTGAGAAGTTTTGAACATTATGGCATTAGGTCGGTTACGCGCGAGTCAGTTCGGTCGGGCAAAGTTTGGATGTCCAACTCGATAAACTAAAAAATTGTCAAAAAATCTTTCAAGAAAAGAAAAGCGCGTCCGGCGGACAGCAACCGCAACTTCTGACGTGTCTGGAATACGTCCGAGAAGGCGATACATTGGTCATTACACGACTTGACCGGCTGGCGCGTTCGACTCTGCATCTGTGCCAGATTGCCGAACAATTAAGACGTAAGGATGTCGAATTGCACGTCATTGACCAAAATATCAACACGTCGGACGCGACCGGACGATTACTATTCAATATGCTCGGAGCGATCAATCAATTTGAAACGGAAATCCGAAGCGAGCGGCAAACGGTTAAAAAACAAAAATTGAATTTATGAGCCGCGTATGAAAATACCGTTGCTCGAACGTGATTTGAAGAACCTGAACGGTGAAGATTTCGATCCAAGTTCACTCGTATTATGCCGCGATTTGCCTGCGCTCGACAGCTTCGCGCAAGTAATCGGCTGTTTGTATGTGTTGGAAGGCGCGACGCTCGGCGGACAGATTATCGGCAGACATCTGCGGCAGAATTTGAATCTTTCGCCCGAAAACGGCGCGGCGGTTTTTAACAGTTACGGTGAGCGAGTCTGGCAGATGTGGAAGGCGTTCAGCGCGATGGCGAACGAACAAGCGGAAATTTTGAAGGCGGTCAAAGAAATAATTGCCTCGGCAGTTAATACTTTTACGAAATTTGACACTTGGCTGGGAGCGCGGACTGAAATTACAAAACCTGAGTCTTGATTAGAAAATCAGCAATGTTTTTAACACAGATGCACACAGATTTAAGATGATAAGGACAGATAATTCATTGCTTTTGGAACATTCATTGGTCTTTATCTTGCCTTTATCCGGCTTCATCGGTGTGCATATCTCTAGTGTTAAATTTTCTCTTGTATCCCTAATCAAGACTGGAGTTTACAAAGAAAAAATTATGACGGATTACTTTTGTATATGAACAATGAGAAAGTTGATTTAACAAATTGCGACCGCGAGCCGATTCATATGCCGGGTTCGATTCAGCCGCACGGCGCGATTTTGGTGGTTGACGAAGATTCGCTGACGATTTCGCAGACGAGCGCGAACTCGGCGGAAATGCTCGGTTTTGCGCCCGAATTGCTGATTGGCGAAATCTGGGAAAAAGTGTTTGCGCCCGAAAGCGTCGGACAGATCAAAAAGATTCTGCCGAAAAACCTTGAAGCGTCGCCGCATTATTTGCCGCCGGTCAAAGCGAATTCGGGCAAGGAATTCGAGGCGATCATTCATCGTTTTCAGGGTTCGCTGATTCTCGAACTCGAAGAAAAAACGGCTGAAAGTCCCGATATTTCGCGGGAGCTTTACGCATCGCTCAAATCAACGCTTGCCGAATTGGAAACGACTTCTTCGGTTGCCGAATCTTCCGCAAAAGCCGTCGAACAGATCCGCGATTTTACCGGTTTCGACCGCGTGATGGTTTATCGTTTCGCCGTCGAAGGTTCGGGCGAAGTCGTCGCCGAAGCGAAACGCGAGGATTTGGAATCCTTTTTCGGTCTGAATTATCCCGCGTCCGACATTCCGCAGCAGGCGCGTGCGCTTTACTTGAAAAACTGGCTGAGATTTAAGGTTGATAACAATGCCGAATCGGTCGCGCTCGTGCCTGAAATCAACACGCAAACAGGCAAACCGCTCGATTTGAGCTACGCGGTTTTGCGGAGTATGTCGCCGGTTCACACCGAATATCTGCGGAATATGGGCGTTCGCGCCACGATGTCGCTTTCGATCATTAAAGACAATCAACTCTGGGGTTTGGTCGCCTGTCATCATTACGCCGCGCCGCGTTACGTCGCGCACGAGGTGCGGATGGCTTGCGAATTTCTCGCGCATTTTTTATCGCTGCAAATGGCGGCGAAAGAAGCGGCGGAAAATCACGAATATGTCAAGCATTTAAGCCGGGGTCACAAAGAACTCGTCGAAATAATGTCGCAAGCCGACGATTTTATGAGTGGCTTGCTCGGAAATGAAGAAAAATTTCTCGGTTGGATCAAATCGGGCGGCGCGGCGTTTGTCGTGAATGATGAAATTCATCTGACCGGCAAAACGCCGAACGCTGAAGCTGTTCGTTCGATT
>JBBRVS010000354.1:0-3049 GCA_038246645.1 Pyrinomonadales bacterium
CTGCGGTAGCGGATGGTTTAATTTTCGCAACTCGACTCTTTATAATTAAACATTCGAGTTCATTAGCTTCAACCGCCCGCTACGGCAGGCGGTTCTGACTCGTCGTGTCAGAACCATCTGCCGTAGCGGATGGTTTAATTTTCGCAACTCGACTCTTTATAATTAAACATTCGAGTTCATTAGCTTCAACCGCCCGCTACGGCAGGCGGTTCTGACTCGTCGTGTCAGAACCATCTGCGGTAGCGGATGGTTTAAATTTTCGCATCTTGGATGTTAATTAGACAACTCAAATCACTGACTTAAACCGCCCGCTACGGCAGGCGGTTCTGACTTCTAATCAAAGTCCGGCAACTCATCGCCCTGTCCGTTTATCACATAATCAATCGCCGCAGCGACGCTTTTTTCGTTCCACAAATATCTTTTACTGCCTTTGTCCGCCCACGGACTTTTTTCGTTTTGCCAACAACCGCTTTGGCGCATTTCTCTGGTTGCGTTCGCTTTGAATGCGTTGAGCGCGATTTCAGGTTTCTTCGCGCCGATTGAAACAACTGTGTGAACGTGATTTGTTCTGACATTTACCGCTTGCAGATGCCATTTTCTAAACTCGCAAGTTTCACGAATCGCTTTTTCGACCGTCTTTCTTTGTTCCGCATTTAACGTAACGATCTCACTTTTCAATCTCTGCCTGTTTGTTTCAAGCCATTCTTCATTATGCGACAAACGCGAACTCTTATACTGGTTTTTATGACGACTAACCGAACCGCGTTCGTCCCCGTGAAGCCACGTTCCGTAACTCCTAAACGTAATCAAATAAGCAAGAGGAATATCAGTATCGTTCCACATAAAAATTATCTGCGGTTGCAAGTCAGAACCATCTGCGGTAGCGGATGGTTTAAGTTTAGTATCTCGGATGTCAATTAACGCTGCAAATCACTAACTTAAACCGCCCGCTACCGCAGACGGTTCTGACACGCTATCAAATCTCGCTCCAATCCAAAATCACTTTACCTGAATTTCCTTCGCGCATTACTTCAAATCCTTTTTCAAAATCTTTGTATGAATAACGGTGCGTGATGACGGGTTCGATGTTCACGCCGCTTTCTAAAAGAACTGACATTTGATACCAGGTTTCGTACATTTCGCGCCCGTAGATGCCTTTGATGTCGAGCATATTGAAGACGACGGTTTTCCAGTTAATGGCGAATTCTTCGGTCGGAATTCCAAGCAGCGCGATGCGTCCGCCGTGCGCCATATTGGCGACCATATCGCGGAAAGCCGATGCTACGCCCGACATTTCAAAACCGACATCGAAGCCTTCGGTCATTCCGAGTTCCCTTTGGGTTTCGGCGATTGAAGTTTTCTTCGTGTTGATCGCCCGCGTGACCGCGCCCATTTTTTCGGCGAGTTCGAGGCGTTTCGGGTTGATGTCGGTGATGACGACGTGTCTTGCGCCTGCGTGTTTGGCGACCGCCGAAGCCATTATGCCGATCGGTCCCGCGCCGGTAATCAAAACGTCTTCGCCGAAAACTTCAAAGGCGAGCGCGGTGTGAACGGCATTGCCGAACGGATCGAAAATCGCCGCGACTTCTAAATTAACATTCGGATTATGTTTCCAAATATTGGTATAAGGAACAGCCATAAATTCGGCAAAACCGCCGTCCGTATTTACGCCGTAGCCGAGCGTGTTGGCGCATTTATAACGTCTTCCCGCCAGACAATTGCGGCAACGACCGCAAACCAAGTGACCTTCGACCGAAACAATATCGCCGACGAAAAAATCGCTCACATTCGAGCCGACTTCGACGATCTCGCCGACGATCTCGTGTCCGAGAATCGTCGGAATCTTGATCGTGCTTTGCGCCCACGCATCCCAATTCCAGATGTGAACGTCCGTTCCGCAGATTCCCGTTTTCAAAACGCGGATCAACACATCATTTATCCCGATCTCCGGTTCGGGAACGTCTTCGAGCCAGAGTCCTTCTTCGGCTTTGCTTTTAACAATTGCTTTCATAATAATTTTCTCAGGCTATTTTACTTAAAACTGTGCAACAAAACCAATTGCAAAAGAAAATGTGGGCGAATGAGAAAAGCCTGAAACGATTTATTTTGAATATAAAAAAAGTTGAAAGTTAAGCCGTCTGTCTCTGACCGACGGCTTAAGGTGTGTTTTAGTTTGTGTAATTTAATATCGAGAATTTGCGGATTTAGAGATTTGAAGTCTAGTGAATTCGAGAAAATCCCGGTGAGTTTTCTTTTTTCGGACAAAATATTTTTTATCTGTTCGGTCGCGGTTTTGTCGTTGAGATTTACATTTTGCGTTCCTTTTAAGATGCGTATCGGCTTTTCAGCAGAAAAATAAACACGTATTTCCGCGTCGTCTTTGTTCTCAAAATAAAAAATAAGCTGTCCCGCCGGATTAAAAAGAAATTCGGCATTTTCCGTGCGCGCCGAGCGATTAGTCGTTATTTCGACTTTTATTAAACGATCGGGATACGGATTTTGTTCACGATTGCCGAAAGTGTAATAAAATTTAACAACCGAATTATAAATTCCGACCGCCGGATACGAACCGTTGTTTTTATTGACGACGAGTTCGCTCAGATATATTTCCGAAGATTCGCCGTCATTTTCACTTCTGGTTATTTTTTCGTTGGTTTCTTTATAAATTCGGCGAATTTCTTCGATCTGTTTGTCGCTTTGTGCCGAAACTTGCGAGAAAATTCCACTAACGAATAGCAAAATAATCACAGGGAAAATCATTATGATTTTTAACTCGTCTTTTCTTGAAAATCCAATATCTTTCCGCGATTGCTTTTTACACATATTTTTATTCATATTTTTTTAGAATCAGTAGATCCAAATTTTAATAAATATCAGCAATTTGCTGAAAATCTTTGAAATAGGAAATATCAAAAATGTAGATTTTTTGCTCAATTTTTGGAAAATTGGCTGATTCGGGCAACGAAGCCTTGTTTTCAAATACTTGTTAATAAAGCATTTTTTCAAAATTTGGATCTACTGAGAATGTAAAAATATACGAATTTTGCAC
>JBBRVS010000355.1:0-2957 GCA_038246645.1 Pyrinomonadales bacterium
GCCTTGAAACATCGCATCCGCGCGTCTTACTCTTGGGTAATAATTCATCTAAAACCTCGAATTGAGGTAATGTTAAATCTGTTGTATATGCCATTATTAAAGTAAAAGTGATTATGGCTTTAATTGCAAACAGGTTCTATATCGCCTTCAAAAAAAGCATTAGTTAAAATTTCAAGTGCTTTATCCGAGTTTATTTTTGCAAGAGCCGCTGCCGCTTCAGCAACGACAGAATCGCATTTGTCGTTTAAAGCTACTCCATAAATTATTGTGAAATCTTCTCTTTCATAATCTTTAACGCTCTCGATTGCCCGAATATGAATGTATTGATAAGGATTCGATAAACATTTCAAAAGTAATTCAACCGAAACATCTTTTCCGGCAGATTCCAATTCATTGAGTTTTTGAAACCCTAATTCTCTAACTCTTCGCTGTTCCGTTTCTAAATTTTCCATAAAATAAAAGCCGATAAAATTGAACTTTAATATAACCGATTAATTTATTTTATGAAAGATTTTGCTTTTTTATTTGTTCAATAACTAAACAAGATTTACGATTGTAAGAATGAAAAAATACGTCGTCAAAAGAGATAAGAGCGGTTTGCCGGAAAAGTTGACGCGCTACCGGCAGGAACTCAATGAAGAACAGTTTCGCGTCGTAACTTCGCCGCCGAAAGCCGCGCTTGTTGTTGCCGGTGCGGGAACTGGGAAAACCCGTGCGATAACTTACCGCGTCGCTTATCTGCTCGAACAGGGCGTTGCGCCGCAGAATATTTTTCTGGCGACTTTTACGAATCGGGCGGCGCGTGAGATGCTCAAGCGCGTCGAACTTCTGACCGGAACGCAGAATGTGCATCGCGTTTGGGGCGGAACTTTTCACCGAATTGCGAATTTAATTTTACGCAAACACGCCGTTTCAATCGGTTTTGATTCAAATTATTCGATCCTCGATTCCGAAGACGCGAACGATTTTATTACCGTTTGCATAGACGAATCGGGAATTGATACGAAGTCTAAACGCTTTCCGAAGCCGCAAGTTGTTCAAAACATAATCTCTTATGCCAACAACACCGATCAGCCGATTGAAGATGTGATTATCGCAAAATATCCGTATTTTGAAATGTTGACGCAGCAAATAAAGCGCGTGGATTTCAATTATATGGAGCGAAAGCGCGAGCGAAATGTGATGGATTATGACGATCTTCTCTTAAATTGGAAACGGCTTTTGATCGAAAAACCGGACATCGGCGCGTTTTATGCCAATCAATTCGAGCATATTTTGGTTGACGAATATCAGGACACGAACAGGCTTCAAGCCGAAATTATTGATCTTCTCGCGGTCAAACACCGCAACGTAATGGTCGTCGGCGACGACGCGCAATCTATTTTCGCGTGGCGCGGCGCGGAATTTAAGAATATTTACGAATTTCCAAAGCGTTACGCGGAAGCCGAAACTTATAAACTCGAAACGAATTATCGTTCAACGCCCGAAATTCTCGGACTTGCCAATGTTTCGATTGCGAATAATCGCCGCCAATTTCCGAAAGTTTTGCAGGCGGTGAAAAAGTCAAAGGATTTCAAACCCGCATTAATTCCGTGCGCTGATGTCGAACAACAATCGGCATTTATCGCTTCTCGCATTTTGGAACTCCGCGACGAAGGCGTGTCTTTAGAAGAAATCGGCGTGCTTTATCGTTCGCATTATCACGTTCTCGAACTTCAACTGGAATTAACTAAACGCAATATTCCGTATCGCGTCCAATCCGGCGTGCGATTTTTCGAGCAAGCGCATATCAAAGACGTGATTTCTTACCTGAGAATCATCGTCAATCCGCGCGATGAACTCGCCTGGAAACGAATTTTAAAGATGATTCCGAGCGTCGGAAATGCGACGGCGAATAAGATTTATGAACGGCTTGCTTACGCAGAAAATCCGTTTGCGCTAATCAAGTCAGAACCGCCGGCGTTAGCGGGTGGTCAAAGCGTCGAACAAACGACCTCAAAATCAACGCAAAAGCCGCCCGCTTATACAGGCGGTTCTGACATTCTTTCAAAAGTTCGCAACAAAAAAGCGTGGCAGGATTTCGTCAAACTACTCGAAACTTTAACAACCGACGAAACGCGCAATAAACCCGCAAAACAGATCGAACTCGTACTATCGAACGGCTACGAACAATTTTTGCAGGAAACTTTTGAAAACGCCGAATCGCGCATCGAAGACTTAAAACAACTGGCAATTTACGCACAAAAATACGATTCGACCGAAGCGTTTCTGAGCGAACTCGCATTAATCTCGACCGAAAGATTCGGCGCACCGAACGCGATTGTCGGCGAAGACGTGGTGATGGGCGGCGAAGAAGACGAACTTTTAACTTTAACGAGCATTCATCAGGCAAAAGGCGCGGAATGGAAAGCCGTCTTTATCATCTGGGCGGCGGAAGGCAAATTCCCTTCGCCCCGCGCACTCAAAGAAGTGGGCAGCGAAGAAGAAGAACGCCGCCTCTGGTATGTCGCCCTAACCCGCGCCAAGGACGAACTCTATCTGACATATCCGCTGATGATGGTAGATTATTCACGCCAAACCGTCCTGCAAAAACCCTCGCGTTTTATAATGGAACTCCCGCCCGCGATGTTCGAGATTTGGTCTCTGGAAGAAGAAACGCCGAAATTTGACGATCCGGTTTTGTTTGAAGATAAAAAGCAGGAGTTTTTGAATTAATTGAAAATTAAAAATCTCCAAAGTTTAAAATATAAGGAAATGAATTCAAGTTTTTGTCAATTAATCTAATTCCAAATTTCGCTATTCCTCCTGGCATTATACTAGTGCTTAGTCAAGTTTGAGTTGACGGCTCAAGTCAGAGTCAGAACCGTCTGCGGTAGCAGATGGTTTAAGTTTTATAGAATAAGACTTATTGCTGAAGTTCAACCATTCGCTACCGCGAACGGTTCTGACCCGTCAAC
>JBBRVS010000356.1:0-2906 GCA_038246645.1 Pyrinomonadales bacterium
CTTTTCGCCGACGGCTCGCGGCAAGAAAAACGAACCGCCGCAATCGGGCGAAAGTCCGATTCTGATAAAGGCTTCATTAAAACTCGCGTTTTCCGCCGCAAAAACCAGATCACACGCCAGCGCGAAATTTGTTCCCGCGCCCGCGCAAACGCCCTGCACGGCGGCAAGAAACGGAATCGGCGTTTCACGAATCAGCAAAATGACATCGTGCAGAGCCTTGAGCGGTTCTTCCATAAATGCTTCGATTCTGCCTTCTTTTTGCCACATCTGCTGCATCTCGCGCAGATCGCCGCCCGAACAAAAAGCGCGTCCTTCGCCCGTTAAAACGATGGCTCGCGCTTTGTCTGCAATCGCTTTTTGAATCGCCGAAAACAAATCTTTGGTCAGCTGGAGCGAAAGCGCATTTAAGGCTTCGGGGCGATTAAAGGTAATAACCGCCACCGTTTCATTTAATTCGTATTTTACTGTTTCAAACATAAGGATCAATGGATAATGGATAATGGACAACGGATAATGTCTGAAAAGTCTTAAACCGTTTCAATCTCGCTGCGTAAGAAGCCTTCTAAAATTTTCATATTGAAACAATTCATCATTCATCATTCACCATTTGTTTATGCGACTCGCGCACGAGTCCGGCTTGCCTGAAAACAATCTCTGCAAAGCACCGTGCGACCTGTTTTCGGTTGAAACGGAACGCGGTCGTGTTTGCCGCAGTGATCACAAACTATCTCGAATTTGGTCGGCGCATCGCTCGCCTGAACCACTTTTTTCGAGCGGCATTTCGAGCAACGCTGCGGCGAAGCCATATTCCGCTGGTAAAAGGTTTCCTGTTCCTTTTCCGAAAAAATAAAAATCTCTCTGCATTGCACGCATGGAATTTCAACGTCCGGCATCTTTTTTTTCTCCGTTTTTGTTTTGTTTAATCCTTTTCAGAAGATTCTAACATAAAACCCTCAATTCAACCGCAAACAGATTTTGATTCGATTGAAAAAGCGAATTTGTAATTTATCAATATAACCCGTTAAGCAAGCGGTCTTTGACCGCGAAAACCGGATGAACTGATAAATCGCGGTCAAAGACCGCTTGCTTAACGATGCAAACTTTCTAATTTTCGCTTAACGCGCCGATGTGCGCTTTGACGGTTTCGCCGAGAGTTTTCAGGTTATAACCGCCTTCCAGACACGAAACTATGCGCCCGTTACAGACTTCGTTTGCCCATTGTTTGACGGTTTTCGTCATCGAAATAAAATCCTCGTCTTCAAGTTTCAGTTGTCCGAGCGGATCGCTTGAATGAGCATCGAAACCGGCGGAAATAAAGATAAAATCCGGTTTGAAATTTTTGCGAATGTCATTGATCGCGTTTTCAAACATCCGTTTTTGCACGCTTGCCAATGTTTTAGCTTTGACCGGAAGATTGAGCGTGTAATTTTTCCCGCGCCCGAATCCGGTTTCGCCCCAACTTCCCGATCCCGGATACCACGGATATTGATGAATCGAGAAAAAATGAACGGTCGGATCGTCAAAGAAAATTCCCTGTGTGCCGTTGCCGTGATGCACGTCCCAATCAATGATCGCGACGCGTTCGATTTCCTTGTATTTATTCTGCGCATACCGCGCCGCGATGGCGACATTATTAAACAGACAAAAACCCATCGCGTGTTCGCCCGTCGCGTGATGTCCGGGCGGACGAACCGCGACAAAAGCGTTTTTTGCGCTCCCAGCCATCACCGCATCAACCGCACTGCACGCGCCGCCCGCCGCATAAACCGAAGCATCAAATGAATGAATCGAAATAATCGTATCGGCATCGAGATATTCGTTTCCTCCGGCAAAAGCATTTTCGACCGTATCGAAATGCTTTTTCGTATGAACCGCCTGAATTATTCCGCGCGAGATTTTTTCCGCTTCGATTTCGTATAGAGAATTCCAAAATTCTGCGTCGCTTTTCAGCGTGTTCATTATCAATTCAAACCGCTTCGGCGTTTCGGGATGCCCGATGCCGGTGTCGTGTTTTTGATAGATCGGATGGTGAATTAAAGCTGTTTTCATAAAAAAACTTTAACGCAAAGCCGCAAAAGTATAAAGCCGAAAAAAATATATATATCTAAGAAGTTGTTTGAAAAGTAACACCAGCGTCTCGCTGGCTGTCCGGCGTGCGTCTCGCGCACCGATGGCGTTAAATTTCCAGGAAAGTAATACGGAGTCTGAGACCGGGACTTCTCTCAGGACAGTCGCCGGGACGGCGGCGGTACCTCTATTTAAAACAGCTTCTAAAAATACAAACTCAAGTTTTTCTCAACCGCATTGAATTAACATAAAACTTGAAAACATTGGACAAAAATCAATTCGTATCTTTCCCTAATCGAATACAAAAATAAAATTGGTTTTTGGACAATAAATTTATAGAAGGAATTTTTTGATTTGTTGAAAATTCTTTTGAGGAAAAGACATGATGATACCCCCGCAAATTTTTAAAATTCTGTATGTGGAAACCAATGAAGATGACGGTTTGCTGCTTGAAACGGCAATAAATTCGCCGTTTGTCGAAATCACGCTGGTCAAAACGATCGGCGAAGCACTTAATTTATCAAAGAAGAAAGACTTTAATCTTGTTTTGCTTGAAACGAGATTTCCCGACGGCGACGGTTTTGATTTATGCCGCCAAATCCGCGAAGATTTGCCGCAAATTCCCGTTATATTTTATTCGGGCGATGCCGCCGAAAAGGATAAAAAACTCGGATTGGACTCCGGCGCGGAAGTTTATCTGATAAAACCGTATTTTGACTCGCTGACGACAACCGTAAATCAATATATTGGAATAAATGCGTAACTATTTTGGTAGTGAACTAAAAGTAATGCTTTTAGTTCACTACCAACTTTTTAAATAAAAGCCGTTTCGTGAAGCA
>JBBRVS010000357.1:0-2778 GCA_038246645.1 Pyrinomonadales bacterium
CCGCGCTAATCTCGAACAGGTTCGCGTTATTTTTCAGGCAATGCCGACTTATGACAACGGCTTGCACTTCGGTTCACGCCTAGCTTTCGGACCGGACAAAATGCTCTATATCACGCTCGGCGACCGTTTTGATAAAGCTGTAACGCGACCGCAAGCACAAAAATTGGACAGTCATATCGGCAAAATCATCCGCATTAATCCTGACGGTTCTGTCCCTGCCGATAATCCGTTTGCCAAACAATCCGGCGCGAAACCCGAAATCTGGTCGGTCGGACACCGCAATCTCCAATCGGCGACATTCGACGATCAAGGTCGTCTGTGGACGGTCGAACACGGCGCGAAGGGCGGCGATGAATTAAATCTCATTGAAAAAGGTAAAAATTACGGCTGGGCGGTCATCACCTACGGCGAAGAATATTCCGGCGAACCGATCTCCGGCGGCGTTACGCAAAAAGAAGGCTTTGAGCAACCCGTTTACTATTGGGATCCGGTGATCGCTCCTTCAGGTATGCAGTATTATACGGGAAGTCTTTTCCCGGAATGGCGCGGCAATATATTTGTCGGCGGTCTGGCATCGCAAAAACTCGTGCGGCTCGTCATTAAAGACAATCGCGTCGTCGGCGAAGAAAATCTCCTCGCCGACCGCGGGCAAAGAATCCGCGATGTTCGCCAGGGTCCCGATGGTGCGCTCTATGTTGTCACCGATCAATCCAGCGGAGAACTCTGGAAAATCACGCCGAAACGCTAAATCGTATAAATTTAAACAGAAAAAAGCGCGTTTTGAAAAGACGCGCTTTTTTGCTTTAGAAATGGCTCCGCAGGTAAGACTCGAACTTACAACCCTTCGGTTAACAGCCGAATGCTCTGCCATTGAGCTACTGCGGAATAATCGTCCGAAGACGAATCTAAAGATTAAAAATTTATCGCAATCTTGTCAAGTAATACGGTAAAATTTCAACAAATAATTAAAGAAAGCCCGAATATGCGCCGAATCAATCGGCTTCTTTCGTGTTTTGCATTTCGTCCCAGATTTTATGCTTATGCGTTTCGGGCAAAAGTATTGATCCGACGACGAAGGTTATTGAAGCAACGATCACCGGATACCAGAGTCCGGCGTAGATATTTCCCGTATAAGCGCAGGCGAGAAGTCCGATGGTCGGCAATAATCCGCCGAAAACGCCGTTGCCGATGTGATACGGCAGCGAAAAAGATGTGTAGCGAACTTTTGCCGGAAACGCTTCGACGGGACAGGCAACAATCGGCGCGTAAACCATTGTGACAAATATAAGCTGCAGAAAGACGAGAAAAACCAGCAGTTGAATCTGAAAGTTAGAGGAGTTTTTAGAAATTTCATCATACTCAAAATTTTTGTTCACTTGCTTAGTAAAAGAGATTTAATAACATACCCCATTAAATTTTTTATTACCAAAATGCGAAATCCGCTAAGTTTAGAAGCTAATATCAAACTCTTTTCAACTTTGGTTCGTACTTTCTTGGTGGCAAAATCTAATTTTCGAGACTTTTCTTAGTGGGACAGTTTATTAAATCTCTGTTACTTAGTTCTACTTTGTTAGATTAAAATGCCACCTTAATCTTTGATATTATTACACTTATTTGTTTTAACCCGGGATCACGGGTTAAAACAAATCTCGTTTGTTAATTTAATCTGACAAAGTAGAATTAGTCGCTAACGCGACAGTTAAGGAATTTATTTTTTATAGGAAAGCCCTGATTAAAAATTTTTTTTCAAGATAAATGATAGTTTTTGTTTTACTTTTACGCCTTACTAAATATGAGAGAGAAATTTTGCTGAGAACAGCTTGTTTTTTAAGATTTCGTAAATATGGACGAAAAAAAATTGTAGAGAGGTTTGTAAAACAAAAACTATGTATTATCCGGTCAAAGAAGTAAGAATTTTAAGCGGCAGTCGGGGGAACACATTCGGTTGGGTTCGAAAAAATAAAGACGGCACGCCAAGAGTGCATCAAGGTTGGGATTTTCAGGCAACTAACGATACGCCGATATATGCCGTCTGCGACGGCGAAGTCGTCAGCTATGACAAAACAGATAATTCGAATTATGGCAAATCTTTGTTGATTAAACTCGATTACTGGGGCGAAGAGCTTTATGCTTTTTACTCGCATATCAATATGAGTTTTGTTGAAAAGAATACCTTTGTTGCCGCCGGAGATTTTATCGGTTATTCAGGAAGTACGGGAAATGCTAAAGGAAGTTCAACAAACGCCCAGCATCTGCATTTCGAATTTCGTTATAAACGCAACTGCGGCAAAGGATTGGACGGACGCACCGACCCGCACAGATTTTACGGTCCGCCGCCGTTTTCTTGGTCTGTTGCAAGCGGAGAAGTTTTTTACGATTGGACTTACGGTGCCGCCTGAAAATTTAGCCGGCGAGAATCGGTCGAAAAAAAGCGGTAAGTTTGAATTATTCAGCTTGCCGTTTTTAACTATTTGATTTTCTGATAATATTTTAAATAAGCAGTCAAATAATTTACCGGCGAGCATATGATAATTACAATTACTTCGATAAAAATCAGAAAACTTTGGTATTTCTTTATTTTGTCGTATCTCGGCTTAAAAGTTCAGCTCGGCATAAAATCGAAAGAGGGTTTTATCCAGATGAAAAACACGGGTTTCGGTTATCTGCATTACACTCTGACTTGCTGGAAAAGCGCGGAAGATATGAAAAATTTCGCGCGTTCGGGCGAACACGTCGAAGCGTTGAAATGGAGCAAAAAACTCGCGACGGAAGTTCGCG
>JBBRVS010000358.1:0-2719 GCA_038246645.1 Pyrinomonadales bacterium
ATTAACTGATGTTACGCAAAAACAATTTTAGCCCGATTCATCGGGCTTTTCCGCGCTTGGCGGAAATTTAGCCGCGTCCAAAAATGAACGCGGTCAGATTGTTGATGAGTTTCAAAAGGGCGTTTTGACGTCCTTTCTGTTTTAACACGACTCAACCCTTAAAAAAGGACGTTAAAACGCCCTAAAAATCTAACTCAATTGACGACCGCGCCATAAATGGACGCGGCTAAAAGGTCGCTCACGCTCCAAAGCCGCATCAAATGCGGCTAATTGTTTGCGTAATATCAGTTATTAAAACTGTTTTCCCTGTTAATTTCTCTTATTTTATTGTTGATAACGGCTGAACTCCTGAAATTTCAAAAGTTTGCGGGTTTTCGCCGATGATTGCCGCGGCGAAGAATTTCGGAACATATTTAATGTTTTCCGCCTGAAATTGTTTCGACATTTTTCCGCTGTTTGCCATTAGATCCCAAAAACTCACTTTGCTTTTGCCGTCTTGAATCTTTTTAACATTAACGATCATACTGCCCGGTCCCGAATTATAGGAAGCGATGGCGAGCGGTGTTCCGAGAGCATTTTTACCGTAATCTGCGCCCAATCTTGTTTTTATATAAACGATGTAATCTTCCATAAAAGATGCGCCAGCCTCGGCGGCTGAATCGGGCGTGCATCGGTCGTCCGGATTTTCCGGTGAAGCGTCGTCTTTGATGTTTAAGTTTTTTTCTTTTCCCGGCATTTTCAGCAGTTGAAACATTCCTAAAGCACCGGTCGGCGATTGCAGACACGGACAAAACTCGCTTTCAATCATCGCAATATAGATGCCGATTTCCGGCACGAGATTTTTTGCCGCAAAAGACTTGTTGATTATCGGGCTATATTCGCCTCCGCGCGTTAAAACCTGCGTGATATTTTGTCCGAAACCGCAGCTTTGATCAGATGCTTTTACGTTTTTTCGGGAAATATAACCATCTACGAATTGTTTTATATTTCTCAAACCCGCATCGGGAATTTCATCGCCGGTTGTTCTGCCGAATTTATCGAGAAGTTCATTGGCTTTTGATGAAATAAACTGCAATTTTTCGCCCTCGTTCATTGCCGAATAAGATTTATTTTCTCCTAAAACAAACAGATGAAGAACCGTAGTTTCACCGGCTTCGCGTACGCCGTCAATCGTTCCGGCATTTTCCATTTCCGCCATTTTATCCATCAAAAATTGCTGTTCTCCGGCGGTCATAAATTTGTAGGAAATATCGAGTGCCAGCCCGCTCGCGTGCGGCGGCGCGGAATCTTTGTTGCGCACTAAAAACGAACTCGCGTCGGTTTTATTGAGGTCAATTTGGTAATCAATCGAACGATTTAATGATGTTATTCTTAACGGGCGATTAAATTTCTGAAAATACGCGGCGGCAATTTCTTCCAAAACGATTTTTGCCGACGGCTGAATAGTCATTAAAAGTAGTTTTCGCAATTCCAGCCGATCTTTCGGTTTTGTTAAATCGAGATTATTTAACAATTGCGCGGTTTTTCTCAACGCTTCGGCTTTTTCGGATTTCGCGGCGAGAGTTTTTTTCCCGTTTTCAAAACTAAATTCGCTAAATTCATCGCTCGTTACAAAGCTGGCGATTTCGATAACGTAAGTGTCGGTTGCCGAAGGCAGAATTATTAATTCACCCTTAAAAACCTTTTTTGCCAGATCGGGAAAATCCAGAGGCATTTCAAAACCTGCTTCCTTCATTTCGCGGAGTTTTTTTAATTGCTTGGTAGTACCGCCGCGCAACTCTCCGGGAACGACAATTTCTTCAATTTCACTTCCTGTCGGCTCATTTCTCTCTTCAACGGCTTTTGCTCTCTGCTTATTCCAAAAATCCGCGCTTACGATCTTGATTTTATCCGAGGTTTGCCCGGAAGAAGTTTTTTCCCGAATCGCCTGAATCAGCGCGTCGCTTGCTCCGGCTTCTCTAAGCGAAGATTCGATTTGCGGTATCAGCGTAAACGACACGCCGCGTTTTTTTATATCACCGATAATTTTGGTGTTTTTCCGGGCGAGCGTCATTCCGGAACTTTGAGACTGCAAACCGGTTAAAATCTGCGCCAATGTCAAAGGCGTGTCTGTTTGGGCAAAATTTATTTGACTTGTAACCAACAGAAATAAGATGACAGAAAAAACAATTGTTTTTTCATAATATGTTTGAAGTTTCATAAATTCAATCTCCGAAATTTTCCAGAATATATCATAAATGCGTTGGTTTTAGAAGGAACTTTTTAGAGGCTATCTCAAAAATATAAAACTAGTTAACCTGAGTCTTGATTAGAAACTGAGTAATTTTTTTACCACAGATTCACACAGATCTAAGAAGATAAAGACAGATAAGAAATGCGAATCAAGGGTAGAAAATGATAAAATCTTTGCGCCCTTTGCGTAAACCTTTGCGCTCTTTGCGGTTAAAGAAAAAAGATTTTACCGCAAAGATCGCGAAGTAGGCGCAAAGAACGCAAAGAACCCCTTTTTTATTGCATTTAATTTTACTCTTGATTCGCATTAATAATACCAAAAATCACCAACTTACTGATTTTCCGTATAAATACCATTTCTACCTAGTGTTCAGTCAAGTTTGAGTTGACGGGTCAGAACCGTTCGCGGTAGCGAATGGTTGAACTTCAGCAATAAGTCTTATTCTATAAAACTTAAACCATCTGCTACCGCAGACGGTTCTGACTC
>JBBRVS010000359.1:0-2717 GCA_038246645.1 Pyrinomonadales bacterium
AAATCTATGTGCAGAGACTCGCCGTTAAAAAGTACAAACACTCGAAATCTATCCGGGATGCGCTGAAGAAATAATTCCGCTTTTTGCCGGGCAAACATCAAAAACTACTAAATTAAAACAATGGTAAGATAAGGCTCTCTTCAAAAAAACGGCTTATAGGCGATTTATGAAGCACGTTTTTTTCATTAATCTAGTGATCTGCGGTTTTTTTTGGATATTGTTTTGTTGTTCGCTGGAGTTTGAAATATTTTTAGAAAATAAAATAAGTAAATGAAATTAAATAAGATGCTCCACAATAAATTTAATTCTTAGTCGGTGAAACCGAAATATTGCAAATTGGGGCATTTTATTTAATCTTTTTTACTAAGGAGTTAAAAGAGTTTTTTGGACAGGAAAACTTGACTATCTCAGAATCTGCCGGAGCTGCTGAGAAAAGTCTTATTTTTAAGAATTTAGATGATAATTTCCCAATCCCAAACTCGACGCGCTTCCGATGTTCAGAAATTCGCACGCAATAATAAAGGGCAGAAAATTCGCAAGCTCTTCGATTTCGTATTCAATGTCGCCGAGCATTCCGTCCAAATCGAGTTTGTTTTTTTGCCGGGTAGAGAGCCGGACGGAATCGTGCCGCCACAATTTGTCGGCGGAGGTTTTTGCCGTTCGGGATTTTTCCATCAGGTTCAGAAAATCATAATCGAAAGCCGTTCCGTAATTTTCCGAAAGCAGTTTCAGACGCAGCGAGCATTGCTTGAAAAACTCGGTAAAATTTATTTTTTCCAGCAGATATGTTTTCCCGAATTTATCTTTTCGGCGAATCCGCAGAGGCGTTTGAAAGCGGATTTTCAGATTCTGAACGGAATTTATTTCGATTGACCTATACTCTACCAATTCTTTCAGATTCGTTTCCCGAAAGGGGAGAATTTTTGGCAAATTCGGTTCATAGATCAAAGTTTTATAATTATTTGCATCAATTTGAAAAACTTCCGCCACCTTAAACGAAAAACGATCTGCGCCAAGCCCGTGCCGCGCCATCAGTTCAAAAGCGTAGATAAAATACGGCAACTTTTTCGCCGCTTCGCCGATTAAAATCAGTTTGAAGGAGATTTTCCCATTTGCCGCGATGCGAAGTTTGAGATTTTGATCTGCCGAAATCTCGCGTGTGATGGGCGGAATCGGCGGGTGAAAAACGAAGGGGCGCGGCAGATCGCGGATTTTACTGCCGGAAGTCGGTTCGAAAACACTCGTGTAAAGG
This sequence comes from Pyrinomonadales bacterium, assembly GCA_038246645.1. Classification (GTDB taxonomy): domain Bacteria; phylum Acidobacteriota; class Blastocatellia; order Pyrinomonadales; family Pyrinomonadaceae; genus JAHCHG01. The sequence goes on from JBBRVS010000359.1 coordinate 1,253, forward strand.
CAGACTTCCGATAAAAAACAGTTTTCGCAATTCTGATGCGGCATCGAACACGAAACCGCCTTGAGCGCGTGTCCGAAAGCCCCGCGCAAGGTCGAACCGATCAATGCCGGCAAAATCGCTTCCGTTTCTGATCGCAGAACAATCTCGAAACGCGAAACCTTGAGAGATGAAAATTGTTCGGATATTTCCGGCATCGTTAAATTTGATCTCGATCTGTTCGGATTCAGCCCATTCTTCAATAAATTCGCGGATTTTTCGGGCTGCAAAATCGAACCATTTTTGCTCGAATTCGCGTTGATAAAGCAAAACATCCTTAAATTTGCGAAATGGTTTTCTGCCGCGCAGTGCATTTATCAGTTTGTTTTGCACATTTTCGTTTTGGACGTGAAAAGCGGTAAATTCTTCCATCCAACGGAATTTTTCGCTTGGAAAAGGCGGCACGAGTTCGATAAAGCGGGCTTCGTCAATCGTCTCTGTGCTTTCAAATTCGCCCGTCAGAATTAAAATTTGGCGGGCGGCTTCGCGTTCATCCGCCTCCTCAAAAAGATTTAAATCCGACTCATCGCTGAAAAGTTCGCCGGAAATAAAAATAATCGCACCCGTTTTTTTGTCGAGTCGGGAAGAACCGTCTTCTCTCCAAAACTCAAATCCTTCCTCTAATACGCCCGTAAGCAATCTTCATCAAAAAATCTCTTGATTTTCATCAAAAAAATTATCATCCGATGCGTCTTCGCGTTCGGCAACTTCTCCAAAGCCGTATTTTTGTTCGGCTTCCCATTTTTCGCGGTCTTGCTCGAATGAAAACTCGAAGCGGTCGTATTCCATCTGCGAACCGTCGAAATGCCAAAACATCGGCGTATCAATAAAATCAAGAGCCATCATTTGGCAAAATTCGCAATCTTCGTCAATCACACATTCGTGCGCCGAAGCCGTCAGATTTATTCTCTTTCGTTCGAGTTCGATAATCGAAGACGGCGTTCTGCCGGAATTTTCCTCTTGCGGATTGTTCAGCCAATCGTTTGCAAACTGCTCTAAAACTTCGGCTTGCGTAATTTCCCGCGCAAAACATTCACCCAAAAGAAAGCGCACGAGATCATAATACATCACAATCTCGTGCCGCCCGAAACCGGCAAATTTATAAGCATTCGTGTTTTCCGGCAAAGCTGGCGGCTGAACGCTTGTAAAGCTCCATTGCAGAGCGCGCGATTCCAAATCCGCTTCGATAAAATCGCATTTTTCGAGCAAAACCTCACGCGGCGTTTTATCCTTCAAATCAGTGCGTTTGGTCATCAGCCATTTCGCGTGAATTTCGGTGAACAAATCTTCATCAGTTGAATCTTTATTTGCCGAATATTCCGCCAAAATAAACTCGGAAAGTGGTTTCCCGAACAAAACTTCCCTTGCATCAAACGGCGGATTTTGTAAAATTTCTTCGCGCCTTTTCGCCCTCTGAAATTCAAATTCC
>JBBRVS010000360.1:0-2579 GCA_038246645.1 Pyrinomonadales bacterium
ATAGATTTCGAGTGTTTGTACTTTTTAACGGCGAGTCTCTGCACATAGATTTGCATCGTTTTGATGTTGCTGTGTCCGAGTGCTTCCTGCGTGTCCGCCATTGATTCCGAATATTCCGAGACGAATTTAGCAAATGTGTGGCGCAGCCGTTGAATGTAAAAATGGATGATTCCGGCTTCCAAGGCGTAGATTTCCATCCGGCGGGCAAAGCCGTGTGTTGATCGTAAATTTGAAGTTCTTCGGAAGTTTTCACAAGTTGAGATTTTAGAGCAAATTTTACCATAAATCAAGATTACACATTTAGTCCCAATGTGTAATCTTGATCCTGCAAATAAACAAATCGTCAAATTCCATAATGTAAATTTACGTTATGTGATATTGCATTATGCACTTTTACATAATATAATTATTTCATTATGAAGAACCCGTTTGAATTCGGCAGAGAACTTGATTCAAAAGAACTCGTCAACCGCCACGAAGAGATGCAAATTGTTCGCGAAACGATTGAAACCGGTGGAAAATTATTCATTATCGGTCCGCGCCGCTTTGGCAAAACTTCGCTTATCACAGCCGTTGCGGAAAAAATGACGAAAGAAGGCAATATTATATTAAATTATAATGCCGAAAGTTTTCCTGAAATCGAACAGCTCGTTAAAAGAATGATCGAGGATTCGGCTCGAAATCTTAAAGGAAAAATTGAAAAGATCGGCGAGCAGATAAAATTGTCATTTAAAAACCTAAAACCCGAGATCAGTTTTTCGGCAACTCAAACCGACTGGAAGGCGACGCTCGGAACAAATGTCGCCGCATCGGCGGTCAATCCGACCGAGCTTCTGGTTGATGCCCTTAACGGCTTGGAGACGTTAGCCGCCGATCTGCCCGGAGAAAAACGCGTTTGTTTGATTATTGATGAATTTCAGGAAATCCTGGCTCAGGATAAATTGGCGGCGGAAAAACAAATCCGCGCCGCCATTCAAAAACACCGCCACATCGCTTATATTTTCGCCGGTTCAAAAACGCAGATGCTGTCCGAGATGATTACCGACCCGAGCCGTCCCTTTTACCGGCTCGGTAAGCAGCTCTGGGTTGACGCAATCCCCCGACCCGAGTTTGTCAGATTTCTGGTTGACAGCTTTACAAAGGGGGATTTTTTTCCGCCGAAAACTACTTTGAGTGAAAAAAATGATCTTGCCTTGCAGATTATAACCCTCGCCGATGATGTGCCGTATAACGTGCAGATGCTCGCGCATTTTATCTGGAACCGGCTTTCGGTCTTTAAGGTCGGCGCTCCTGATACAGCGTATCTCACTTCGGGAGTGATCAAAGAGGCACTAAATTCTCTGGTCAAACAGTCCGACGCTTTTTACACGCAGATCTGGACGAATTTGACATCAAACCAAAAAAAAGCCCTCGCCGGAGTCGTCAGTGAGAACGGTCGCAATCTCCTTTCAAGAGAAATATCGCAAATAACAAAGATGCCGACAGCGACGATGCAGACGGCTTTGAGATCACTGACATCTCAGAATATACTCCGGCAGAAAGAAAAAGAAGGTTCGGTTCATTATATTTTCGAAGATCCTTTTTTTTCTCACTGGATCAGGCTCTTTACCTTTTTAGGACAATAAGAGCCGCGCTTCGCGTTCGATAAATCGTTTGAATAATGTTCAGGGAGTTACTAAAATAGCTTACTATAAGATAAATTATCATAAATGCGGATTATCGCACATCAAGAAAAACGGTCATACTCATTATGGCAAACAGAACCATCAATGATTAATTTGTGATCGGCAATTTGTCATTAGAGATCAAACTGTTTGTGCCGAAGACCAAGAACTTAAAAAGAAGTTATTGCGGGAAAGATTATCACTACGCGGAATTTGTCGGGTTATCGGAATTTCTCTGTGCTGGCTCTTGAATTTCATTGAATCACTTTATCCGGCAAACCCGGAAGACCTTAATTTTCAGATTCCGGCTGATGCGGAAATCGAACTTCTGCTACTTGAAGCCGATGAAATCTGGTCATTTGTCGGCAAAAAAGAAAATAAGCGATGGATTTGGCTAATTTTGGAAAGAAGAACAAGCCAAATCATTGCCGTTTATATTGGTGATCAAAGTCAGAAATCAGCCGATGCTTTATGGGAACGAGTGCCAAGAGAAGTTAAAGCCCAAGCCTTGGTTTTGACTGATCGGTGGGAAGCCTACGGTTTGGCAATTCCAGATGTTCAGCACACCGCTTGCAACAAACAAAGCGGACAAGTTTCTTTGATCGACCGCTTTAACTGCACTTTGCGACAAAGAGTTTCTCGATTAGTGCGATTGAGTTTATCATTTTCAAAGAGCGATTGCTTTCATCAAGGAGCAAATGAGTATTTTATTTCACATTACAATTTGGAATGTCAAAATACATATTTTACTATTTGAGCATTACTTTTAGTTTACTAATTCTACTTTGTCAGATTAACTTAAAAATTTGAAAACAAGAAAATTAGCCGCCGATTTTCGCTGATTTCGCTGATTTTTCTTTAATTTATCCGTGTTTTCCGCCGATTTTCTGCGGCTTATTTTCCAAATGATTTTAA
>JBBRVS010000361.1:0-2573 GCA_038246645.1 Pyrinomonadales bacterium
ATTTCGCATATTATTTCTCCAATTGCTTTCGGTTATCAGGGAACAAAATTATAGACAATCACGCCCTTAACTTTAACGGGTTTGCCGCTCAAAAGCGTCGGCTTAAATTTCGCCTGCCGCGCCGCCGCAACTGCCGATTGGTGAAGAAGCGGATGACCTGAAACGGCATTTGCCGAAACGACATTTCCTTTTTCGTCAACCAAAACCTGCACATTAACCGCGCCGCTCGCCTTAACCGCCCGCGCCGCCGCCGGATAAATTGGTTTCGGCAAATCAGCGGCTTTGCCATTTATAAATCCGCCGGAAATGGTTTTCGGCGGATCGGGTTTTCCTGATAGCGAATCATTTTTTGTTTTTCTCGATGAATCTTTTAGAAGTTCTTCAATCGTTTTGTTTTCATTATTAGTAGTGAAAGGGGGCAAATTTTGTTCGTATACATCGAGTTCGAGCTGGTCAAAACCTTCATTTCGCAGATCATCAACCAATTTTTCAAAATCTTCGACAAATATGCCCTGCGAGTTATATTCCTCGATATAACTTTCATAAGCCGGCAAAGTAATTTTTTTATAAATCTCATTCGTGCCTTCGATAAAAATACCGTTATTCTCACGCTGTCGAAAAATTTCCCGGAGTTGATTTGCCAACGCACTGAAATTGTCAAAATATTCGCGGTTAAGCAGAAAATTATTGTTTTGATTTGAAAATTTTAGGTTTAAAGTCAACGGATTAGGTTTGCCCTTTGAAATATCGGGGGCAATCTCGATGTCTTTTGCGCCGAGCCTTTCTTGCAAAATTTCTTTCGTAATATATGTCGTTTTCGGTTCTTCCGGTTTTTCCCCGATTTTGTTTGAATCAATAAACTTACAGCCAAAACCGACCATAAAAACTATTGTCAAAACGATAAAATATTCCGTTGTTTTTTTATTTTGCATTTTTTGAATTCTCTTTTTCTATTGAAGAATTGGCAATATTCCTTTGGATTCTTCTCCTAATTCATATTTAACTTCCATCCCTGCATCAATTTCCGCAATTTTCTTCAAAAATGTCGCAACCGATTCCGGCAATGGAATATCGTTTCGTGATTGTCTCGGATTTGTTAAATAAATTTCCTTTTCGCCGGATTTTCCGTAAAAGATTATGGAGAATGTTTTGCCGAAATCTACGCCTCCATTGAAAAATCTGTAACTGTTCTCCGCTTCAAGAAAATCGGTCTGTTCGGCGAGTTCGGTCAAATCGGTTATTTTCTCTTTTTTTAATTGAAAACATTTAGTTTTATTACCCTCGATCTTTTTGCCGCGCGGATCATGGCGGGTTGATTTACAGGCAACTCGTCCGCTTTGATAAATTAAAAGAATGTTTTGGCTATAACTAGGTCCCCTATAGCCGCCCGGATTTGAGAGTTTGCTGATTTCAAACAGAAGCACGTCTTTGGCTTTAGGCGTTTTCTGTGCAAATGACGTGTCTTGCAGAAAAATCAGCAAAAGCAAAATGGTGCAAAAAATTGTCAATAAATTTTTCATTTTTAATCTCCATTAAATCTAAAATTATCTGGTGCGCGGAATTGTTCCTAAAGTCGCCATCAATTCGATTTGAATAGTTTCTTCGGGCGCGGCAAACCCGGGAAATTTATCCGAATAAGTCCCGACACCTGTTTTGGAAACCGTCAAATTCAGCATCTGCGTCGGTCTGTGCCGCGCCGTTGCGGTAAATGTGCCGTCAGCCTGAGTTTTGACGACGGTTTCAAAACCCGTGCCGCCGAATCTGACTTCCGCATCCGCGACGGGACGCTTTGCATCATCTATAACTTTGCCCTTTATCGTCGTGTTGCTCGTCGGCAAAAAGCACGACGAAAGAAACAGACAACTAATGGCAATTGCCAACACACCTTGCGAAAATTGTTTTCTCATTTCTCTTTCCTCCATACTTTCCTGCGGATTGTTTTTTCATAGTTGTTCAATGCTTAAAATCAATCACAATCCGCGATGGATTCCTTAATTCTTTCACGCGAAACGGCTTTTCGCCTTTTACGCCGATTATAAAATCCCGAATTCCTTCAGACCAAACTCCGTGCTGAATCTGCATCAAAAACGGGAAATTCAATTTCTTTTTCGGATAACTTTTAAGCAAACACGGCATCTCTTCAACCATTCCCATTCCGTAAATGCTCACCACCATAAAAACATCTCCCGCGATTTTAATTTCGCGGTCGCCGCCTTCGGTCGGATAGATATTCGACGGCAAATATTGAATCACATATTGCGGTTTTCCGTCGTCAAACTCGAAAACAACACGGTCAAAGCCTTTATGTTTAGCGACGCGGACTTTACACAATGCCGCCGCAATATCGTCGTCATCAAAGTCCTGCCAATAACTGCGCTGAACCTTTTCCGTCGTCCAAATATTCAATTTTCCTTCATTGTCGAATTGAGCGGAAATCGAAATTGCCGCCGCCAAAATCACCACTAAACAAACGATAATTGTTTTCATTTTGTTAATTCGCTTTTTTTAGATTGCCCTGATTATCAAAAGTCGAGGTTCGTTTTTCCGAACGGTCACCGAAAGCTTCCACCTGC
>JBBRVS010000362.1:0-2570 GCA_038246645.1 Pyrinomonadales bacterium
AAGGTAAAAGGTAAAAGGTAAAATAAGATAAATACACCGGAAGTTTGAGCAAAATCTCTTTACCTTTTACCTTCTACCTTTTACCCTATTTCTCACCTTTGTAGATGTCTTTTTTGCTGAAACCGCTTTTTTTAACTTTTCTGAGCATCGTTCGCAAATTGCTGTCGGCATTGGTCAAAATTCTTCGGAATTTTTGTTCGGGACGGGCTTTGAAATATGTGACGTGCGTTGTTTCATAACCGTTCGGCGAATGCGGCGAAAAGTAATAATTTGAAATACAGCAGCGTGCGCCGTCTTTTTTGACTTGATTAACCGAATGCCACGATTTGTCGTTGGTTGCCATTAAAACAAGGCGATTAAAAAGGCTCGGAATTTCAATTGCTTCCGTTACGTCTTCATTCCAAACTTCGAGATTTCCGCCGTATTCCGGCTTCCAATCGGGCGAACAATAGTAGAGAAGATTCAGAACGCGGTAATGTTTTTGCTCCAAATCGTGCGAATTATCGAGATGCGGATTCAAAAAATGCCCTTTTGCCATCGCGCTGATGCCGCCCGCGTAAAGTTTTGGATCGCCGTGCGGGTCTTTTATTTCGGTCAGTTCCGCGACCTTTTCAATAATGCGCTCATCTTGAAAAGCAAATGTAATATCGGCAATCAGCGGATTATATTGATCCAGAGCTTTCGATGTGTATTTTTTTTCGCGGAAACTATCTAAAAGACGCATCTTTTCAAATGCCGGAAAAGAGATAAAAATTTTCCGCGCAATATCTTCCGGCAAAAGATTATCAATCGCCGTAAAGCGTGTTTTGATGCCTTTATCGGTTTGAAAATCGGCGCGTATCGTGTCTGCGTCGCGTTCGAGTTTTTCTAAGATCAGTTTTACAAGTTGTTCTCGCATAAATACTTTAATAATTAACGGGTCTGTTATTAATTTACAACGAAAAACCGGCAATAACAAAATTTAGAATCAAAAAATAAACTGACCAAAGCGAATCGGGCGGCGTCTAAATAAATGTTGATAAGTTATAAAGTGAAAAAGGTTAAAGGTGAAAAAGTGAAAAAGTTTTCTGGATTTTTCAGATTTATGTTTGTCGAAAAATTAAATGTTTTTATTAAGAAAGATTAATTTCAGCAACCAAGCAGAAAACTTTTTCACTTTTTCACACTTTCACTTTTAAACTTTCACGAGGTTTTATTTTATGGATAGAAGATATTTTTTGAAATCGAGCGGCATCGCGCTGGCAAGTTTCGGTTTGATGAGCGTTGCTCCCGAGTTTCTGCATCAATTTGCATCGGCACAGACGGGTAAAGACGCGTTCGGCAAAAAGAAAACTCTGATCGTGATTTTCCAGCGCGGCGCGGTTGACGGGCTGAATATGGTCGTGCCGTACGGCGAGGACGAATATTACAGTTTGCGCCGCACGATTGCCATAAACAGCCCGAATAAAGCGGACGGCGCGATTGATCTCGACGGATTTTTCGGGCTTCATCCGTCTTTAAGACCGCTTGAATCTTTGTGGAAAAGCAAACAACTGGCGGTTATCAATTCGGTCGGTTCGCCCGAAAATACGCGCTCGCATTTCGACGCACAGGATTATATGGAATCGGGCACGCCGGGCGTCAAATCGACGCGCGACGGTTGGCTCAACCGCGTTTTGCAGACGAAGGAAGACGCGAAAAGTTCGCCTTTCCGCGCCGTCGCTATGACTTCGCAGGTTCCGCGTTCGCTGATCGGACGTGCGCCGACCGTAGCGATGACGAATCTGGCAGATTTTTCGATCAAAGCCGGCGCATATACAAATGCAGTTCAAGGCGGTTTTGAAGGAATCTGGCAGGAAAAAGTAAGCGATGGTCTGGGCGATACAGGCAAGGAAACTTTTGAAGCGGTGAATTTCTTAAAACAGGCGAATCCGGCGAAATATCGCCCGGAAAACGGTGCAAATTATCCGAATTCGCGGTTCGGGCAATCGCTTTTGCAAATCGCCCAATTAGTCAAGGCGCAAGTCGGTCTGGAAGTCGCTTTTACCGATACGCCCGGTTTGAATTGGGACACGCACGCCAATCAGGGCGGCGCACGCGGGCAATTGGCAAATCTTCTGCGCGATTTCGGCGCAAGCATTGCGGCTTTAACAATGGATTTAGGCACGCGAATGGATGATGTCGTAATTTTAACAATGTCCGAATTCGGCAGAACGGCGCGGCAAAACGGAACGGGCGGAACCGATCACGGACACGGAAATGCGATGTTCGTCATCGGAAATTCGGTCAGAGGCGGACGCGTTTACGGCGATTGGAAGGGTTTAAAGTCGGGCGAACTCAACGAAGGCAGAGATTTAGCCGTAACGACCGATTTTCGCGATGTTTTCGGCGAAGTCGCCCAAAAACATCTCGCTAACAAAAATCTCGAAAAGATTTTCCCGAAATACGCGGCGAATCCCAAAAATTTCAAAGGTTTTCTCGGTTAATTAAACTCCAAGCAAGTTGTTAGGAAAGAAAAAATGCACTCTTCAAAATTGAAAGAGCGCATTTTTTCTTAATCAAGTTTTTTATCTTCATTGTTTATTAGATTG
>JBBRVS010000363.1:0-2558 GCA_038246645.1 Pyrinomonadales bacterium
ATTCCCGCTTTTGATAAACAAATCAAAGGTTTTGCAATGCACGACGCGCTTTTAACCGGAATCGAAACGCGCACGTCTTCGCCGATCCGCATAACGCGCCGCGAAGACGGACAAAGCCTCAACACGGACGGACTTTTCCCCGCCGGCGAAGGCGCGGGCTACGCGGGCGGAATTCTCTCCGCCGGAATTGACGGCATCAAAGCCGCCGAATCCGTCGCTTTAAATATTCTGCAAGGTTTATAACAGGCTGTTTCAGAAAACGTCTTGTTATAAATTCATTATTCCGATAAAATTATTACCAAAATGACTAAACAAAAGCGATTTTCTCTGGTTTTGATCAAACCTTCGCATTATGACGACGACGGTTATGTGATTCAATGGTTTCGCTCGGCGATTCCGGCGAATTCCCTGGCGTGTCTTTACGGACTTGCGCTCGAATGTGCGGATGAAAAGATTTTGGGCGAAGATGTTGCGCTCGAAATCCACGCGTTTGACGAAACGAACACCAATATAAAAGTCAAAAACATTATTTCTTTGATCGAAAACGCGGATGACGGAATGGTGATGCTCGTCGGCGTGCAGTCGAATCAGTTTCCGCGTGCGCTCGATCTGGCGAAGGATTTTCGCAAACGAAATATCAAAACGGCGATCGGCGGTTTTCACGTTTCGGGAACGATGGCAATGTTAAAGACGCGCGACGCGCACGTTCAAGCGGCGATTGATCTGGGCGTAACGCTTTTTGCGGGCGAAGCCGAAGGTCGGCTCGGACAGGTTTTAATTGATGCTTTCGAGAACAAACTGCCGGAAATCTACAATTTTATGGACGATTTGCCGAATATCGAAAATGTCGCAACGCCCTTGCTTCCGGCGGAAAGAGTTCATCTGACGGCGGGCGCGACGACGAGTTTCGACGCGGGGCGCGGTTGTCCTTTTTCGTGTTCATTCTGCACGATCATCAATGTTCAGGGCAGAAAATCGCGCCGACGTTCGCCCGAAGATATTGAAAGAATTGTTCGCGCAAATGTTGAACAAGGGCTTCATTCATTCTTTATCACCGACGACAATTTTGCGCGAAACAAAGATTGGGAAATCATTTTAGATAAATTGATCGAATTGCGCGAAGTCGAAAAACTCAAAATCAGTTTTATCATTCAGGTTGATACGCTTTGTCATAAACTGCCGAATTTTATCGAAAAATCGAAACGCGCCGGAGTCAAGAGAGTTTTCATCGGTCTGGAAAACATCAATCCCGATTCGCTGCTCGGCGCAAGCAAACGGCAGAACAAAATCACCGATTACCGCGCGATGTTATTGGCGTGGAAAAAGGTCGGGATCGTGACATATTGCGGTTATATCTTGGGATTTCCGAACGATACGCAGGAATCTATTCTGCACGACATCGAGATTATTAAAAAAGAATTACCTGTTGATCTGCTCGAATTTTTCTATCTCACGCCGCTTCCGGGTTCGGCGGATCATAAAAAACTTCACGAAAGCGGCATTGCGATGGACGCGGATTTAAACAAATACGACCTGAATCACGCCGTCACCGCGCACGCCAAGATGTCTCAGACGAATTGGGAAGAAACCTATCACAAAGCGTGGGAAACTTATTACACCGACGAGCATATCGAAACCGTTCTGCGCCGCGCCATTGCCACGGGAACGAGTCCGGGCAAGACGATGTTTTTTATCACCTGGTTTAAAGGCTGCATCGGCATCGAAGGAATTCATCCGCTCGAAGGCGGTTTTTTGCGCCGCAAACACAGAACTTCGCGCCGCGCCGGCGTGCCGCTCGAAAATCCTTTGACGTTTTATCCGAAAACTTTGGTTGAAATTTTGTGGAAACAAATTAAATGGATTTCGCTTTATCTGCGCTTGCGCCTGATCTACCGGAAAGTTCGCAATGATCCGAAAAAACTCGAATATATGGATTTGGCTCTCGAACCCGTAATGGAAAACGAAACCGAAACCCGCGAGCTTTTCCAATCGGAAGCCGCGCATAATTTTGTCGAAAAAATCAATCGCCTCGAAAAAGCGCGACACGGCGAAACGGTTTAGGTTTTTCCGAAATTTCAATAATCAGCCGGACTTCTCACGCCTAAACGGTGTTGATTCAGAACGTGCGTATAAATCATTGTCGTTGTCAATTCTTTGTGTCCGAGCAATTCCTGAATGGTGCGAATATCATAGCCGTCCTGCAAAAGATGTGTGGCGAAAGAATGACGAAGCGTGTGCGGACTGGCGTTTTTATTAATCGGGCTTTTTCGCATAATTTCCTTGAACGGTTTTTGCAAACTCGCGGGCGAAACGTGATGTCGTCCCTTCAAGCCCGAACGCGGATTCACGCTCAAACTTTTTGACGGAAATACATATTGCCAACAAAATTCCGTTTCGGCGTGTTCGTATTTTCTCGCTAATGCAAACGGCATTTCGACTCGTCCGAGTCCGTGCCGCAAATCTTGTTCGTGAAATTTTCTGACTGTTTCGATTTGTTTTTGAAGCGGTTCGATCAGCTTTGTCGGCAAAACTGTAAATCTGTCATTGCCGCCTTTGCC
>JBBRVS010000364.1:0-2551 GCA_038246645.1 Pyrinomonadales bacterium
AATTGACCGAATTTGACGTGGCTTAAAGTTCAATCTCACAAATTCATTAACATTTGCTATAATTCCGTCAGAGGTAAAAGATATGTCGAATACGGAATTGGAAACAAGAATTAAAACTCTGGAAAGCGAAATTGCTGTGTTGAAAGAGAAGTTCAAAAAAATAGAAAAATCCGAACAGCCTTGGTACGAAAAAATTGCCGGAACATTTGCTGATGATCCGATTTATGACGAAGCGATGAAACTCGGACGTGAATATCGAGAATCGCAAAAGATGGTTTATGATGAGGATGATGAGTAAATGATAATCCTCGACACCGATTGCCTGAGTCTGTTTGACAGAGAAAAGTATCTTGAATCTTCCATACTTAGAAAGAAACTTAACGAATTTCCACCCGACGAGATTTTTACAACAATTATAACTTTTGAAGAACAAATGCGCGGATGGTTAGCGTATCTTGCCAAATGTAAAAATATCGAACAGCAGATTGTTGCTTACGAAAGGTTAAATAAATTTCTCGACAATTTTCGGGAAATTGCTGTTTTAAAGTTTGACGAAAAATCTGCAAAAGTTTTTCAACAATTAAAATCAAGTAAAATCCGCATCGGTTCGATGGATTTGAAAATCGCCTCGATTGCCATTTCCCAAACAGCAATTTTAGTTTCCCGAAACCTCAAAGATTTTGAGCAAGTGCCGGATTTAACCGTTCAGGATTGGACGCGATAGTTCAAAGGCGAAAACGCGAGTTTGAAAAGCAATTATATATTTGGTTTCAACCGCTTCAACCCTTTGATGAATTTGAAATCACCGACGTTGTAAGTTATCAAAGTCAGATCGTTTTCAATACAAACGGCGGCAATCAGAGCATCGGGTAAAAGCAACCCGGGTGAGTTTGAGTATCGGTCAATCAAAGCTATTGTCTGTTTTGAAATGCTTGGCGTGTGATGAAAAATTGGGAAATGTGAAAGATATTTCTTGATTATCAGTTTTTCCTGATTTCCTTTCGAGCCTTGCAAACACTCAATATAAACGGTCGTATCTATTGAGTTTTCAAAGCTCTCGACAAATTTTTTAACGTCCGCGCTGCCTTTGAAAATTTCGGAAAAAAACATTTGTGCCGGTCAAATGGTCAATCATTTGGTTTTGCGGTTATTCTGACGGATTTTGCGGGCAATTTCCTGCGCTGAATCTTTGCGATTTGCCCAAACTCCAAGCACTTCTTCATCGCTGACGCTCTCATTGGTCGGCATTTCAATATTCAAATCAGACGAAATCTTCGGCTGTTCGTCCAAAATCGTCACCAAAGCCCGACGGTTTTCCTTCAAACTAATCTCCGTCAACAATCTGATTTTCCCTGTTTTATCCGCAATCGCTTCTAAGGTTTGTATCATAGGGCAAATTTTAGCATAAAGAGAATTAAGTTTCACCAATTTTCTCAAAAGCAAAAACACGAGCGCGAACGAGTGTGTTATTAAAAATTAGTTCTTACAAAATTCGTTTTATATAAAACTGATGCAATTTATCTTTAATAAAAAGCGTGCCGAAAGAAGATGTTGTGCCGGCTTTTTACCGCCCGAAAAACGTCAATTAACCGAATTTGCTGTTGCTTGAAATTTGAAATTAGTTAGACATAAAACATTTTTGTGATAAAATCAGTTTGTTATGAATCAAGAAGTTACGCTGAAAATTTCAGATAGAATTATCCAACAAGCAACGCTTGCCGCTTCTCGAAAGAAACATCGGGTTGAAGAAGTTTTGTCGGATTGGTTGGAAAGTCTTTTTCAAGAAAACTTTACCGATAAAATGTCGGATGAGGAAATTCTTGCTTTGACAAAGATAAAAATTCCGCCCGACGAACAGGAAAGATTATCCGAACTTTTGTTTAAAAACCGTGAAGTCGGGTTGAACAAAAAAGAACAGCGCGAACTCGATTTGATAATCGAAATTTCCGAGCGAAATATGCTGAAAAAATCCGAAGCCTTACGCATCGCGGTTGAGCGCGGTTTGATAGAACCTTTGAGTTAATGACGCGAAAGAAAATCCCCGAAAAAACAAAAGCGAACATCCGCCGACTCGCTAAAAATCGTTGCGGTTATTGTTTAAGCCACCAAGATTATGTTTGGGATATTTTAGAGATTGACCACATTATTCCTTTAGTCAAAGGCGGAAAAGACGATGAGCAAAATTTGTGGCTGATTTGTTCGACTTGCAATAATTCCAAATACAACAAAACCGAAGCCTTTGATTTAATAACCCGACAAAACATCCCGCTGTTCAATCCGCGTCTGCAAAACTGGCACGAACATTTCAAATGGAGTAATGATGCAGCAGAAATAATCGGCAAAACGCCAATCGGCAGAGCAACTGTTACGGCTTTGAATTTAAACAGAGAAAGATTTATCAAAGTCCGCAAAAACTGGTTTTCGGCAGGTTGGCATCCGCCGAAAGATTAAGACGGTTTATAAGAAAAAGCGTGCCGAAAGAAGATATTGTGCCGGCTTTTTACTCGCCCGAAAAACGTAATTGACCGAGTTCGCTGTTGCTTGAATTGAA
>JBBRVS010000365.1:0-2515 GCA_038246645.1 Pyrinomonadales bacterium
CGCTTTGATTAATTCGGCGCGAAGCATTGCCGCTTGTTTGGCGCGTGTTCCGGGAGATTTTCCCTGTCCGGCAAGTGCGCCTTGTCCGAGAACGGTGGCGATCATCGCCGTCTGAATAATCGTAACTTCATCCGCCGTTTTACCGAAAGTTTTGGCGATCATTGTTTGCCCGGGCATCAGTGCGGACGGCTGATGTCCGGTGTGAATAGTCGTTACGCCGAACTGACGCACCCATTCGATCAATTTTTCTTCCGCGTTGTAAGAATCAATGGCGCGGAGTTCGGGCTGAACGGGCGAACTGCCGTCAATTCCCATCTGCTCGTGCGGCTGATTCAAATAACCGTTCAAACCGATGACCGAATGCGCGTCAATCAAACCGGGCGTAACGACTTTTGCCGAAATAACCCGATAATTTGCCGGAATTTTAACCTGCGCTGCCGTTCCGACCGCCTCGATTTTTCCTGCGGCATTAATCAAAACCACGCCGTTTGTAATCGGTTCGCCCGCCATCGTCCAGACCGTTTCGCCCTGAACGGCGATTTGTGCGCTGACTGTAAGCAGTAAGCAGTAAGCGGTGAGCAGTAAGCACATTGAGTTTTTCAACAAATTCAAGCAATTGATTTTATAATTTTCCATTTTCCGTTTTCCGTTTTCCATTATTCCTGCCCTCCTTCAAAATCTTCGCCGAAGCAGTCAAGATGTATAGTGCGGTCGGTCGTTGCGCCGAAACCGCCGACTTGAACCAGATAATCCTTCGGATCGGCGCGGTCGAAAACCTTTCTGCCTTCAACCCAGGTTTGTTCGATCTTTGTGTAAACACTCAGCGGATCGCCGCTTAAAACGAGAAAATCGGCATCTTTTCCGGTTTGGAGCGAGCCGATTCTGTCCTGCATATCGAGCATAATCGCGCCCGCCATCGTCATTCCGTAGAGAGCTTTTTCAGGCGACATTCCGGCGCGCACCGATAATCCCGCCGAACGCAGGAAAAGCCTTGAATCGGTAATGTAATCGTCCGTGTGAAATCCGACAACTGCGCCCGCTTTTTCGAGTGCCGCGCCGTTGATAAAAGAAATATCCATCGTTTCGAGCTTTCCTCCGGGACTGTCAATCAAAATAATCGAAGCCGGAACTTTTGCCGCAGCAATTTCGTCGGCAACCTTCCACGCTTCGGAAACGTGCTGGAGAACGACCTTAAAGCCGAATTCCTTTTGCAGACGCAGAACAGTCAGAATATCGTCGTGGCGATGCGTGTGAAAATGTACGACTTTTTCGCCATTTAAAACTTCGACAAGTGCTTCCATCGCCAGATCGCGCGGCGGCAGTTTATCCGTGTCTTTTCCGGCTTTTTGGACTTTATCGCGGTATTCCTGCGCTTTGATAAATTGAGCGCGGACGAGCGCGGCTGATTTGGCGCGTGTTCCGGGAAAACTGCCGCCGCCGGTGCGAAGCGGATTCGTGCCGTTGGCAAATTTGATCCCGCCCATATATTTGCCGTTTTTGTCATAGATCAGCAAATCGTCAATCTTGATCGCGCCGTCGCGCAGTTTTAAATAGAGTGTCTGTCCGCTGTCGAGATGCCCCGAACCGGGCATCACATTGACGGTCGTAATTCCGCCCGATTGAGCGCGCTGAAAACTCGATGCGCGAGCATTAATGCCGTCGAGCAGTCGAACATCCGGCTGAATCGGACCCGAGCCGTCCGCGCCCGAACCTTCGCCGATATGACTATGCGTGTCAACCAAACCCGGCATAATTACTTTGCCTTTAACATCAATTCGTTCGGCATTTGCCGGGATTTGCACGCTTTGAGCCGTGCCGACATTGGTGATTTTGCCGTTTTGAATCAGCAAAACGCCGTTTTCAATCGGCGGTCCGACAATCGGAATTATTCTTGCCCCGATATAGGCGGTCGGTCTTTGTTGTCCGAAAATCGAACAGCAAAGAAGCAGTAAAACGAAAACGCTATACAAGTATTTTTTCATTAAATTTTCCTCTAGTAGATTTAAAAAGAAGTGTATCAATAAGTTGCAACGAAATCGTGCGAGTGTCAAGAATTAAGGCACGAAATAGTAAAGTTAAACATTTATTTGCCGTCTGAAAGAAAATTGTTTTATTTGAAAAAGCCCGAAAAATAGAGCGCAAAATGAAATTTATAAAAAGTAAAATTCGGTTTTGGCACGGTCTTTGAATAGAAATCAAAACATTGAAAATCGGGCATCGCAAAAATGCTTGTCCAAAACGGGAGCAACAATTTATAAAAAAGATATTTGTTTTACTGATAACATTTGCATTTTTATTAACCGCGTTGGTTGTTGATTCATCAGCACAGACGGGCAAGAAAAAGAAAAAACACAGAGGTTTGGTAACTAATATCGCCATCGTCGGCGGAAACGCCGCCGCCGGAGCTTTGATCGGACGCGGAACAAACGGCGCAATGGTCGGCGCGGGCGCAGGTTTACTGTATGCTTCGAGCCGAAAGGGAACAAAACGCCGTTATGCGGCTTCAAACAAACGC
>JBBRVS010000366.1:0-2501 GCA_038246645.1 Pyrinomonadales bacterium
AGATGAAAAACACGGGTTTCGGTTATCTGCATTACACTCTGACTTGCTGGAAAAGCGCGGAAGATATGAAAAATTTCGCGCGTTCGGGCGAACACGTCGAAGCGTTGAAATGGAGCAAAAAACTCGCGACGGAAGTTCGCGCCTATACCTTTGAAGCCGAACGGATTCCGGATTGGAAGGAAGCAAAAGAATTGGTTTTTGAAAAAGGCAGAATTATTTCGTTTGAATGAAGAACCGATTTTTTTTAAAACAAAAGATGCGCTCGAAATGGGCGCGTCTTTTTTTTTTGCAACCGTTTGCATAATTTTAGTCGCGATGTTTAGCTAAAAATAACGGATAATATTTATGAATCAGGCGGAAAGCGGAAAAACTCAAAACTTTAATGAAGACGAATCAAAACGGAAAATCCCGAATACCTTTCGTGCGCTCAAGCATCGCAATTTCCAGCTCTTTTTTGCCGGACAATTTATTTCTCTGACCGGAACGTGGATGCAATCGGTCGCGCAGAGCTGGCTGGTTTACCGTTTGACGGGTTCGGTCGTGCTGCTCGGTTTGGTCGCCTTTGCTTCGCAGCTTCCGGTTTTTCTGCTTGCACCGTTCGGCGGTGCGGCGGCTGATCGCTATGACCGCCGCCGGATTTTGATACTGACACAGTCTTCGGCGATGATCACGGCTTTTGTTTTAGCGATTTTGACTTTAACCGGAAATATCGAAGTCTGGCATTTATTCGTTCTCGCCTCGTGCTTCGGTCTGGCAAACGCTTTTGATATTCCGACGCGGCAGGCGTTTGTCAGCGATATGGTCGGCAGAGAAGATCTGCTCAACGCCATCGCGCTCAATTCCTCGATGTTTAACGGCGCACGCATCGTCGGTCCGGCGATTGCGGGAATTCTCATCGCGCTCGTCGGCGAAGGCTGGTGTTTTTTCGGCAACGCGGTCAGTTATATCGCGGTTATTTCGGGAATTCTTTTGATGAAGATCACGCCCGTGATTCGCGAACGAAAGGGAACGACGCTTTCCAATATTGCCGAAGGATTTTCATTCGTCGCCCAAACTCCGCCGATTCGCGGGCTGCTGCTTCTGCTCGGTTTGGTCAGTTTAATGGGAATGCCGTATGCCGTTTTGATGCCGATCTTTGCCGATAAAATCCTCGGCGGCGGCTCGGAAACGCTCGGGCTTCTGATGGGCGCCAGCGGAATCGGCGCACTCGCCGCCGCTTTGATCTTAGCTTCGCGGCGCGAGGTTTTCGGTCTCGGTCGCTGGGTCGCCTTCGCTTCGGGCGGACTCGGAATCAGCCTGATCTTATTTTCGTTTTCGAGCCATTTTTGGCTTTCGCTTTTTCTGCTCATACCGGTCGGATTTTCGATGATGACGCAGATGTCTTCATCAAATACCCTGATCCAGGCGATGGTGCCGGACGAACTGCGCGGACGCGTGATGAGCGTCTATTCGATGATGTTTATGGGAATGGCACCGCTCGGCGCACTTCTCGCCGGAACGCTCGCCGGAATCCTCGGCGCACCTTCCACGGTCGCACTCGGCGGCGCGGTCTGCATTTTAGGTTCGATCGTTTTCTTTATGCGCCTGCCGAAACTCGAATTCGCCGGACGCCGGATGATCCTCGCCATGCAGATGACCGCCGGAGTTCCCGCTTCAAAAGCGAGCTTCCAGCCGCCGACCTTAACTTCGGAACGCGAAACTTTGCCGAAATCGTAACTCAAAAATCAAGTATTTTGGTTTCGCACGTTTTCCAATAAAAGTTATAATCTTTCCTTTACCAAACTCCGGGAGAGATTTTATGAACTGCTTAAAAATCAATTTACTTGTTATATCAATCATTTTTTCGGTTTCAGTTTTTACTTTTGGACAAAAACAATCTCCTGAAATTACCAAAAACAAGACTCAATCTAAATCAGCCCAAACGCAAATTCCAAAAGGATGGAAGTCAGTTGATTTGGGCTATTTTTCTTTTATATTGCCTGAATCAATGGAAGACAAAAAAGCGCGAGGAATTGACAGCCAAGTCTGGCGTTTCGAAGATGACGAAATAAAACTCCAAATTGACAGAGGAATGTATGAAGTCGATTTCGCATATGGAGGAGCGGGCTTTAAAAAGGAAACCAAATGGATTGAACTTGATGGAGTAAAAGGAAAATTCTTTACTATTGATTACACAAAATCATTTCGTTCAAAAGATCATGAGCTGTCGGAAACGCAAAAGGAAAAACCGTTTTTACAAGCAATCGTTTTTTACGAAGATGAAAATTCTTACAGTTCATTTTGGGTTACTTACAAAAAAACAGAACAAAAAGATATTGCTGAAAAAATTCTGTATTCAATCAAATTCAAACAAAAATAAATGCAACACGAACTTATTTTAATTCTCGATTTCGGCTCGCAATATACGCAGCTGATCGCGCGGCGCGTGCGTGAGCAGGGCGTTTATTGCGAGATCGTGCCGTTTTTTTACGCGCTGGAAAAAATCGTCGAAAAGAATCCGA
>JBBRVS010000367.1:0-2463 GCA_038246645.1 Pyrinomonadales bacterium
ATTTCAAGGTTTTGTAGTAAATTTGTCATTAGGGTAAATTGTTTTGTTTAGCATTAGATTTTTATCAATTCCAATCTAAACATCTTTTTACCCTTTTTGTTAATTACAAGGGGGACAAATCGCTATTGCGCCCAGTTCAACGGTGATGCCGGAGTTTTGCATTTATCACGGCTTACGTTATTTACAAACCGCAATTGCTCCGGTTCACCCCCGCGTTACCCGAAATGGTAATATCCGAAAACTCTCCGGTTATTCCCTGCCGCGCTGTTCAATCGCGGTTTTATTTTTCCCGGAAGTGAATTTAACGAAGACAAAAAATCCCTCTGATTAAAATTCATCAAAGGGATTTTTTTTGAGCTCCGACGGTTGTTTCGAGTGATGACGACTTTAGAAATGACTTTTATTTTAAGACGGTTTGATAGATGTTTCAGAAAAATAGTCAATGGAGTCAAATAATTTATTTGCCGTAACTGTCCAAAATACGGATTTCCGATTCGAGCATTTTTCCGACCGGGCATTTCGCCGCGATTTCGTGCAGGCGGGCGATTTGCTCGGCGGTTAAATCGCCTTCAAACTCGATTGTTCGATTGATGCGGTGAATGAAAGCGTTCGCCGCCTCTGTCGTCGTCTCCAAGCGGCAGTCGGCGCAGTCGGATGCGTGAACCCGCTCGGAAAAGAGCCGCACACGCACTCGTTCCAGGTTCCATTTTTTGCGCCGCGCGTAAAGCATCGCCGTCATCGAAGTGCAGCCGCCCAGTCCGGCTAAAACGAGCGTGTAAGGATCGGGTCCCGCATCGTCGCCGCCCACGCCGCTCGGCTCGTCCACGAAAAACGTTTTGCCGTCACCGTAGGCGACTTCGTTCTGAAAATTTTTAAGCGATGTGACAACGATTTCTTTCATAATTTTATTTTGCAAATATTTTAGCGCGAACATTCGTGGTCCGGCAAAAGCCGATTTATTGTTCTCTCGCAACGAATTTACTTCGATTTCCCGCAACAGTACTTTCGACTGACCGGGAATATTTTTTTTACTTTTCGGATATAAACGTTGCAATCAGTCAAAATTATTCCACAACAATTTTTCTTCTGCTTTATTCAATAACCGATGGCTGAGTCGTTATAATTTATTTTTGCGATTTCAAAATTCCGCCACGAAGCGTAAAAAAATTGTCAGGCGAAAAATGTATTTTACGCCGCCTTCCGTCATCGCCGAAATCGAGTGGGTTTTGGACGAAATCGAAGAAGTTTTGACTTCCCTTTCAGCCTGAATCTTTGCCGATTTTTGTTCGTCTTTCTTTCAGATCGGAACGCATCAAGCGAAAAACATTTGCCGGTATTTTTCGTCAATCGTCTGAATGTCGAATATGACGAAAAAGTCTATCGTCTTAAAATGCCGGTCAATCGCCGGTTCGCTGTATACCTTCGCACCGAAGCGCAGATAGGGATGAAAAAGTTTCGGAAGTTCAAATTTTTCTTCTCCCGAAAACGTATTCTTCGCGCGGGGCAACGGAAAAAGTCGGGTGAAAATAATTTTCCCTTTCGAGCAGGCGCAACGCCGCCCAGCCTTCCGCCGGATTTTGCGATGTCAGCGAGCAGCAGCCGAAGAGATAGCGTTTGCCGTTCGCTTCGGCAAACGCCGCCAGACCTTTCCAGAGAAGAACAAAACGCGCATATTGCGATGCTCGCGGGCGATGCAGGCACGTCCGATTTCCAGGGATTCGGCTAAAATCCGCGCCGGTAAATCTTCCAAAGCAAATTCGCCCGCGCAGTAAAAGTCGTTTGCCTCGCTCGCCATTTCAATCGTTCGCAGACGATATGTACCGACGATTGCGCCGCTCGATTTTTCCGCGACGATTAAATGTCGGCAGGTCGCGTCGAAGCGGTCTTCGTCGCGTTCCGTGATAAACGATTCGTCGAGTCCTTCGCCGAGTTCGATGTTGAATACCTCGAACCGCAGGCGCAGAGCGCGGTCAATCTCTTCCGTCGTGCGGGCGAAACGGGCGAGTTCTTTAAGTTCTTCTTCGCGCACTGTTTGCAGATGCACCGACAAATCGTGCAATTGTTTTTGCGACGCGACGAGTTCGTTTTCGATTCGCTTCCGTTCGGTGATGTCGCGGGCGATGCCCCGCGCGCCGAGCAATTTTCCGTCCGCTTTATAAAAAAGAACGCTGCTCGTTTCGGTCGTAATCAGTCCGCCGTTTTTGTGAAACTGAACACTTTCGAGCGTCATCAGACCTCTATCGGCGGCGGTCATCTCCGACACGACTTGTTTGACGCGCGCAGCGGCTTCTTCGGGCGGCATCAAATCGTATGGACGTTTTCCGACGATTTCCTCCGGCTCAAAACCGATTAAGTCTTTGATTTTCGGGCTGGCGTAAGTGTAAACACCGTGCGCATCCGTTTCCCAAATCCAATCGGTCGTGGCTTCGACGAGATTACGGAATTTCTCTTCTGATTGGCGCA
>JBBRVS010000368.1:0-2438 GCA_038246645.1 Pyrinomonadales bacterium
ATCGCGGGCGACTGCACTTCATAATGTCGAACTGCCTTTGATCTATGCCGGTTTGCGTTCAGCTGAAAGACACGAAAAGGCAACCGCCGCTTTGACTTCGGTTGAACTTAGCGACCGCGTGACGCATCGCCCGAATGAACTTTCCGGCGGACAACGTCAGCGCGTGGCAATTGCCCGGGCGCTGGTTAACCATCCGTCAATTTTACTGGCGGACGAGCCGACCGGTGCGCTCGATTCAAAAACGAGTGTCGAAATTATGGCTCTGTTTGAAAAACTTCACGCCGAAGGAAACACCATTATTCTGGTAACGCACGAACCCGATATTGCCGCCCGCGCTCATCGGATACTCACGATCCGCGACGGCGAGATCGAAAGCGATGTAATGACCAAATGATCGAAAGTCTGCCCGGTTACATTTCAGTAGTTTTTATTTTAACGACGTTCCTCACCATCGGCTTTTTATTTTTCGCTATTCGCCAAATCGCCGTTCAAACTGCACCTGCCGGAGTTTTAATAGCTCTAATTTCATTCTGGCTTTTTTTTACCGCAACCGCCGCTCTCGGCGGTTTTTACACAAATTCGACCGCAATGCCGCCGAGAGTTTTCTTTTTCGGCTTTTTCCCCGCACTGCTGTTGATAATTTTTTACTTTATTTTTTTTCGAAAAAATTTCATTGAAAATTTTCCGCTCAAAACCTTAACTTTGCTTTCGATCATCAGAATCCCGGTCGAATTTGTCATTCATCTGCTCTATCAAAACGGACAGATGCCGCAAATTATGACGTTTGAAGGCACGAATTTCGATATTTTATCAGGAATAACCGCGCCGCTGATTTTTTGGCTCGCCTTCAGAAAAAATAAAATTAATCGTCCGCTTTTGATCGTTTGGAACATTTTCGCGCTCCTTTTGCTCATAAATATCGTAACAACGGCGGCTCTGGCAATTCCCTCGCCGATTCAGCAAATCGCTTTCGATCAGCCGAATGTGGCGGTGATGTATTTCCCCTTTATCTGGCTTCCGGGACTTGTCGTGCCGATCGTTCTTTTCTCGCATCTGGTCAGCCTTTGGAAATTAAGCAGGTGAGCAAAAGTTTTAAGATATTATGAAAATTCTAAAAATCCCTTTAAACATCAGATGTAAGAGAATTTAAGAGTTTTCTGACATTATCCATTATCCATTTTTAATTATCCATTGGTGCTTACTTGTTTTAAAATCAACAAAGTAAACCCTTTATTTGCGTTCAGAAGAGTTCCGGCTTTACAAATATTTACAAAGAAACATAACCTTGCTTTTGTTTCAAACGTAAAATAAATTTAGAATAACAGCTACGAGAATTTTAAATGAATTATATCGAAACATTAAAACTTGCACTCTCGGCGATCTGGGTGCATAAACTCCGCTCATTTCTAACGCTTTTGGGAATGATTATCGGCGTAACGGCGTTTATGGTCGTCTTGTCGCTGTTGCAGGGTTTTAATACTTACATTGACGAAAAAATTGCCGGAATCGGTTCAAATTCATTTACGATTCGACGTTTCAGTTTTGAAGATTTTAAAGACACCGACACAATTGCCGAAGCTCAGCGGCGCAATAAAGAACTGACCTTTGAAGAGTTGGATTTTATCAAAGAAAGAGCGCAATTAATTGATAAAATCGGAGCAAAAGCTCTGCCTAATTCCGCCGAACTCAAGCGCGGCATCGAACTTATGCAGGACGTTTTGGTTGAAGGAATGGAACCGGTGATCGGCGATATTGAAAAAGTTGATATTGCCGAAGGTCGTTTTTTTACCGAAGTCGAAAATAATAATTCGCAGCGCGTCGCTTTTATCGGTTCGGATGTCGCTCAGAAACTTTTTCCGTCCGGTTCGGCGGTCGGCGAAGAATTTACAATGCGCGGAATTCCCTATCGCGTGATCGGTGTGCAAACGACGCAGGGAACTGTTTTCGGGCAATCGCAAGACCTTTTCGTCTGGCTTCCGATCAAAACTTACGGCGCAAATTTCGGCGGTCTGCGTAATAGTCGCGGAATTTATTTTGAGGCGACATCAATTTCACCGGAACTTTTCGATGATGCGGTCGAAGAAGCCCGCACGCTTTTGCGCGTCAAACGCAAACTTTCATTCGGCGAAAAAGATAATTTCGGAATTTTAACGCCCGACGCAATCGCCAGTTTGCGCGACAGCATTTTAGGTCCTGTTTTTATCGTTATCATCGCCGTTCCGGGCATTGCTCTGCTGGTCGGCGCGATCGTTATTATGAATATAATGCTCGTCGCCGTTACGGAACGAACAAAAGAAATCGGCATCCGTAAATCCTTAGGCGCACGGCAAGCCGATATTTTGAAGCAATTTCTTTTTGAATCGGCAACGCTTTCGGCAATCGGCGGAACGATCGGTTTGATCCTGGCAAAAATACTCGGTTTTATTATTACCGCATTC
>JBBRVS010000369.1:0-2434 GCA_038246645.1 Pyrinomonadales bacterium
CAACCTTCGGCAATCTTGATAAATGCCGTGTAGGAATCGGTTGCGCGATAACGCGGCGTGTCGAAATCATAGAGATAAGTCGCCGTTTTATTGCCGATTTGCATCAGCGGAAGTTCTCTAAAATTAATTTTTTCATCCGCCGCTTCCAAAATTCTGCCGAGTTCGTTCGTGCCGATAAATGCGTCAACGTCCGGCAATTCCTTCATTAAATCGTCGCGGTAACGCTCGACCAGACAACCCGCAACGATAACTCTTTTTGCGCTGCCGTTTGCTTTCGCGTTTGTCGCTTCGAGAATCGCTTCGATAGATTCGGCTTTCGCCGATTCGATAAAACCGCAAGTATTGACGACCAGAGTTTCTGCTTCGCTCGCGTCATTCGTGATCTCGTAACCTGCTTCTTTTAATTGTCCCATCATCACTTCCGAATCAACTAAATTCTTCGGACATCCGAGACTGACAAATCCTACTTTTTTCATTACTTATTTATTCTCTTAATAAAACTAAATATCAAATACATCCAAATCGAGGAAAATACTAAAAGCCACATCATTGAAATTCTTGGAGTTATTAAACTTAAATACAAATATCTACGGCAACCTAACTCAAAAAAATATAAACAAGAATTAATTTCAAGAGTTATTGTGACTACTAAAAAGAAAGTAAAAATTGAAAACGCAATATAATCTGTCAATTTTTTATTTAAGCTAAAAATTAGAAGGCTGAAAAACAGCACAAAACTCAATATAACTACAGGAATCTTAAATAAATTTGTTGGATAAATATATGAAACGAAAAATAGTAACAAACTCAATAAACCCAAGCCAAATAATAAATATCTAAATTTTGCGAATATTGTCATACTTTGTTTTTCTGCTCCAAATTTTTTAACCAATTCTCAATTTCTTGCGATTCATCTTTCGACAAATTCTTTTCGCCGAAACGTACACGGTTATATTTTTCCGTAATCTTTACGGCTTCGGGCATTTTTAAGGCAAAAGCGAATTCGAGCGGCGTTTGATGCGGTTCGCGTGTGAAACCTTTGCTCGCTAAAACCTTTTGCATTCTTTCATAAAATTCAATGATTGTCGTGTCGCTTTTCTTTTTCAACCAATTGCGCCAATTTTTCCAGAGTTCGAGGTTTTTAATTTTTCGGTACAGCCAAATTATCAGAAAAATCCCTAAAACTGCGGCGAGAACGTAGCCGAGTCCATAAGCGACGGCAATCGCGCTTGCCTGCAAACCTTTGTCGCCGCGCACTTCCTTCCACCATTCGGAGATTTGTTTTTCGGCAACTTTTATCCACGAAGAAGTTTCGGCTTGAAAATCAGTAAAACCGTTTTTGACCGAACGAAAAAGCGAACGCTGTTCCTGATTGTCATAAGCGACAAAATACTGCACCCACATCGTTTCGAGAGCTTCGAGATATTTGTTAAAACTTCCTAAAATTCCGGCGTTTTCGTTTTCGTTAAATTGTCCGGCAAAAGGTGTCGGATCAAACGCGACCCAAGCGTCAGTTTCGGGAAAATAAACTTCAACCCACGAATGCGCGTCTTTTTGTTTGACGATGAAAGCACCGGCGGTTTCGTTATATTCGCCTTGCTGAAAACCGTTGACGACACGCGCCGCAATTCCCTGCGTGCGAAGCATAATTGTCATCGCGGTCGCAAAATATTCGCAATGACCTTCGCGTACGTTAAACAAAAAATCGGCAAGCGGTTCGTCGCCCGTCGCTTTCATTTCCAAAGTGTAACCGAATTCGGTTTGCAGATAATTTTCGATTGCCTTCGCTTTATCGTAACGCGTTCGGTAATTTCCGGAAATCTGCGAAGCAACCTGCCCGATTCGCTTATCATAACGCAACGGAAGCTGTAGATAACGCTCTTGAATTTCTGCCGGATATAATCCGTTATCGGTTTGCAGATCGCCGATTACAGGAATTCTGCGATCTGAAAACATCGTGTAGCTTATTCGTTCATAATCGGTTCGCGGAAAACTTATATTGCCGTTCGAATCTCTGTAAATATTTGGAAATTTTGCCTGCCGGGCGGCAAACGGTCTGGATAAACCGAATAAAACATCGGAATCTATCGGTTCGAGAAAAATTGTCTGAATCGCAATATCATCTTCATCACCCGCTTGTTTATCAAAGCGCAGAAAATCTCCGGCGATTTTGATAAAAGGTTCCCGAATATTGTCAGATTTGCTCCAGCTTTTATTATCGAATTTATCGAGCGCAACACCGCGCCAGCGTAAAGGTTGTTTATTTTCAACTTTTGCATCATCCAAAATCACGCGCATTACGATTTCGTCGCTTTCTTTAAGCTGCCCGATTGCGCCGAGTTCGACCGAATTGGAAAATCCCGTAAAACCGGAAAGCCCTTTCGAATTATTGCCGAAACCCGCGCCGCCCGTCCGAGGAAGCGCAAAAAACAGA
>JBBRVS010000370.1:0-2424 GCA_038246645.1 Pyrinomonadales bacterium
CCGATCGCCAATCTTTCGAGCGCGGCGCGAATGGTGGCGGCGGGCGATTTGAATGTGCGGGTCAAAGACGCGGCGCGAACCGACGAGATCGGACAGCTTGCCACGCAGTTTAACGTGATGACCGCCGAACTGGAAAAATCACGCGAACTCGAATCGCAATTGCAGCAGGCGGAAAAGTCGGCGGTCGTCGGTCGGCTTGCTTCGGCAATCGCGCACGAAATTCGTAATCCGTTGAATTATATCAATTTAACGCTCGATCATCTGCGCGCCAAATTTTCGCCGGAAGATTTGGAACAACAAGCAAGTTTTGAAAAACTGACCTCGCAATTAAAACGGGAAGTTGCCAGAATCAATAATCAGATAACGGATTTTCTGCGATATTCGCGTCCCGTTAAACTTAATTTGCAGGCAATTAATGCCCGCGAAGTCGTTGAAGATTCATTGCGGCTGGTCGAAGCGCAAGCGGAAGATCTTAATATCGAAATCAGCCTTTTGGAACTGGAAAATATTCCGAAAATCAGGGGCGACGCGGAAATTCTGCGTTCGGTTTTCAATAATCTGTTCATCAACGCTTCGCAAGCGATGGAAGCGGCGGGCGGAAACTTAAACGTAATTATTTCAGCAGTTGACGGATATGTTAAAATCGAGATCACCGACACCGGCATCGGAATTCCCGAAGAAAATCTGGACAAAATCTTCGAACCGTATTTTTCAACCAAAGAAACCGGAACGGGACTTGGCTTGGCAATCGCCAAAAAAGTGATTGACGATCACAACGGTTTTATTGATGTCGAATCGAAGGAAAATAAAGGAACGATGTTTACAGTGAGATTGCCGAAAGCCAAAGCATATACTTTATGAGAAAATTTAGTCTTTTAATTTTGATTTTAATTTGTTCAAGTTTTTGTTTCGCTCAAACAAAAACAGAAATTCCAAACAAAATTGCGGTGATTGATACAAATGGGTTTTTTGAGGAATCAACCGGAATAATTGAACTAATATTGACGAAGAAAAAACTTGATGAAGAATTCAAGTCTTACAATGAAGGAATAAATAGGATGACTGAGATCTCAATAGAGAAAAAAATGAAATTCTTAAATTTGTTGAATTTAGGAAAAATCATCCGAATGCTCCTGGTTATTTCGAACCAATAGCCAAAAGAATTGATAAATACGAAAGTTTGGCAAAGGAAATAAAAGAAAAGGCGAGCATGGTAAAAAGTCTTTATGAAAAACGCGAAACGGAAATGTTCAAGATAGAATTTGAAAACGTAAAAAAAGAATTGTTAAACTTCGCCAAGGAAAAGAATTACGAGAGAATTTTTGATGTTTCGGACAATTACGAAAAATTCGGTTTGAGCAGTTATAAAACAATTGATGAATCAAAAATTTCCTCAACGGAAAAACTTGATATAACAAAGGACTTTATTTTTTACTATAATTCCGCAAAGAAAGTTGACTAAATAAATATGGCTAGAAAATCAATTTTGGTGGTAGATGACGAAAAATCTCAGCGCGAGATTTTGGAGATGATTTTGTCGGGCGAAGGTTACGACGTAACGACGGCGAGTTCGGGCGAAGCGGCGATGAAATTTGTCGCCGACCGGCATTTCGATCTCGTTTTGACCGATCTGAAAATGACCGGAATGAGCGGTCTGGAGTTATTAAAACAATTAACCGATTTTGATAAATCCATTATCGTCTTGCTTTTAACGGCGCACGGAACGGTTGATTCGGCGGTTGATGCGCTGCGTTTGGGCGCGTTTGATTATTTGCAAAAACCTTACGACCGCGAAAAACTGCTTGATACGATCTCGCGTGCTTTAACGCAACTCACCTCGCTCGATTCGGACATCGTTTCCGATTCCGTAGAGATGGACAAGGTGAAAAAGCTGATCTTGAAGATCGCCAAATCGAATGCGACCGTTTTGATTCGCGGCGAAAGCGGGACGGGAAAAGAGCTGATGGCGCGGGCGATTCATAAAAATTCGTTTCGCACGAACGAGATTTTCCAAGCCGTAAATTGCGCGGCGATCAATGAAAATCTTTTGGAGAGCGAACTTTTCGGACACGAAAAAGGTTCGTTTACCGGCGCGGTCGGCGAAAAACTCGGTTTGTTTGAAATTGCCAATAATGGAACTTTGTTTTTAGACGAGATCGGCGAACTCGATATTTCGCTCCAGGCAAAAATCCTGCGTGCTTTGCAGGAAAAACAAATCCGACGCGTCGGCGGAACAAAGGAAATAAACGTTGACGTGCGCGTCGTTGCAGCGACCAACCGCGATCTTTTGAAGATGTCGCAAGAGGGAAGTTTCCGCGAAGATTTATATTATCGCCTTAATGTTATACGTTTGCGCGTTCCGCCGCTTCGTGAAAGACGTTCGGAAATTCCACCGATCATCAGCTATTACATTAATCAATATTC
>JBBRVS010000371.1:0-2325 GCA_038246645.1 Pyrinomonadales bacterium
AACGCCGCTTTATAATCCTTTCTGGCAGTATTCGCGGGAAAAAATCAAGTGTGAAGACCGGTTGACCCGCGCTTACCGCGAAGAAGCTTTTCCCGTAACAATCGTCCGCCCGTCGCATACATACGACGGCGCGACTCTGCCCTTGACGGGAAGATTTACGGTTGTTGACCGAATGAAAAAAGGCAAAAAAGTAATCGTTCACGGCGACGGAACTTCGCTCTGGACTTTGACGAATCACCGCGATTTTGCCAAAGGTTTTGTCGGGCTTCTGGGAAACAGCCGCGCCGTCGGCGAAGCGTTTCATATTACTTCGGACGAAGTTTTAACGTGGAATCAGATTTTTGAAATCATTGCCAAAGCCTTCGGCGCAACGGCTGATATTGTTCATATTCCGTCGGACATAATCATTAAATACGACGCGGAATGGGGCGCGGGACTGCTCGGCGACAAGGCGCACAGTATGATCTTCGACAATTCGAAGATCAAAAAAATCGTTCCCGATTTTGCCGCGACAATTCCGTTTTCCGTCGGCGTTGAAGAAATTGTCAATTGGTTTAACGAAGACGCATCGAGAAAGATCATTGACGAAAAATTTGATAAATTAATGGACAAAATTATCAATGATTGGGAAAAACTTTGGTAAAATAGGAGATATTTTATGAAAAAAAAGATGATCTATACAACCACACCGGATGTGCCGGGCAGGGAAATAACGGAAATTCTCGGCGTGATTACGGGAAATGTCGTCCAATCAAAGCACGTCGGGCGCGATATTATGGCGGGATTTAAGACGATCATCGGCGGTGAGATAAAAAGTTATACCGATATGCTGACCGAAGCCAGACATATTGCGATCAGCCGCCTGGTCGAAGAAGCTTTAAAACTCGATGCGGACGCGGTCGTCAATCTGCGTTTTACGACGAGTTCGATTATGAGCGGTTCTTCGGAAATCCTTGCGTATGGAACCGCCGTCAAATTAAAATCGTAAGGCTACTTGCAGATTTCAAAAATAAAAAAACAACAGGAGATAAAAAAAATATGGCAGAAGAAAAATATATCGTCGCGGCAAATGTTGATGATGACAAAGACTGCATCATCGCGCCGGAAGACGCAATGATTATGGCAACGCACCGCGTAGTTTTCGGACCGGACACGAAAGAAAATTGCGAGAAATGGAAAAGCCGGAATTGTAAATAATAATCAAAAAATCAGAGTTTAATCTAAATGATTTTGACTCTGATTTTTTTTACGCATCAAGCGGGCTTTTGACAAAAGATTTATTTTTTAAGACGTGCGTATAAATTTGAGTTGTCCGTATGTCTTTGTGTCCGAGAAGTTCCTGAACGGTGCGAATGTCATATTGGTTTTCCAGAAGATGAGTTACAAAGCTATGACGAAAGGTGTGGCAATTTCCGTGTTTGTTGATTTCGGAATCTTTCATTGCGTTTCTGACTGCTTTTTGAATAGTCGAATCGGAAGTGTAATGTCGGCGCACAACGCCGTCTTCGCGTGTCGGTGAGAGTTTGGCGGAAGGGAAAACGTATTGCCATTTCCATTCCTTTGCGGCGTTCGGATATTTTTTGGAAAGCGCAAAAGGCATCCAAATTTCGCCAAACCCGCGCCGTAAATCTTCGTTGTGAATAAATTTTACCTTTATTAAATGTTGCGTAAGCGGTTCGCGCAGAGCATCTGGCAAAAGAGTTGTGCGGTCTTTCGCGCCTTTGCCGTCGCGCACAGTAATTTGATTCATTTCAAAATCAATGTCTTTGACGCGCAAATGCAAGGCTTCGGTCAGGCGCAAACCCGAACCGTAAAGCAAACTTGCGACTAAAAAAGGAACACCTGCCAAGTTTTCCAAAATCGCCTTTGCTTCACGCGGCGTAAAAACAACCGGAAGATGTTCGGGGCGTTTGGCGCGAATCACACCTTCAATTTTTGGTAATTCGATTTGCAAAACATCGCGGTAAAGAAACAACAAAGCAAAAAACGCTTGGTTTTGTGTCGAAGCGGAAACCTTTTCATTAACCGCCAAATGAGTTAGAAATGCCGTTATTTCCTCCACACCCATTTCGTTCGGATGTCGCTTATTTTGAAACAAGATGAATCGTTTAATAAAATTATGATAAACATCTTCCGTGCGATGACTCAGCTGACGTAATCCGGCAACGGCGCGGACTTGGTCAAGTAATTTAACTTTTTGTTGAATATTCTAATAATTAAGTGTATAAATAATTCCGCACATAAGGTTATTATCAGGAATGAATCTCGATAATACACGAAATTTGGTAGTTATCAAGATTCATTCCTGATAATAGACAAAAGTTG
>JBBRVS010000372.1:0-2296 GCA_038246645.1 Pyrinomonadales bacterium
ATTGACAAATCGCGTCTGACGGCGCAGATTCTGGTCGAGAAAATCTCCGCCGACAATTCGTTTGCCGTGATGCAGTCTTATAACAAGATCGAAACCGTTTCCGATTGGACGAGCGACAAGGAAAAACTTCACTCCGATTTGGAAAAAAAACTTTTCGGCGGCAACCGTTCGCAATTTTCCGGCGCGATCAATGCGGCAATCGAAATGTTTAAATCGCGCCCGCTCGAAAATCGTCATCTGATTTTTATCGGCGACGGTTTGGACGGTGTTGCAACGCCCGAAATGAGGCAAACGGCTTTGCAAAATCTGCTTGCGGCGAATATCACTTTTCATTTTATCGGCTACAACAAAATGGAAGCGAAACGCGCCGAACGAGCCTCGCGCCGAATCCAACTCGGTGAAACAAAAGAACCGGAACGAATGCCCGACGCGGTTCTCGAAGGCATTATCAATTCGATACCAAGACCTTTCAAGGATAATTTTCGCCGCGCAATGAAATCCGAACGAATATTAATTATCCGGCTTGATAACAAACTGCGGAAACTCGCCAAACAAAAACGCGAAAAATGGGAAGAAAGCGAAATCGAATTAAAAAAAGTCGCCGAAGACACGGGCGGAATGGTTCAAGCGCCGGAAGAATTGGAAACGATGTGGGAATTTGCCGTCGAAATTGCCGAAGCCGTTGATTCTAATTATGTCGTAACCTACACGCCGACAAAACCTTTCGCCGAATCCGCAAACGGCGAACCGCGTAAAATCCGCGTCAGTTCATATCTCGACGGCGTGAAAATTCGTTCAAGACAAAAAATTGTTGTAATCCCAAAGTCGGAAAAGTAAAAGGTAAAACAGAGAATAGAAATCTGTTTTACCTTTTACGATGAAGATTATTTTAACTCAATTATTTAGCTGTTGAAGCCTTTTTTGTTTTGGTTGTTTTTGCCGTTGCCTTGTTCGTTTTTGCTGTCTTGGCTTTCGGCGCGGCTTTGGATGTTTTGGCTTTGCCTGTCGGTTTTTTCGTTTCTTGATTCGGATTGAGCATAGAAGTC
Organism: Pyrinomonadales bacterium; assembly: GCA_038246645.1. GTDB lineage: Bacteria > Acidobacteriota > Blastocatellia > Pyrinomonadales > Pyrinomonadaceae > JAHCHG01. The sequence goes on from JBBRVS010000372.1 coordinate 1,047, forward strand.
CAGATATATTCCGGCGTTTCGAAACCTTCTTCGAGTTTTTTCAAGATAAAATCGGTTATTTCTCTGACGATCCAATTGTGATTGTATTCGCCGACCGAAGCGAGTTCCGCGTCCGGTGCGGGATTCATAAAATCAATCGCGTAGGGAATTCCGTCCTTGATCGCAAATTCGACCGTATTTAAATCATAACCGAGAGCTTTGCAGATCGTGATGACATCTTTTTCAACTCTCGCGTGGAGTTCGGGCGAAAGATAATCGTCAACATTAACGTATTGCATTCCCGACAGATACGGTTTTGAAGGATCATACGGCATAATCAAAACTTTTTCCTGCCCGACGCAGTAACAGCGGACGAATTGATCGTATTCGATGCCTTCCTGCAAAGTCATACAGAGCGTTCCGGTTTGGTTGTAAACGTGCCAGAGTTCTTCTAATGAATAAACTTTGGAAACATTTTTCCAACCGCCGCCGTCGAAAGGTTTCAGAAATGCCGGAAAACCGACATATTCGCAGATTCCTTCCCAATCGAGCGGAAATTCGAGATTTCGCAGACTTTCCGAAGTTACGTCGGGAATATATTTTTCCTGCGGAAGCAAAACGGTTTTCGGAATTGCCACGCCGAGTTTTGCCGCCAGACTGAAATTAAAGAATTTATCGTCCGCCGACCACCAGAAAGGATTGTTAATAATATAAGTTCCTTCGAGCGCGAAACGCTTGAGTGTTGCGCGGTAATACGGGATTTCGTGCGAAATGCGGTCAATAATCACGTCGTATTTCTTTTCTTCATCAAGCCGGATTCCGCCGACTTTGACCATTTCGGCAATGACTTTGCCTTCGCCTTTTTCATTAATGCTTTTGATTACAGATTCGGGAAACGTCAGTTCGCGCCCCACTAAAATACCTACTCTTTTCATAGTTTTGATTATCCTTTTCTTAAATAAATGTTTATAAATAATTGCAAAAATTTTCGGGGTTTTCCGAAATAAAGAAGTTTAAATGAGAATTTTATCTCTTGCAAGTTTGAAGCAAAAAAATAAAAGGAACAAAAATCTTAAATCTTTGTTCCTTTTAAAATTCAAATTTGAATATAGTAAGTTTTAGAATTAACTAAACGATTAATTCATTTTTTAGATAATTAATATTTTATCTGTTTACTTCCGGCAGAAGTTCGTAATTGCCCATCTCGCGGTTGTAAGCGTCGAGCGCGCCGACCGAATCGTTTGTTGCGTCGAGCATTTGTTTGGTCATCG
>JBBRVS010000373.1:0-2279 GCA_038246645.1 Pyrinomonadales bacterium
AGTCCAATCTCTAGAGAGCAGAAAAAAGTGGGGGAGATTATGATTTTCACACTACCGATGAGTGAAAAATCATTAATCCGGGCGCCGTTAAGAAAAGTTTATAATCCGGTATTTTGAATTGAATTACAAAAATCTCCCCTGCTTTTTTTCGCTCTCCTTGTGACAGAGTTAGAAAACAAAGAAAAATAATATCCTAATTAAACTCATAACAAAATAATCCTTTTGTCAACAGTAGGCAAACAGAAGTATAATAAAAACGCACCGAAAACAATTTCAAAAATGCCGCACCGATTCTCGTAATGTAAAGAGTGATAAAAATGACGATTAAATCCAGCGAAACGATTGACCAAAACGCGAAAAACTTTCTGACGAGCAGTGAGATAAAAAAGTTTCTCGCCGCCGCCCGGAAAAGCCGCCACGGAGTTCGCAATTTCTGTTTGATGCTGACGGCTTACCGGCACGGACTGAGGGTTTCCGAACTCGTCGATATCCGCCTCAAAGATTTGGATCTGGAAACCGGCAGGGTTTTTGTCCGCCGTCTCAAAGGAAGTCTCTCTACTCATCAGCCGATTGAAGGCGATGAACTACGGGCAATTCGGGCGTGGCTCCGGGAACGTGAAAATTATCCTAACGCCGGTTCAAATTATCTCTTTCTGAGCGAACGCGGTCCGATGACCCGTCAATCGATTAACTATCTGGTCGAACAAATCGGGATTCGCGCGAAACTGAATTTCAAGATCAATCCGCATATGCTGCGGCATTCGACCGGCTATTATCTGGCGAATAAAGGCTGCGACACCAGACTTATTCAGGATTATCTCGGACATCGAAACATCACGCATACTGTTCGCTACACGCGAACGGCGGCACATCGCTTTGAAGGGCTTTGGCGATAAATCCTATGGAACTTTTTTCCCGTTCGTGGGTTTTTAACCCAAATAACGCGCTGCCCATTCCGATTCGGTTGAAGCCTCAATAAGAACGCAAACCGGCTCAGAACGCTGACCAAAAAATTGCGCCAAAGTTTCGCGCTCGGTCTTAAGACGTTTCTCGGTAAGTTCGCAATCCTCGATTATTCAACAAATCTGCGAATTTACATTACCTAAATCAAATCCGACATATTCCATCACTGCTGACATCCACTGTTAAATTACCGATAGCATTATGCCACGGTAAGCCACGTTGATCAGCCGCTTCAGCCTTTCTTATACTGCCTTTTTTTATAGGCAAGGTGTTACATAAAACACCAAGTATTCTCTACCATTTCGGACCACGACGTTTGAGGGTTACCTCATAGTTTGCCTTCCACTCAGCGTAGCTTGGATATTCATTAATTAACGAACTCCATTCTTTCGAGTATTTTAATTTTACTTTCTCTGTTTTATTACATTTAGCACCACAGATTTCCTCTGTAATGAACAATTTGCCCTTAAGTTCTTTTTCTGTTAAAACGCCCTCAAACTTGTAAATATCACGCGACGGCACCCAACCCTCATTTTTGTTATACATCGATCCTACTGAAAGTTTCGCTTTGAAAGAAAGTTTTCCGGTCTTTGAATCAAATTCTACGTCTTCCAAAAGCCCAATTGGGGCATCGCCGATTAGTCGTAAAGCACTACCTCCTGAAATCAAACCGTAAATCTTATCTTCTTGTTTCCAAAGAGTCACCGAATACCCCCACTCATGCTCTCCGTCCCCGCCTTCATTCTCATAATCTCCAATCACTTTGACTGGAGATTCGTTTTTTGGTTCAACTAATAAATTCGAATCAGTAGTGTGTTTAATTCGAGTTTCTATTACTCTCGTCGCTGAGGATTCCTTTGAACAGCCGAGAGCCACCAGCAAAGAAAAGCAAATTAGGTATTTAATAATATTCATTTTATAATTATCGGCAAAACAGCCATTTTTGGAAGAAAAAGAAAGCAAAAAAACTCAAATTCTTTCTCGATGATTGCTCTAGCTGTGGACAGTTAAGGAAAGATTGAATACTGAATTACAGATTTATCAACGGGGGTAATATTGCATTAAATCCGCCAGAGTAAAAATGACCCGCCTTTGTGGGTTCGTCCCCAATGTCGTAAATCTAAAATCTTAAGGCAAGGGAGTTTTGCATCTTGACGACGGAGAACCTGGTGGTTTGCTTATATAACTAACTTCATCTACTTGATCTTCATTCTTGAGTTTAAGTCCAAAGAAGATACCGCGTTTACGATATTCAATTAGTACTACTTGACCGTCTGGCGATTCAAAAATTGGTGACCCTTCCATATTATCAATAC
>JBBRVS010000374.1:0-2269 GCA_038246645.1 Pyrinomonadales bacterium
ATAAAATGAAACCGTTATGAACACGACACTTGAACAAGTCAAACCCGAAACTTTAGCGATTATTGAGGCAAACGCCGAACGATTCGGGCTTTCGGTTGATGATTATTTGCGAAGCCTTTTGCCGTCAAACGAAAAAGAACTAGCTCTCAAATCCGATGACGACCAAGTTTCAATAACGGATGAATCAGCCGAAGAACGCGAAACCAAGCGACAAAAATCCATTGCTTGGATAAAATCACACCGCGAAGAATACGGCGGAATGTATGTTGCGCTGGACGGCGACAAACTCATCGGGACGGGCAAAAAATACGGTGATGTTCTCAAACTTGCGCGTCAAAAAGGTTATAAAAACGCCTTTATCGGCGATGTTCTGCCGCTTGATTATGAAGGTTTTATGGGAGGCTTGGATTGATTCACAATCTCGAATTTTCAAGCCTTGTCGAATACGATGCCGGATTGTCCGGCATTTCGCTTGATGTGGAAATCGGTTTTATCCAAAATGTCGCAAAATTTACTGCGAAAATTGATACAGGTTCGACAAATTGTGTTTTTGAACGCAAATACGGTGAACAAATCGGACTTAATATCGAAGACGGAGAATTTGTTAAAATCAGCACGGCAACCGCAAGTTTTGCAACCTATCGCCATTTTGTAACGCTCTCTTTTCTCGATTACAGTTATGACGCAGGCGTTTGTTTTGCCGCAGAAGATAGTTTTAACCGCAATGTTTTGGGCAGAAATTGGTTTCTCAATCAAGTTTTGCTTGGCTTAAACGATTACGAAGGCAAACTTTACTTGAGAAGTCTGGCGGAACTTTGGCAACAATAAAAACACCTACCAATTTATGGCAAATTTACAAGGAATATTAAAATCAATCCGCGACATAATGTGGCAGGATAACGGCTTGAACGGCGATGCACAGCGGATTGAGCAGCTTGGTTGGATGTTGTTCTTTAAAATATTCAGCGATAAAGATCAGGATTTGGAATTGGCGGATGATAATTACAAATCACCGATTCCGGGCGAACTTCATTGGGAAAATTGGGCGGGCGATGATGAAGGGATGACGGGCGATGAATTGCAGGAATTTGTTGACCGCAAACTTTTTCCGACGCTGCGGAACATTCCGGTTGTTGATAACAAACGCGCTTTGATTTTGCGTGAGGTTTTTGAAGGCAACAACAATTATATGAAAAGCGGAATCAATATCCGCAAAGTTCTTAATAAGCTAAACGAACTCGATTTTAATGTTGCCAAAGACCGACACCAATTCGGCGAGCTTTACGAAACGATTCTCAAGGATTTGCAGAGCGCGGGAAAGTCGGGCGAATTTTACACGCCGCGGGCGATTACGCAGTTTTTGACCGAAATGGTTAATCCGCAGATTGGCGAAAAGGTTCTTGACCTTGCGGCGGGGACGGGCGGATTTTTGACCGCCGCGATTGAACATCTTCGCAAAGGCAACACGAGCATCGAAACTCTGAAAGCCATTCAAGATAATGTCATCGGTTGGGAATATAAACCGCTGCCGTTTTTGCTGGCGACGACGAATTTGATTTTGCACGATGTCGAAGTTCCCCAAATTACTTTCCGCGATGCTTTAGACCAGCCTTTGAGCAATTACACGGAACGCGACCGCGTGAACGTCATACTGGCAAATCCGCCGTTTGGCGGCATTGTCGCCAATAACAACGAAACGAACTTTCCGCAGAATTATAGGACAAAGGAAAGCGCGGATTTGTTTTTGATTTTGATGATTCATCTTTTGAAAATGGGCGGACGCGCCGGAATCGTTTTGCCGGACGGAAGTTTGACGGGCGAAGGCGTGAAGCAGCGAGTCCGCGAAAGGCTGTTGAGCGAATGCAATCTGCATACGATTATCCGCTTGCCGAACAGCGTTTTTCAGCCTTACGCGACGGTTGCGACTAATCTTTTATTTTTTACCAAAGGAACGCCGACGCGCGAAATCTGGTATTACGAACACCGTTTGCCCGAAGGTCAAAAGAGTTACAGCAAAACGAAAACGATTCGCCCGGAAGAATTTCAGCCGATCAAAGATTGGTGGGAAAACCGCACGGAATCGGAAGTTTGCTGGAAAGTTCACATCGAAACCATAAAGGCGAGAAATTACGATTTAGACATCAAAAACCCGCACAAAACGGAAGATTTGCACGAATACACAAGCCGGGAAATTATCGGCTTGCTCGAACAGAGTTTCGCTAAAAGCGGCGAATTATTGGCAAATCTCCGAAACGAAGTTTTAAGTTAG
>JBBRVS010000375.1:0-2210 GCA_038246645.1 Pyrinomonadales bacterium
ATTTGCCGGAGTCGGCGCAATCGCGTGCGGACCGTGAAAACATTCCCTGAGCGCATAAAGCGGCGAAGTTCCGATGTCGCCGTAAACCACGCCCAAAGCCCCCAGAGTTAAAACAAAAAGATCATTTCCGCGCGGTGTTTCACGCCGTATATGAGTATCTGCGTAAGTTGAATGAATATCCGAATTTGTTGATTCCATAATAATTTATTTATAAATTCATTTGAATTTCTGTAGCGGAAAATCAAAAATATAAGGATTGCATAAAAGTTATAAAGAATTTATAAAGATGTGAAAAATTAAGATTTAACCGAAGATTTATACAGTTTATTTTCGCTGATCTTGTCCAAAGCGTGAGAATAGAACATCAGCATAAAAAAAGATAAAATAATCAGCAAGTCAGCTAATTGATCGGTTTGTTCGGCATTTTCAATAAAACCTAAAAATGCCAAACAAACTAAAAACAAGCCGGACAAATTAAACAAAAGCCCGCCGATTCCGCAAAAATACAAGGTAAAACCCCATTGTTTGAAAACGGTTCCATATTTTGTAAAATTTGCGCGGGTTTTTGTTTTATTCATTTTTATTCCTCCGCATCAAGAATAAAATTGAAGATATAAAGGTTTGGTAAAGAGTTTATAAAAAGTTCGTAAAGATTTTTCAGACGGAAGGATTAAAGCGGTAGCCGACCCACGGTTCGGTTTGAATATATTTCGGTTTCGATATTTCCGGTTCGATCTTTTTTCTGAGGTTTCCGACAAAAACGCGCAGATATTCGGTTTGTTCGGTGAAATTTCCGCCCCAAACCGCGCCGAGCAAGGTTCGGTGCGTCAAAACCTTGCCGTGATTTTTGACCAGATATGTCAGAAGTTCGAATTCCTTGGGTGTCAGATGAATTTCCGCGCCCTTTAAAAGAACGGTATGCGCCGCCAGATCAATCGCGAAATCCCCGGTGATTAGTTTCGATTTTTCGTCTTCCAGATCGGGAATCCGCCGCAAGGTCGCGCGGACTCGTGCCAGCAGTTCATTCATTCCGAACGGTTTGGTTATATAATCGTCCGCGCCCGCGTCCAATGCTTCAACCTTTGTAATTTCTTCGCCTTTGACCGATAAAACAATGATCGGAACTTTGGAAATTTTTCTGATCTCGCGGCACAGTTCGATACCGTTCATTTCCGGCATTGAAAGATCCGTGATGATTAAATCAGGGTGAAAATCCCGGAAAAGATCGAGCGCGGCTTCGCCGTCCGCCGCCGTCCGAACATCGTAACGATGCGCCACAAGGCTTCGCCTCAAAACGCGTAGGATTTGATGTTCGTCATCAACCACCAAGATTTTTTTCGAATCCATTTTCAAAAGGTAAAAGGTAAAAGGTAAAAAGTAAAAAGTGAAAAGTGAAAAAGTGAAAAAGTGAAAAAGTGAAAAAGTGATTAGCTTTCATCGCCGATTGGGATTTGAAAAACAAACCGCGTTGTAAAATCGTCGCGTCCGTCTTCAACGCGGATTTTTCCGCTTTGGGATTCGATTATTCCTTTGGCAATCGCCAAACCGAGTCCGATGCCGCCGGAAGTGTTGTGAATATCTTCCTGATTTGAACGGAAAAATTTGTCGAAAATTCTGCCGCGAATCTCCGGTGCCACGCCGCGACCTTTATCTTCGACCGAAATTTCGATCATCTCAAATGAAATCTGCCGGGCGGAAATGCGGATTTCCTGTTTATCGGGAGAATATTTTGCGGCATTATCTAAAAGCGTATAAATGACTTCGGAGATCGAATGAGCATCTACAAAAACACTTGGCAGTTCGTCCGGTAATTCGATTAATATGTCGAAATTCTTCAGTTGATTTTTGGCACGGGCAATCGCATTCTGGATAATTTCTTCAATTTCCGTCCAATTTTTTCTATAATGAATCGCCTGTGCCTCGATCTTTGCCAAGCCGACGATGTTTTCGATAAATTGATTCAAACGGTCGGTTTCTTCATTGATAATTTCGAGAAATTCGTTTATCTCTTCATCATCGAGTTTTATCGTTTCTTCGCTTTCATCGTTTTCTTTTGAAAGTTCGAGCAAGGTCGTCACCGCCGCTTTTATCGAAGTCAGCGGCGTTCTCAGATCGTGCGTTACGGCATCGAGAAGTGCGGATTTCAATTTTTCGCTCTGGCGCAGAGCTTCGGCTTCGCTCGCTTGTTTGAAGGCGATCTGCAATTCGCC
>JBBRVS010000376.1:0-2196 GCA_038246645.1 Pyrinomonadales bacterium
AAATTATTTTTCAGGAAACGAAAAAACGAAAACCCTTCGGGGCGCGGCAAAATATTGATTCTTTGGATATATCTTTGATTCGGATTTTTAAAGGCTTCTCTGCCGTGAAGCAGCGCGAAATTATCCGCCAGAACGATGTCGCCCGCTTCCCAGCGATGCGTGTATAAAACGTCTTCAACGTAAAGAAAATCCTTCATCGCGCCGATAAATTCATCTTGCGTCTGATTTTTTAAGCCTTTGACATCGAGCGTTACGGGGTTTAAATCTTCGACCGGTTCGGCATAGCGAATGACGGTTTCGCCGGAAACGGGATGTTTCTGCAAAAATTTCTGCGTCGTTTTTCCGCCGTAATGAACGATCTTTTTTGTCGTATATGTGACGGAAATTTCGTCCCATTTTTTCAATTGTTCCGGCGCGGCATTTTGAATTATTTTCAATGTGTCGCAAAAGGTCGTTCCGCCTACATCTTCCTTTTTCGGTGCAATGATGCATTGAAACAAAATAATGTGCGGAATTTTCCCGGCAAATGCGCCGTCCCAGTGCATCGGAACTTCCCGGTCGGTGAAGATGTAATTTTCGGTGCCGGGTTTGACGTGCAGATCATTGATCGCGCCGAATTCCCATTGCAGCGGTTCGCCCAAGCTTTGGGCAAAAAGAGCAAGCTGCTGTTTCGGCAAAATTTCAAAGCTTCGGAAAATGACGATTTTATGTTCACTTACGAGCGCGAAAATATCTTGCTTTGAAAATTGCCCGATAGAATTTTCGCCGCCGCAATTTCTGACGATTGCCCCGAAAGGTTTTAATTTTTCGATTTCGTATTTATTCATTTTCGGCAATCAGCGAATAGTAATAAGGTTCTCCGTTTTTCAGAATCAATTTCGCGTTTTCCTGTTCCGCCTGTTCCCGTTTCATCAGCAAATAACCGTCTTCGGTCAAAACCATCACGCCGTGCCACGGAGTTATCCAGTTATCAAGCGCTTTTGTCAATTTGATGCCGATTTTATCGGCGTGCGACGAATACGGATGAATCGAAAGCCTGACCGATTCGGGAAAATAATATGAAAGAAAACGAGTCCAGGCGTTGCTGTATTGAATGACTTTTAAGGCAACGGGTTTTGATTCTTCTTTTATTTTTGTCTTCGATTTTTCCGTTTCCCGCACAATCCGGTCTTCGAAAATAAATCTGTGAATGCCGTTAAAAAGCTGTTTGAATTCCTCGTCGCTTTTTAATTTTTTCTGTAAAACATCCGTTTCTTCGGCATATTTTTCGATCACGAATTTTCTTGCCTGATCGAAGGTTTTATCCGGCAATAAATCTTCGAGATTGACGACATCTATGTTTTTCAGACGCAACTCGTCAATCATTTTTTGCAAATGTTCGGCGTATGCCGTTACCTGCTCATCCGTTACGCCGACCAGTTCGGCGAAAATTCTGCCGTCGGAACAGATCGTAACCCGTGCGCCGGGCGGATATGCGTCGGCGATTTCATCGCACATATTTTCGAGCGTGATCAGAGCGGTTTCTTCACCGAGATCGGGAAGCTCGCCGAGGACTTTTGTCTTATTCGGCGATTTCGCGGGAAATGCAGGCAAAATAAAATGAATCGGTTGATCGGTGGAAACAAAATATTCAATATCGGAGAGATGTTTCTCAATGCAGATTTCGCAATTTGTTTGAAGACAATTTTTATCGAAACCGCTGATTTTTCGGTGATTAAAAATGACGTTCAAGATTTGGCGGCTCGCCGGATTTGATTTATCAAGGGGTTCTTCCAAAATCAATTGAGACAATTTCGTCAGGTCTTTGACAAACGGAAGCAGAGGCAAAAGCAGTAAAAAATTGCCGCCGCGTTTTAGCATTTTGCAGACGACTTTTATTATCTCTTTTGTCTTTTCCAAATCGCCGCTATGGACGTGGAGAAATAAGATTCCCCAATGAATGACATAAAGCAGATCGGGCAGATTCTTTACATTATTTTTCAAAAACCGGCTGTTCGAGCCTTCCGACAGTTTTTGCATTATGCGAATTCCCCTGATTCTGATGTGGCGCGTGCGCGATGAGCGAACGCCGAGATCGGATTTTTTTACCAGCAAACTCATTAAATCGCTCAAAAGTGCGCAGTACGGAGCGATCAGTTCGATTTTCCGGAGCATCGCTTTTTCAAACCGCACGGAAAGATTCGGTTCAACCAAACC
>JBBRVS010000377.1:0-2178 GCA_038246645.1 Pyrinomonadales bacterium
CCCGCGCGGCACGATCAAGGTCAATGAATATTTTGAAACCGACGAACCGAATGTTTATGCCATCGGCGACGTAATTGACACCGCTTGGCTCGCGCATCTCGCGTCAAAAGAAGGCATCAATGTCGTCGAAAAGATCGCGGGTAAAAAGGTCGAGCCGATCAAAGCAAATCTCGTCCCGAACTGCACATATTGCGACCCGGAAGTTGCCAGCGTCGGCTTGACCGAAGCCAAAGCGCGCGAAGCGGGTTATGACGTAAAAGTCGGAAAATTCCCGTTCTCCGCATCAGGAAAAGCACGAATCTTGGGCGAAACCGACGGATTTATCAAGATCGTCGCCGAAAAGAAATACGACGAAGTTCTCGGCGTTCACATCATCGGACCGCACGCGACGGAATTATTGGCAGAAGCCGTCGTTGCAATGGCATTGGAGACGACCGCCGACGAACTCGGCAGAATAATCCACGCGCACCCGACAGTAAGCGAATCAATGATGGAAGCCGCCGAAGGCGTTCACGATCTGACGATTCATATGTAAGTCAGTTGTCAGTTGTTTGTAATCAGTGGTCAGTTGGATTTTTCAATTGACCACTTTTTTATTGTTTTGAGTTCACATTTTTGTTAACCTACTTTAAATGCGGGAAATCATCTTTTACAAAACAGAGAAAGGCGATTGTCCGATTGAAAAATTTCTTGACTCACTTTCGGCTAAACAAGCAAAAAAAATTACTTGGGTTTTGCAGATAGTCGAATCAATAGGTATCGTGCCTGATCAGTATTTTAAAAAACTCGACGGCACGGACGATATTTGGGAAGTCAGAGTTGATTTCGGCGGGAACACTTTTCGACTTTTGGGATTTTTCGACAAAGGAAATTTGATTGTTTTAACAAACGGATTCGCCAAGAAAAAACAGAAAACTCCGGCTTCGGAAATAGATTTAGCCGAACAGCGAAAGAAAGATTATCAAGACAGAGAGAAAACGAAATGAGCGATTTACAAAAATATATTACAAAACGAAAAAAAACCGATAAAGAGTTTGCCAAGGATTACGACAAAGGTTTTGAAAACTTCAAAATCGGCGTTCTTCTTCGTCAGGCACGGGAAAGCGAAGGTATTACGCAGGAAGAAATTGCCAAAAAAATGAACACGAAAAAATCAGCGATTTCCCGTATAGAAAATCATTCGGAAGACATACGGCTTTCAACTTTGCGAAAATATGCTGAAGCACTCGGCAAAGAAATTCATCTGGAAATCGCTTGAACTTTTCGTGTTTATCAAAGATTTATAAGCAGAGGGTTTCGATAAATTATCAATCCGAATCAATGATGGAAGCCGCCGAAGGCGTTCACGATCTGACGATTCATATGTAATTTTCTGTTAAAATCAAATGATGTTTGATGCAAAAGCACAATTTGAACGCGCCCGTGCGCTTGCCCGACAAGCGCACGGTTCACAAAAATATGGCGATTTGCCTTATGAATTTCATCTGCAAGCTGTCGTTGATGTTCTTTTTCGCTTTGGCGCGACGCTTGACGATGATGAAACCGCTTCTCTACTTGTCGCCGCTTGGCTTCACGACACGCTCGAAGATACCGAACTCGATAAACAGACTGTTGCCGACGAATTTGGCGAAGATATTGCCGGAATTGTTTGGCGTGTAACAGATGAACCCGGAGAAAATCGCAAGGCGCGAAAAGAAGCGACTTATGCAAAAACAGCCGCATCCGAAGCGGCTGTTATCGTCAAACTTGCAGACCGAATCGCCAACGTCGAAGAGTCCCTGCAAAATAACAAAGGATTATTTCGGATGTATGCAAAAGAACAAGCGTCTTTTGCATCTGCCTTACGCTCTCCAGCACAAGGCGATTTGGCACAACGGTTGTGGCAGCATTTAGACGATTGTTTTGACAAACTGCAAGTCAAAAACCAAAGCGACATATAGCAAATGCGCCGCCCAATATGAGCGATTTACAAAAATACATCGAAAAACGAAAAAGGTTATGAGGAAATAGAGGTTGACGTTTATGATGAAAATCAAAATTTTTTTGGAATAGCAAAAACATTCATCTCGAATAAAATCTGCGGTAAACTTCCAACAGAAGAATATTTGCAAAGAATTATTATAGGCGCAAAACAACATAAATTACCGGAAGATTACATAAAAGAAATTGAAAAACAGC
>JBBRVS010000378.1:0-2144 GCA_038246645.1 Pyrinomonadales bacterium
ACCGAAATTTGCGCGAATGCCGTTATTATCAAAATCGCCAGCGTCAGCGAGCCGAATGTTTTCAAGATTGTATTTTTCATTTTGTTTTTCCTCATCTATTTTTTGTTTATTTCAGCCGAAACATTTTAATTGCGGCTGATGAATGTCATAATCACAAAAAGCATTGCCGCGAATCTTTCGGATTTCCTGAATGTTTTCTGACTCTTTTCTGAAAAACAAATATGTCCAACGCACACACAGAGTTATATGAATTTGAAAATTTTCGTTTGGACGTTTCCGAGCGTGTTTTGTGGCGCGGCGCGGAGAAAATTCCGCTGTCGGAAAAGGCTTTTAATACTTTGTGCGCGCTCGTCAGGCACGGCAATCACTTGATAAGCAAGGACGAACTGCTCAACGAAATCTGGGCGGGAGCATTCGTCGAAGAAAATAATTTAGATAAAAACATCTCGATTCTGCGCCGCATCCTGGGCGAGCGCGACGGCAAAGGAAAATTTATCGAAACCGTGCGCGGACACGGTTTTCGCTTCGTCCCGCAGGTGCGCGAAGTGTCAGAACCATCGGCGGCAGCGGATGGTTTATCGTTTGCCGATCTCGAAATCAAAATTCCGGATTCCGCATTAGAAAACGAAACGCAAGACTCGAATCCTGAATCGGAGGACGGAAACGAAGCGAAAACTTCAAATCTCAAATCTGAAATTTCAAATAATCTGAACCTGAAAATTGAAGATCAACTTTCGACGAACAAAAGCCAAAAGACAAAGTTTGAAGACCTAAATCCAAAGAGCGAAGACCAAAAAACAGCTCGCTCTCTGCTCATCGGCTTAATCGTTTTTGCCGTCCTGATTTTCGGCGCAGCCGGTTTTTACTTTTGGCAAAATGCAGCGAATCAGGTTTCCGATAAACGGATCAACACGATTGCGGTTTTGCCGTTTAAATCGCTCGTGGCGGAAAATCGCAATGAAGCATTGGAACTCGGAATGGCGGACGCGCTGATTTTAAGATTGAGCGATGGCGAAGAGATTATCGTGCGTCCGCTCGAATCGGCGCGGCGCGTTGTTTTGTCGCAGCAGGATTCTTTAATCGTCGGGCGCACGCTCGAAACCGAAGCCGTTTTGGAAGGCACTATTCAAATTGCGGGCGAGCGAATGAGGATTTCGGTGCGGCTGCTTCGCACGGCGGATGGCAAACAATTATGGGCGGGACAATTCGACGAAAAGTTCACCGACATTTTCGCCGTGCAGGATTCGATCTCGCGGCAGGTTTCGGCAGCTTTGAAAATCCGGCTCACCGGACGCGATAAAAAACGGCAGACGGAAAATGTGGAAGCCTATCAGCTTTATATGAAAGGGCGTTTTTATATGCTCAAAGCAATCAAGTCGGACACCGAAACAAGCATTTCATATTTTCAGCAGGCGATTGAAGCCGATCCGAATTACGCGCTCGCCTACGCCGGACTCGCCGATGCATATCGCGGACGTTCGATCGGCGGCGAAATGCCTTCCGCCGAATTTATGCCGAAAGCGAAAGCGGCAGCATTAAAAGCAATCGAACTCGACGACACCCTCGCCGAAGCGCATACCAATCTCGGACACATAATGTTTTGGTACGACTGGGATTGGAACGCCGCCGAAAATCAACATAAACGCGCTTTGGAACTTGATCCGAACAGCCCTGACACGCTTCAGTTTTACGCGCATTTACTTTCAAACACCGGGCGCCACGCCGAAGCGCTCGCTAAAATCAAACGCGCCAGAGAAATAGACCCGCTCAACTTGCGAATCAACGCGCTCGAAGGTTTGTTCCTGCTGCACGCCGGACAAATTGACGAATCAATCGCCGCTTTTCAAAAAACTCTCGAATTAAACCCGAATTACCGGCTCGCCAATATGTTCGCGGCGCGCGCCTATATCGAAAAAGGAATGTTTGGCGAAGCCGTTGCCGCCACCCGTAAGGCGCGGGAAAGTTTCGCCCTCAGTTCCGAACCGGTGGCGTTTGGAACATATGCGCTGGCAAAATCGGGCAAAACGGCGGAAGCCCGAATCGCCCTCGACGAAATTTTAAGGTTGTCAAACGAAGGTTACGTTCCGCCGTATAATATTGCCTTGATCTATAATGCGCTCGGCGAAACCGAAAAAGCCCTCGAT
>JBBRVS010000379.1:0-2124 GCA_038246645.1 Pyrinomonadales bacterium
ACCGGAATTAATGGCGTATGACGAAAATATGCATTGTTATTTCAAACGCCAGCCCGAAACTCCCGAAGAACTCGAACACGCGATTAATGCCGTGAGATGTTCTTGTGTAGAGGCAGTTCTTTATGAAGGAAACGATCCTGAAATTTTGAGAAAAATAAATGAAACGGCTTAATTAAATGAAGCCTGTGCAAATTAGAAAATCAAGAAAAAACCTGTCGCAATAGATGAAAGATGAAAGATGATAACTGACAGATTTAATCTTTCATCTATTGCGAATCATCAATGATTGAAAATAAACGCCCTTTAATTTGCACAGGCTTCAATTAAATAATGAAAGTGGATCGGAAACTGGCGAATTATTTAAGATAATGCAATTAATAATCTTCATCGGCATACAATGCGCGGGAAAATCCACATTTTTCAAAGAAACTTTTGCCGATACACATATCAGAATCAATCTTGATATGCTCAAGACAAAATACCGCGAAAAATTATTGATTGACGCGTGTTTTGAAGCCAAACAGCCGTTTGTCATAGACAAAACAAACGTGACAATCGAAGAACGCGCAAAATATATTGCTCTCGCCCGGCAACACAGATTTTCCGTTGTCGGCTATTATTTCGCTTCGAGTGTGGATAAAGCATTAAAAAGAAACGAACGCCGCGAAGGCAAGGCAAAAGTTCCCGAAAAAGCGATTAAGGGAACTTATAATCGTTTGCAGATTCCGAGTTTAGCGGAAGATTTCGACGAATTATTTTATGTGAAAATTGATGAAGCGAAAGGCTTCGTTCTAGAAAACTGGAAAGATGAAATTTGATGAATTAGATGCAAAGATGCGCGTTTTTGAAACGGCTCACGACATTTGCGTTTTACCGCAAATGTTTATGGTGGCGCGGCTCGACGGCAGAAGTTTTACCCGTTTGACCAAGGAAGTTCACAAATTCGAAGCACCTTTTGACGAGCGGATGCGCGATATGATGACCGCCACCGTTGAACATTTGATGAACTGCGGTTTTAATATCATTTTCGGCTACACGCAGTCGGACGAAATTTCTTTGCTTTTTCACCCGGAAGAAAAGATTTTCGGACGAAAACTCAGAAAATACAATTCGATCTTGGCGGGCGAAGCGAGCGCGAAATTCTCGCTTCTACTCGGCGATGTCGGCGTTTTCGATTCACGCATTTCCGAGCTTCCGAATGTTAACCTCGTTTGCGATTATTTCCGCTGGCGCAATGAAGATGCTCATCGAAATGCCTTAAACTCGCATTGTTATTGGCTGCTTCGAGAACAAGGCGAAACTGTAAAACAAGCGACGAAATTTTTAGAAGGAAAATCCGTTGCCGAAAAAAACGAGCTTTTATGGCAAAACGGCAAGAATTTTAACGAATTTCCGCTTTGGCAAAAACGCGGAACAGGACTTTACTGGGAAGATTACGAAAAAGAAGCTGTAAATAAAGCGACAGGCGAAAAAGTTTTTGCCACGCGCCGCCGCGTAAAAGTTGATTACGAATTGCCGATGCGCGATGAATTCAGCGAATTTATTAAAAAAATCTTACTTGAATCTGTATAAAAAACTCTTCAAAAAAAAATAAAAAAATAATTTTCTCAAGATGATACTTTTCTCCGATGTTCTTCGCGTTAATGGATGAGGTCGAATTTCAGACATTAACAATTTTTAAGGAGAACTTCTAATGAATTACCTAACCGATTATACAAAATTTGCAATTATAACCATTTGTTTATTAGCACTATCAGCAACCGTTTTCGGTGATGTGAAGATCAAATCACGGCAGACGATGAGCGGTCAAACCTACGAAAATACGACTTATATCAAAGGCAAACGCCAGCGCACGGAAACGATGAGCGGGATGATGATAAATCTGACGCAGTGCGATCTGCGGCGCGGCGTGCAGATCAATCCGAACACGAAAACCTATATGATCAACGCTTTTAATCAAGCGGTTGAAAATCAGAATGTTTCGGCGACGCAAACGGACGGCGTGGTTCGCGCCGGCGGAACGGTGACGACGACCATTACGACCAAAGACACGGGCGAGCGCAAACAGATGTTCGGTTTTCCGGCAAAGCATTTGATTATCACGATGGAAACTGTTTCGTCGGC
>JBBRVS010000380.1:0-2082 GCA_038246645.1 Pyrinomonadales bacterium
TACGATTTAGACATCAAAAACCCGCACAAAACGGAAGATTTGCACGAATACACAAGCCGGGAAATTATCGGCTTGCTCGAACAGAGTTTCGCTAAAAGCGGCGAATTATTGGCAAATCTCCGAAACGAAGTTTTAAGTTAGGTAATGAAATGCGGCAACCGACACTTATCATCATCGGCGGCGCGAACGGAAGCGGCAAAACCACTTTGGCGCGTGAATTTGTCGCGCTCGAAAATTACACATATCTCGGCGCGGACGAAATCGCCCGCGAACTGAACGCGCAACAGCCGGAAAAAGTCGCTATCGAAGCGGCGCGGCTTTTCAGTCGGAAGTTCGGCGAACTGTTGGAGCGTCAAGAATCGTTTATCGTCGAATCAACGCTTTCCGGTTTGAGTCTGCGAAAATGGATTGAGCGGGCGCGAAGTTTTGATTATGAAGTCGAAATTTTATTTGTTTATTTAAGTTCGCCCGAACTTTGCATCGAGCGCGTCGCGTCGCGTGTTGCCAAAGGCGGACATCACGTTCCCGAAGCCGACATCAAAAGGCGTTTTGCCCGCGCTAATGCAAATTTTTGGCGAGTTTATAAAAATCTCGCCGATGTCTGGAGTTTGTTCTACAACGCCGGTGATATAATAACGCAGGTGGCAAGCGGCAATGAAAACAGCGAGATAATTTTAGACGAAGCGAGGTTTGAAGAATGGAAGAAAATGGCAACAAACTAAAAATCGAAGCGGACGAAAAACTTCTGCGTAAATCAATCAAATATCAACGCATCGCCAACCGCGCCGTCCACAAAGCGCAGGAAGAAAACCGTCGTTTGGGCGTTCCGAACTGGTATTCAATCAACGGCGTAATCGTCAGCGACATCGAACTCGAAGCTAAAAACAAAACTCAAAAATGACTTGGCATAAAGTAAAACTCGGCGATATTTTAGAAAGGAAAAAGAATTTAGTCGAAATTAAAGACGACGAAGAGTATAAACTTGTTACGGTTCGATTGTTTCACAAAGGCGTTAATCTTAGAAAAGTCGCCAAAGGCAGTGAATTAAGTTCAAACAAGATGCACTCGGTCAAAACGGGCGAGTTTATTCTTTCCGGCATTGACGCAAGGCACGGCGCGTTTGGAATCGTTCCGGCTGAATTGGAGGGCGCGGTTGTTTCAAATGATTTTTGGTGTTTGTCTTTCGATGAAAACATTATCGAAAAACACTTTTTTCTAAAACTCACAAGCACGACGTTTTTTGATGATTTGTGTAAAAAAGCCAGCGACGGAACAACGAACCGCGTCAGACTTCAAGCCGATAAGTTTTTCAATTTAGAAATTACGCTGCCGCCGATTGAAGAGCAAAAAGATTTTGTGCGGCGATATTCTAAATTTGAAGAAACAAATCATTCAATCTTAACTGAACTCAATCACCAATTAGCTTTAGTCAAAGAACTTCGGCAAGCGTATTTGCGCGAAGCGATGCAAGGCAAACTCGCCCGTCAAGATGTTGCGGACGAACCGGCGGAAATTCTGCTCGAAAAGATCAAGGCGGAAAAAGAAAAACTCGTCGCCGAAAAGCGCATTCGGCGAGATAAACCTTTGCCGCCAATCAACGCGGAAGAAATTCCGTTTGAAATCCCTTCAAATTGGACTTGGTGCAGATTGGGCGTGATAGGAATTTGCCAAACAGGAACAACGCCGCCGACCGCTGAAAAAGATAATTTCGGCAATTTTATTCCATTTGTAAAACCAGCAGATATTTCTTTGAAAGGAATAAATTATAATAACGAAAAATTAAGCGAAAAAGGTTTGAAAGTTGGTGTATTGGTTGAAAAAGATTCTTTGATGATGGTTTGCATTGGTGGCTCAATCGGCAAATCTTACTTTACTGACATTGATGTAAGTTGTAATCAACAAATCAACGTAATAAAGCCTTTAATGAGCATTCGTTCCCAGTTTTTACAATATTGGTTACAGTCAAATTATTTTCAAGATTCAATTTGGAGTAAAGCATCAGGCGGAACAACGCCAATCGTAAATCGGAGTAAATGGGAAAGTATATTTATTCCAATTCCGCCATTAGCCGAACAAGAAAGA
>JBBRVS010000381.1:0-2057 GCA_038246645.1 Pyrinomonadales bacterium
ACAATCACGCCCTTAACTTTAACGGGTTTGCCGCTCAAAAGCGTCGGCTTAAATTTCGCCTGCCGCGCCGCCGCAACTGCCGATTGGCGAAGAAGCGGATGACCTGAAACGGCATTTGCCGAAACGACATTTCCTTTTTCGTCAACCAAAACCTGCACATTAACCGCGCCGCTCGCCTTAACCGCCCGCGCCGCCGCCGGATAAATTGGTTTCGGCAAACTGACGGCTTTTCCGTTTAAAACTCCGCCGCTAATCGGTTTGTCTGTTGGTGGAGTTTTGGTTGTTTCAGTGCGTTCCGGCGGCGGAAATGTTTCATTTTGAACCGGCTTTTCGACTTCTTCCTTTTCGACTTTTTCCTTTTCGATTTTCTTGTTTTCTTTTTCTATCCTTTCTTCTTCAGCAATGGCTAAAATACCTCGATACATAACGCTTCCGAACGCGGCAACTCCGACTGCGCCGAACGCGACGATAAAAACTGCCGCGAACGTCAAAATCCAACCGCCTTTTGACTCGGCAACGTGCGGCATCCATAAATTTTGCTGTTGCGGAATCGTGTCTAAATTCGTCAGATGCCCGGAAATCCGAAGCGGAAAGACAAGGCGATAAGCGATTGCCCACGCCGCAAAAACCACGGGCGCGACCAACAACGCTCCGATATAACAGAGCATCAAGCCCGCAAACATCAGTAATTGCCCCAAAATCATCAAGCCGACGACACCGAAAAAGTTTCCCATCACGGCGCGAAAACCGAGTTTGAGTGCCGCCCACGCTTTGAGTTTGCGGTCAACAATCAGCGGATAAACAAATGCCGTCAAAATGCCGATCACGATTGACGCGACATAAATCAAAAAAAGCATCCCGAAGATAAAACCCAAGCCGTATAAAG
The DNA here is from genome assembly GCA_038246645.1 of Pyrinomonadales bacterium. Classification (GTDB taxonomy): domain Bacteria; phylum Acidobacteriota; class Blastocatellia; order Pyrinomonadales; family Pyrinomonadaceae; genus JAHCHG01. Next base: position 887 of record JBBRVS010000381.1, read on the forward strand.
CACTCTGTAAATCTTCTTCGGTCGCGGCTTTTGTATTTTCCGTTTTTTCAATCACCATCAAACCGATTTGCAAAATCGCTCCCAAAATACCGAGCGGAATTGATAAAATCAGAGAAGCGAGAAAAGACTGTCCGAAAAAGTCAAACCCTTTGAAAAGTGTGCTTACATTAAACGGCTGACGCTCCATCGCCGCAAACATACATAAATAAATCCCGCAGATGGTCGGCGGCACAAACACCATAAACGGCAGACAACTGCTGATTAAAATTATCAAAAAAGCAAGCAGCATAACCCCCAAAGCACTGCCGTAGAAACCTTTGAGCATCGCACAAGCATCGTTCAAACATTGAACCGGACGAACCGCGCCGCGATTAAATTCATATTCCTGCTGCATATATTTTCCTTGTTCAAGCATCATTTTTTCTCATCTCCGATTTATCAGGGAACAAATCTACAAACGCTCACCGAACGGTTATTTCACCCGTTTCCAAACAACTTGATTTTGCAGATTTACAAAGGCTTGCAAAATCGCCTCGATTTCCGGCGTGTCCTTGCCGTTATTGTTTGTTTCAATTCGCTTTATGCCGTCGCCATTTATGAATGAATAGGTAATTTTCAAATTGTAGTTGTTTGCATCCGAAACCGTTTCTCTCGAATCTTGCCGGTTAAAAAAATCATTCTCGACCAAAACTTCGGCAAGTCGGGCAAATTGGTCTTGCGCGATTGTTCCGGTATATTCGATTTTTTGCCTGTTTTTCTCTGCTCCCTTTTCATCGTTTTCTAATTTATCTGAAATTTTTACGACTGTTCCGTCCTTTGAAAATTCGACGGAAGTCGTGGTAGTGCTTAAATTCTTCGCCGACATTTTTGACATAACATTTGAAGATTTCGGAGTCGTTCCATATAAAACCTCATTAAATTGAACTTTTTTAATATTCGAAACCTCCATCGAACCCGGTGTTTTATTCACTTGCTGACAAGCTGTTTGCAGACAAATAGTTACAATAAGACAGACCATAAAAAAACTTATATTTCGCATATTATTTCTCCAATTGCTTTCGGTTATCAGGGAACAAAATTATAGACAATCACGCCCTTAACTTTAACGGGTTTGCCGCTCAAAAGCGTCGGCTTAAATTTCGCCTGCCGCGCCGCCGCAACTGCCGATTGG
>JBBRVS010000382.1:0-2055 GCA_038246645.1 Pyrinomonadales bacterium
AAGGTGAGTATTCAACTTGATTTTATCCAAACTTGCTCACTACGGTTCGTTATACTGATTTTCAATTAAAATTTACTCTACTTGCCATTTTCCATCTATTTATCCTAAAGTCAAAGAATAAGAAGTTTTACAAAAATTTGTTTGGCAGGAGATTAATTGAATGCATAAGATTACTGCGGAAACCGCTAACGGCACGGTCGCTTTTGAAGCTGAAAAGGGAAAAAAACTCGTTTTATGTCTGGAAGACAACGGCGTTGATATTTTGCATCGCTGCGGTGGAAACGCGAGATGCACGACGTGCCGCGTCGAAATTCTTTCGGGCGATCCGGGTGAGATCGGTGAGCCGGAAAAAGCAATTTTGGCGACGAAAACCGATTTGAATGATCACACACGCCTGTCGTGTCAGGTTCGCTTGATTGACGATCTGCACGTTAAAGTCGTGCGTCAGGCAAGCGTCGAAGGAATGGACGCGGGCGGCAGACCGGTTGAATAAAAGTTGGCAGTTGGCGGATGCAGACGACAGTTTTATTTGTTTCTGTCAGCAGATTATTAAAAGTAAATAAATTTTACGAAGAACAAGGAGAAAAAAAATGTTTGATAAATTAAAAGAAAAGTTAGTAAATGCGACACCGATCAAAACCGCCGAAGCGCACTGCGACGGACCTTGCGGCGTTTATGATCCGGCGCAAGCCAGAATCGAAGCCGAGTCGGTTTATATGATGACGAAAAAAATTCTCGATCTGAAGCATCCCGGAACGGAAGATGCCAAGGCGCACGCGGCGTATCACAACACTTTGACGCGTTTTATCGCCATCAAAGAAGAACGCGCCGAGCTTGCCAAACATCACGTAATCGTGCTCTGGTCGGATTATTTCAAACCCGAACATCTCGAAAAATATCCCGAACTGCACACGCTTTTCTGGAAAACCGCCAAGCTCTGCTCATCCTGTAAACAGGAAGTCAGCCTCGAACACGCGCAGGAATTGCTCGATAATATCAAGGAAATTCACAAAATTTTCTGGGAAACAAAAGGCAAAGACGTTGCCTGGTATCTGGCAAGCCAATAGATTTTAGATTTTAGATTTCGGATTTTGGATTGCGGATTTTTTTCTGCAATCCAAATTCTGCTTTTAAACGAATGAATGATCTACGCGCAGCAAATTTTATCGAAATTATTCTGCTTTATTTCGGTTTTAGAAGCCGTTATCGAGTAGAAAATAATTCGATGTTTCCCGCGTTGAGATCGGGCGAGCAGGTAATTATAAAAAAAAGCGCGAAATTAAAAGTCGGCGACATCGTTATCGCACGGCATCCATATAAAAAATCGGTTGAAATAATCAAAAGAATCAAGGAAATTGACGAAGGCGGAAAATACTTTTTAATCGGCGACAACAAAGACGAAAGCTCAGACAGTCGCACTTTCGGTGCGGTTTCGATAGAATATATAAAAGGAAAAGTTATTTCCCGTTTGAGTAATTATGATATTGGAAAAGTCTGATCGAAAAACGGATGAAGGATTTACCGGAAGCGAGTTTTTATGAAATTGCACTGATTTTTCTGGGCTTGCGTCATAAATATATTTGCGAAGGCAAATCAATGAATCCGACGCTGAAAGACGGCGAAATTGTTTTGGTTGACAGAGAAGCGGAAAAAATCGAAGTCGGCGACATCGTAGTTGCCAAACATCCGGTCGAACAAACGAGCGAAATCGTTAAAAGAGTCGAGAAGATTAATGAACGCGGACATTATTTTTTAGTCGGAGATAATCCGGAAGACAGCACCGACAGCCGCACTTTCGGCGCGGTTTCAAGGGAATATATCAAGGGAAAAGTCGTTTCCCGACTGTAAAGGAAAGTAATATGAACATAACTTTAACGCCCGAACTCGAAAAACTGATTCAAAAAAAAGTCGAATCCGGCAAATATAATTCGCCGTCGGAAGTCGTCCGCGACGCGCTCAATTTATTAAGAGAGCAAGATCAATTAAGAGAACTGCGCCGCAAAGAAGTCCGGCGCGAGGTGATGAAAGGCGTTGAGCAGATCAGAAACGGCGAAT
>JBBRVS010000383.1:0-2004 GCA_038246645.1 Pyrinomonadales bacterium
AGCCGCCTTTGAATAAATTCAAGTTTAATCGAAATCAAGGCACTCACTACCGTTCGCTTTACTGATTATTTTTTCAAAAAAATGTTTGACATAATAAATGCTGAAACATCCGAACAAATCGAGCAAGCACGAAAACTTTTTTGTGAATATGAAACGTCGCTTGCCTTAAACCTTTGTTTTTAAAAGTTTGACGAAGAAGTTTTAAATTTTCCGGGAAAATATGCTCCGCCTGACGGACGTTTATTTCTTGAATTTTCGGAGGAAAAGGCGGCGGGCTGTATTGCCTTGAGAAAACTGGAAGACGAAATCTGCGTCTTGAAAAAGACCTTCGCCCGTGCCTTTTCCGCCGAATTCGAGCAGATTCTGATTCGGTATCGGTGTCGGCGAGATCGGCGGCGTGTATTTCGTCGCCGGAGTCGGTTTGCTATAACCGCCGTAAGTGTAATCGGGTTTTTCATTTTTATTTGCTACAACAGCAATAAAGATAATTTCACCTATAATAATCGCGGCGCAGACAAAAACCGTTACCAAAATTTGCTGACTCGACATCGAACTTTTCGACGGCTCGTATTCATATTCGGGAGTAATCAACGGCGGCGGTTTTGGTTTTTCGCGTTCGATGGCAAATTTCGTTTCGCAATAGATGCAAGTTGTAAAAGTGTCCGAAGGTTTGTCATCGGTAATTTTTCCGCCGCACTGCGGACAAATCAAAGGTTTCCTATTTTTATCACCTTAAAATGCTTCAATTTCTTTTTGAACGTCTTGGCGCGGTAACTTTCCGCCGCGCAATACTGACGATCATTCGTCGGTAAGTTTTTATTTTCGGATCGAGCGTCAGTTTGAAATTATATGACGTATTCGGCATCGGATAAAGCACCGTAATACACTTCAAAAACAACGCTTCGGCATCGGCGGGCGTTTTAATATTTGACGCGCCGATCATTCCGGCAATCGTTTCACCTTCGCGCAAAGCCCGCGTCCATTTGTTCGCCGTGTAAATGTTCTTTACTTCTTGGATGTCTTTCTGATTCGGATATTCGAGAATCGCCCGGGCATAATTGATCGAACTGTCTTGTCCGCTTTCCTGTCCTTTTTGATTTCTCGCCAATTTCGCGGTGTCGCCCGCCAGATCAATGTATTTATACAAGCCGAATTTCTGCATATCGGCTTTGAAAATCTGATGTTCGATCAAACTTCTCAGATCGTTAATATTGCTCTGTTCGGTGTCAATCGCCCGCCCTTTCGTCATATTGATATTATCCGAAAAAAGAAAAGCCGGATAACCGTTCGAGGTCAGACGCAGATGCAGAAGTTCGTGAACAATAACGGCTTCGAGCTTTTTATAGTCGCCGTCTTCCAACTTGTAATCAATATGAACAACCGGAACGCCGTCTTTCGTAATAAAACTCGCGCCGAGCATAAATTCATCGAGTTCACCAAATTCGCCGGAAATTTCATTGCCCGTTTTCCGCTCGATCTCTCTGATAATAGTGCGAATTTCGGGACTCAGTTTTAAGCCGAGAAAATAGTCAACATTTCGCTCGGCATTTTGCTTTGGATTTCGTTCGAGATTTTCCCCCGAATCGTTCTCGACAATTTGCGCCGAAACATTTCCGCCAATCGGTAAAATTAAAATCAATGCCACGTAAATTAAAAACTTTCTTTTCATTTTATTTCTCCTTCGGACACGGACGCGGCGCGTCTTCGACCATACCGATGCCGAATTCATTTATTCCGTTGACGCAGACGACTTTTTTTGACCGCGGGAAATTGTTTTGCGGTCTTGATAACCGCGCTTTCAAAAGTCAGCGTTTGCAGATCGCCCGGATTGTAGTCGCGCGAGATCGTGCGCGTAAAATCAACCCGCGCCGTGCCGCGTTTTAGCTTGACCGAAACGAGTTTCAGATCGCCGTAGCCAGCCGAAACGTAACCGAGTTTTTGTTCTTCTTCGGTCGGTTCTTTCAACATTTCTTCAATCGCCGGACGAAGCGGCGCAGAAGCCGA
>JBBRVS010000384.1:0-1963 GCA_038246645.1 Pyrinomonadales bacterium
CGTCAATGCGCCATTATTTGTAACTGCTAATTCCGTTCCGCCGAGCGTGATTGTCTGTGCTGAACCGAAAACGGTTGAGTCGAAGTTGATCGTATCATCGCCCGTTGAAACGTTTATTCGATTGATCGCCCCAAGCAGACTGCAATCATTCGCCGCCGCCGTGCAAGCCGAAAGTGCCGCGTTGGCGGTCGTGTTATCAACCGTCAGAGTCAGCGGTGCATCAATCAGGCGGATCGAATCAATCTGCCAATTTATTCCCGCGTTGACACCGCCTCTGTCCCAACCGGCGATCCAGCGAAAACAGACGGTCTGCCCGTTGAATGACGCAGGCAGATTTAAGACCGAAGTCGTATAACCACGGACGCGACACTACCCCAATTGACTGTTTAGCGGATTATTCGGATCACTGTTGATAGCTTGGTCATAACCGCCTTGTGAGAAAGTTCCGCCGACACTTGTAACATTGCTGTAGTTTGTCCCGTCCGTGCTGATCTGCAAAAGTTCGCCGTCGAAACAAGAGCTATTGAAGGCAGAACCTTCAAAATTGCGGCTATGGCGAAACGGAAGCTGTGTGCCGCTGCCCGCCGGGATCACAATCGCCGGCGTGGTGATCGAGGAACTGCTCCCGACACCGCCTGTATTCTGACCGTAACCGTTGGTAAAAACGGAATTCGGAGCCGAATCGGGCGTCGTCGTGGTCGTCGCAAAATTCTCGGTCGCAAGTCCCGTTCGCGCTACCGTCCAACCCGCAGGTAACGCGGGTGCAGTAACGCCATCAAAGTTTTCCGAAAACAGCGTCTGAGCATTTACATTCGCTGCCGTCGCAATAGCGATTTGTCCCCCCACTTTCTAAGAACATAAAGTTTTGATAAATAGATACTTATAAGATTTACAAAAATCATTAATCACAACTTTTTGTTAAAATGAAATAAAATTAGGAGTTTTTAGGAAAAATCGAACGGGGTTAAATTTGATTAAAACCCGTAATTCTTTTATTCTTAGCAACCTAAGAATTATGGCTAAAGACCGTCTAGGGGGACAAATCGCTATTGCGCCCATCTAAACTTAATCTGCTCTAAAGCTGCCGCACGGGGAAGAATCGAGTTTGATCAGATACTGCAAAACATATTGATAGCCGACATAAACGCTGTCGGTGTTGACGTTTTTCAATTTATCATTCGATGAATGCAGATATTTTTGCCAATCGTCCGATAAACCGTGAAAGGTAATTGCCGGAATATCGTTTTTGATAAAAGAAGCCGAATCCGAACTGGCTAAAGTCAGAGAAGCGGTCGAAAGCGGCAGTTCAAATTCCTTTGCCAGAACTTTTGCCAGTTCGGTCATTTTTTTGCTCGAAATATTTTCCAAAACCTGCGGTAAGGCAAAACCGAAACTGTCGAGATTGACCATCGCGCAATATTTGGCTTTTTCTTCCGTCGTAATCGCCTTTGCCATCGCGCCCGAGCCGAGCAAACCTTTTTCTTCTTTGCCGAAGGCGACGAATTTGTAAGTTTTTTCGGTGGTTACATCCTTTATCGTGCGGTAAGTATTGGCGATGATGACAATGCCCGTCCAATTATCAATCGCGCCGCAGCCGACCTCAGCTTTATCGTAATGTGCGCCGATAATCACGATTTCATCGGTTTTCCCTTTTTTTGTGACAACCAGATTTTGAACATTTTTGAAATCTTCGATGATTATATCGCTTTCCGCCGCGCCCATTTTGAGAAAAAGTTTTTTGACGGCTTCGAGTCGTTCTTTGTCCTTGCAAGGCACGAGTTCGACATCGGCTTTAATTTCCTCGGCGGTCGAAACTTTTGCTTTTTGCGCTTGCTGTAAAAAGACGGTCAAAGTAAGACCGAAAATTAAAATTGTAGTTACAAGTATTTTTTTCCAGAGATTTTCCATTTTTTCTTATCGAAGTCAGTAGCGACGGCGTGAGCCGCTGCGGTTTACGTTTTCC
>JBBRVS010000385.1:0-1930 GCA_038246645.1 Pyrinomonadales bacterium
GGATTTAAGCAATTTCATTCGATTTGTCTGCGTCCGTCTGCGAAAATCTGCGGCTAATTTTCGTTGATTTTAAGTTTCAAACTTAATCTGACAAAGTAGAATTAAGCAGGTGAGCAAAAGTTTTAAGATATTATGAAAATTCTAAAAATCCCTTTAAACATCAGATGTAAGAGAGTTTAAGAGTTTTCTGACATTATCCATTATCCATTATCCATTTTTAATTATCCATTGGTGCTTAACTGGCAACTTGGGTTAATTAGATGGATTGCGATAAAAGTTTTTGTTTCAATTCTCCGGTAAAATCAAGCGGTTTGTCGAAAAAAGTCTTGTCCAGTACTTTGTATTTTTCCATCGAAGAAAAAACCCTTTCCCAACCGACTTTTTCGGCGACGTCGAAACATTCGTGCGCGTTGCGGATGCGTTCGTCCGTATCGCTGAAATTCCTGAACCAAAACAGCTTGAAACGCGGAAAATAGCTGAACCGGACAAAGGGTTTCAAGACCAACCTTTTCAAAATCGGGCAATCGAATTTGGCTATTTCTTCCTTGACCTTCGGCGCGACGGTCGTTTCCTGTTCCCATTGCAAAGTCGTCCGGAAAAGCCGGCGGCGCGTCCCTGTATCGAGCAGATTTTTCGCCTTCGCGGCTGTGCAGATTTGGCGCAGAGCGTCAAGCAGTTCGGGTTTGAAAAGCGTTTCAGATTCACGTTCCGCGCCGAAATTCTTGACGAAGTAATAGTTGGAATAAGTATCAATAAAAACCGCCCGATTCGCCGCTTTAAAGCCGTCGGCAAAACTTTGCAGAAGTCCGTGGCGGTATTTCATTTCTTTTGAATTATAGAAATAACGGTAAGAAATCAGATTGCCGAGCGTCCCCGTAGTTTCAAAAAAATTATAACCCCAGAGCGCACCGTGAACGGCAATTTCGGCAAAACCGTGATTGCCGCCGGAATCGAGAAAAATCTCGTGCAAGATCGCCGCCCGCTGCGGAATATCCGCCGGATTTCCCGCCAAAACGGTCGCTTCGCGCCGCAACTGCTGATAATGATTTTCTAAGTTCATTTTAATTTAAAAGAAAGCTGACCTTCACACTCGCTTCAACCTTGATCGCGCCGGGAGCAAATGTGGCGACGCTTTCGCTTTGCGAAAAATTGCCGCTTTCTGTTCTGAAATTACTGACGGTTGTATTAGAATTCAATCCGCTAAAACTATAACCGCGATTGACATTTTCGACCTCGACAATCGAAATCGCTTTGCCGATTTTTTGACCAATCGCGCCAGCCATTGCCGTCGCTTTTTCAAACGCCGCCTTCATCGCCAATTCGCGGGCTTGGTCTTTTAGTTCTCTCAATTTTGAAGTTTCAAATCTGACGCTGTCAACTTCGGTAATTCCCGATTTCAAAACTTCGGAAAAAAATTCTTCAAATTTTGAAATATCCTTTAATTTGACGATGATAGTTTTTGAAATTTTATAACCTTTAAATGTTTTTTTGCTTATTTCATCGCCGTCTTCGTCATAAATTTTATTGTCTTTGTCGCGAAAATACTCGTATTCCTTATCGAGCGAAATGTAATCGGTTTTGACATCCTGCGGCAAAACCGAAAAGCGTTTCGTCAAAGCCAAAACCTTCCCGACGATCTCGTCGTTCAAATTTTTCGCCTTCTGCAAATCCATATCAACATTTGTTACATCGAGCGAAAAAATGATCTCGTCAGGCGCGATCTGAACTTCGGCGGAACCGCTCACATCAATCGTAAAAAGTTTATTATTTTCCTGTGCGGAAACGCTCAAACAGAAAAACATCATAAGCAGGTGAGCATATGTAATCAGATATTTTGAAAAGTTTGGAGTCCCGCCTTTAGGCGGGTTTACGCCGCGCGGAGCTGGGGGTTGGCGCCGAAAGGCGGGTCACCAAAAAAAAATCGAAAATA
>JBBRVS010000386.1:0-1910 GCA_038246645.1 Pyrinomonadales bacterium
GCGCCAAGCCTCTGCCCGTGGCAATGTAAATGGTTCCGTTTTTTGTTTCGAGAAAATCGTTGACAAAGCGGTTGGGCAAGCCGTCGGCAACGGTGAAATTTGTTATTCCCATACCGTCGAAACGCGAGATGCCTTCCGCCGAGCAAAACCACAAAAAGCCGCGTGAATCCGGCTTTATTTTAGTAACCGTATCGCGCAAAAGCCCGTCGGCAACCGTATAAGTTTTTACCGGCAAGCGTTCGGCTTTTGCGATTACAGGCAAAAAAAGCACCAAAGCCACCAAAGCCGACGCTATAAATCGCGGACAAATGAACTGTTTTTGAGTTCTGCCGAAAAGCATTTTTGTCTCCGCTTGAAAAAGTTGGATTAGACAAGCGAATTATGGCACTTGACCTTTTGTTTGACAAGAAATTTATCCTATTCTCTTGCAATAAACAAAAAGGCTGAAGTTTCAAACAATCTTTTACATACCGCTCGCGCGGGCTCGGTTCTCACCTATTCATCTTGTTTTGTATTTTACATTTAGGTTAAACTTTCCTTAATTCAAACAGGAGAAAAAAAAATATGCGAAAACAACTAAAAAATTTTATAGAAGCAATCGGCAAAGATGCGGTCGCGATCATTCCGGCGGCGCACGAAGTTACGCGCAGTTACGACACGGAATTCAAATTTCATCAAGACCCCGATTTTAATTATTTGACGGGATTTCCCGAACCGGATGCGGTTGCCGTGTTTGATCCGAAAGCGAAGAAAAATAAATACACGCTGTTCGTGCGCCCGCGTGATCCTTTGATGGAAACCTGGTACGGACGGCGCGAAGGCACGGAAGGCGCGAAGAAAAATTACGGCGCGGACAGAGCTTTCGCAATCGAAAGATTTGAAAAAGAACTCGCGAAAATGCTCGACGGACACGAGAAACTTTATTATCGTTTCGGCGTTGACGGAAAACTGGATCAATTGATTTTGCAGTATCTTTCCAAACAGAGATTTCGCCGCTTGAAAACCGGCTATCCGCCGCACACGATCGTTGATCCGACGATTCTGATTCACGAAATGCGGCTATTTAAAACCGACGACGAAATCGAATTGATGAAAAAATCTGCCGAAATCGCCGCCGAAGCGCATATTTTGGCAATGCAAACGGTCAAGCCCGGAATGAACGAATTTCAGGTCGAAGCATTGATGGAAGCGTATATGAAGGAAAATGGCGCGTCCGGCGTGGCGTATAATTCGATCATCGGCGGCGGCGACAACGCGACGATTCTGCACTATGTCGAAAATAATATGCCGCTCAAAGACGGCGATCTTTTATTGATTGATGCCGGCGCGGAATATAAAGGCTATGCTTCGGACATCACTCGCACATTTCCCGTGGGCGGCAAATTTTCAAAGGCGCAGCGCGAAATTTACGATGTGGTTTTAGAAGTCCAGCTTGCCTGCATCGAAGCGACCAAAACCGGAAACACGATCAAACAAAGACAAGATTTATCTATCGAACTGCTGACCGAAGGAATGAAAAAGATCGGGCTTTTGAAGGGCAAAACAAAGGATTTGATCAAGAAAAAGAAATACGAAAAATACTATATGCACGGCGTCGGGCATTATCTCGGAATGGACGTACACGACGCGGGACGCTATTTCACCGACCACGAAGCGAAAAATTCGCGCCCGTTCGCTCCCGGAATGGTCTTGACGGTCGAACCCGGAATCTACGTTCCGCCCGATGACAAAGACGCTCCCGCCAAATATCGAGGAATCGGAATCAGAATCGAAGACGATGTTTTAGTAACCGAAGACGGAAACTTAAATTTAACGTCAAAAGTTACGAAAGACGCGGACGAGATCGAGGAATTGATGACAAAAACGAACGAAAACAAGGTAGAATAGATTTATGCAATTAGTTACTTCAA
>JBBRVS010000387.1:0-1886 GCA_038246645.1 Pyrinomonadales bacterium
AGCTAAAAAGTATCGCCGAACAAGGAATGTCAGCAATTAAAAATTCAACGGGATTGGTAAAGTCTTTTTTTAATGAAGTGAATTTTTACTTTACTTGCTCTTAATGTCGTTATCAAATTCAGCAAATTTAATTCAATTTCCATCTGCTCTTTGATCTTCTCAATAAAATCTTCGGCGGAGAGCGGCTGCGCTAAAGCCGCGTAATAATTTTCGCGGTTAATTTCAAAATCTTGCGGAACATCTTCATCAGGGTTGCGGTAGCGGCTTGCTCCGACTGCCCAGATCTCCTTGCACCGCAACCCTTCACGCAAGGCTTGTAAGACACCGATTTCATATTTGTTGCGCTCGATCCTCTCGCGTCCGCGCTCATCTGTTTCAAAAATATGAGATTCCCAATTTTTTTTGATTACGCCTTTGATCGGAACAATTTCATCAAGCGGGTAAAAACGCGATTTTCGTGCAGAAAATTCGAGAACCGTTTCAACCGCCTCAATCACCGGACGGTGGGTTTCATTGTTTGAGCGGAACTCGAGCGTCTCAAGAATCTGAACAGCCAACCGCCGGTAGTAATGACTGTAGGAAGCTCTCATCACCGTATAAACCTGTTGACGATAGGTACTGCCCTGAGATTTAAATTCACGGACTAAATCGCTTAAAGTTTGCTCATTAACTACGGGATAAACAACATCGCGCACAATTCCGTCGGGATGTTCCAAAGCGGTTTCGGCGAGGCGAAAGAGCAGATTTTGTTTGCCGCCAACCCGTTTGATTTCACCGATAATTTGTTTTTCAACGCGTTTCTCCGCTTTGATGCCGATTTTATGAATGAGATTGATTAAAAGTTCAACCAGATTATCGGTTATTTCCTTTTTTCGCAAAAAACAAAATGACGCGAGCAGCATAACAAGGAGAGATTCCGAGTGTCGGCGGACTTCGTGCAGACTCTCTACAAGTAACCGGCGGCGGTAGTTTTGAATAATTTTTGGAGAAATATCCTGAAAAACATCGTTCGATAATTTTATCTCACGCAGTATTTCGAGTTTATTGATTTCATTTTCGACGGTTTCTAAATTCGGGCTGCCGGGTGCGGTTTTCAGCCATGCCAAATTAGAGATTTGAGATTCTCCGTTTTCGTCCGGTGATTTTGCTTCTTTTATTTCAAGCAAATCCAAGATCTGTAAAATCGTTTCAGGAGATAGCTGTTCGTAAATATGTTTGGTGAGATTTTCTTCAAATCTCGATTGGGCGGAACGAAGCAGGCGTTTTAAGCGTTTATTTGAGGGCGGTTCGATTTTTGATTCTCGAAAGTATTGTAAAATTCCTTCGTACTGGGCTTCGCTGCTGATTGTGTAAGGTAAAACCTTGTCAATCAGCCAGTGGGCGGCGGCATTTGTGTCGGCAGCCGTCACCTCCCGAAAGCCGAAATGTTCGCGGATTTGGGCGCGATGATATTTGATGGAACGGCTTTGCCAATCGTATTTAAAAAACAGCCGGGCGGGAATTGTCAATTGTTTTCCCAGATAGGCAATTGCCGGCGCGGGAGCTTCTTCAGGCGAATTTGGGAAACGGGATTCAAGTTGAAAGAATTTCAGTAAAAAGGCGAATCCCAAACGGGTTGCTCCGGTTTTGTTGGCAAGTAGAGATATTTCCGTTTGATCAAGCGTCCAATATTCAACCAGTTCTTCATCTGTCCAATCTTGTTTCATTACTTGATTCTTATTTCCTTATTAAAGTCGGGGAGAAAAAATTGTTGAAAAATGTTAATATCATATTTCGCAGAACGGTCAAAAGACGAAATAATCCAAGTTAAAGAAGATGAAACAGAGTCGAAAATTAGATCCAAACAATGCCGATTTCGTCGCGTCGGAACAAAAAGCGAAATCAAG
>JBBRVS010000388.1:0-1866 GCA_038246645.1 Pyrinomonadales bacterium
GTTCGGGTTTTTGAATGCGGATACGCCGGATTGGACGTGGATTTCGGCGATTTTGTTGATTGATGTCGCGCACGTTTGGTCAACTTCTTTTCGCGTTTATTTTGATAAGGAAGAATTAAAGGAAAGATTCTGGCTTTATATTCTTGTGCCGGTTTTCGGGTATTTGCTCGGTGTTGCGCTTTATTCGGAAGGAGAACTCACGTTTTGGCGTGCGTTGGCGTATTTGGCGGTTTTTCATTTTGTCCGTCAGCAATATGGCTGGGTTGCGCTTTATCGGCGTAAAGCAAATGAAACGAGCAGTTTAACCTGGTGGATTGATGCAGTTGCAGTTTATTTGGCGACTGTTTATCCGCTTGCTTTTTGGATGACGAATCAGCGGAATTTTAATTGGTTTGTCGAGAATGATTTTTTCGTTTTGCCCGCGTTGATTGAAAAAATTCTTTTTCCGGTTTATGTGTTGGCTTTAGTAACTTATTTCGGGAAATCGGTTTATCTTTATTTCAGCGAAGGTTATTTGAATATCGGGAAAGACATAATTGTTTTAACGACCGCCGTTTGCTGGTATATTGGAATTGTCGCGCTCAATTCCGATTACGCTTTTACTGTTACGAACGTGATAATTCACGGCGTTCCGTATTTTGCTTTGATCTATTTTTACGCAAAAGCAAGGCGGGAGAAAACAGGTAAAGTTTATCGAACGCTTTCGCATAATTGGTTTATATTTCTAGCGACGCTCTGGTTTTTTGCTTATGCCGAAGAACTCGTCTGGCATCGCGGCGTGTGGCACGAAAAGAATTGGATTTTCGGCGGAAACTGGGATTTGGCAGATTGGAAAATGTATCTTGTGCCTTTATTGGCAGTTCCGCAATTGACGCATTATATTTTGGACGGTTTTATCTGGCGACGCAAAGCCCGTGAAAAAGCTCGTCTGGTTTAAAATCGAAGAGGAAAGATCAATATGAAAAAAATTCTAACATTTGTGATAATTTTTGTTTTTTCGCTGGTTTTAATCAGTTGTTCGGCAGGTTCTGACAGTCAATCCAAGCCGGCGGCGAATACGAATTCAACTACCACCGGAGCAAAACCGGCTACTGCCCAACCTGCGCCGGCAGTAAAAGACGGAAAACCCGATGCCGATAAATCTGCCAACAGAGCCGACGACGGAAAATCCGATGCCGATAGAATGGACGGAAAATCCGATGCCGATAGAACAAATTCTAATCAGTAAAATTCTTTTTGAAAAATTCCGCGAAAGGAGTAAAATGATTTTTAGATGAGATGATTGGAAAAACGCTGAAATTTTTGCTCCTTTTTTCGCTTCTTTTTACATTTTCGTGTAAAAAAGGCGATGATTCGTCCATTCTCAGCTTAACGAACGACACGGATGAAGCTGTAAAACTGATTGATTCGGCAAATAAAGATCTGCAGGAAATCAAAAAATTATACAAAGCCAACGAAAGCCGCGTTGAAGATTTAAAACAGGCGATGAAGGATGAAAAAATCGAGGAAGTCAAAAAAATTGCCAACGATGCGGTTTATGCCATTAATAATGGAATGGGTTTGGGAATAAAAGCGGTTGAAAAAATAGATGAAGCGAAAAACCTGGACATCAATGATGATTTCAGAGAATATCTGGATTTAAAGGAAAACAGTCTGCGAAAATTGATGGAAGCATTTGAATTGCGCCGCCAAATCGCCCTCGCTTTGCGAGACGGTTATGATCCCAAAAACATAAAACAGCGTGATATTGTGAAAGCGGAGTTTCAGGAAAAAGACGAGCTATTCAAAAAACTTCAAAAAGAAGCCCAGAAAGACAGCCGGAAAGCCAATGTGCTTGCCAAAGAAGCCTCGCAAAATGAAGACTGA
>JBBRVS010000389.1:0-1864 GCA_038246645.1 Pyrinomonadales bacterium
CAGTATTCGATCAAACCTTTCAAATTTAAATCCAGAGGCGTGTGGCAGCTCTTATGTCTGTGGGCGATCATCTTTTTCGGTCCGATGATCTACGTCGCTATTATCACGGATGGTTTTCCGGACGCGCTCCGGCTCGGACTTTTCGCCGCCTACGGTTTTCACCAGATCGGCATAATAATGCTGAACACGGCAGAAGATTACCCGGAAGACAAAAACGCCGGATTAAACACGAGCATCGTCGCGCTCGGTTTGCACCGTGCAATGAATCTCGCCGGGCTTCTCGTGTTTTTTAGCGGAATTGCTTTGCAAATCGTCTTTTCGCTTTTATTTTACAAAAATGGAATTTCGCTTATTTTTTACGGCGCGATTTTCATTTTCACATTCGGCTGGCTGAAAATAATCTTCGAATACAAAAAAATTCTCGACAAAATAAAGGGCAAAAACGAGATCGAAGCAACCGAAATCCTCAAGAAAAACGGGATGAAAGTTCCCGAATGGCTGAAAATCGGGGCTTACGCATCTCTTTTCGTCGTTGTGATTTTGTTTGTCTGGAAGGTTTACTCAAATCAATAAAATGAATGCAAAAACCGAATTTGATTGTGCGATTATCGGCGGCGGCATCGCCGGTCTGGCTCTGGCAATTTTACTGGCAAAAGCCGAAAAACGGGTGATTTTGTTTGAAAAAGAAAGTTATCCGTTTAATAAGGTCTGCGGCGAATATATTTCAAATGAAAGTGTGAAATTTCTCGGTAAACTCGGTGTGGATTTGTCGGTTTATGATTTGCCTCAAATGAATTCGCTGCTTTTGAGTTCGGTTTCGGGAATTAGTATTGAAAGAAACTTAAGCATCGGCGGAGTCGGATTTTCCCGTTACAAACTCGATCAAATTCTCTACCAACTCGCGCTCGATTGCGGTGTTGAGATCAAAACGAAAACAAAGGTTAAAAAAGTTGAATTTGAAGATAAATACTTCCGCGTTTACTTCGATGATGAATATATTTCCGCGAAAATTGCCTGCGGCGCATACGGTAAAAACTCGAATATTGACGCTCATCTAAACAGAACGATCAGAGCAAAAAATGACAATTTATTTATCGCGGTCAAGCATCACATCAAAACTCCGTATAATCGAAATCGGGTTGAAATGCATAATTTTGACGGCGGTTATTGCGGTTTGTCTGCCATCGAAGACGGAAAAGTAAATATGAGCTACATCACCAAAGCCGAAAATTTGAAAAAATGCGCAAATAAAATTCCCGAATTGGAGCGGCGTATCTTGTCAAAAAATCCGTTTCTCAAAAAGCATTTTGAAAATGCGGCGTTTGAGCTGGAAAAACCTCTGGTTATTTCGCATCTCTATTTCGGTATGAAAACGGCGGTTGATTCGAATATTTTGATGATCGGCGATGCCGCCGGAAATATCGCCCCTTTGAGCGGAAACGGAATCAGTATGGCACTGCGCTCGGCGAAAATCGCTTGTCAAACGATGGAAAAATTTCTCAATAAAAAAATATCGAGAGTAGAAATGGAAACGGAATTTGAGAGCATTTACAAAAAGACTTTTTCGACGCGAATAACCGCCGCAAAAATGGTGCATTACACCTTCGGAAAGCCGTTTTTGAATAATTTAAGCTTCCGTTTTTTGAAGATTTTCCCCTTCTTAATAGATCATTCGCAGGCAAGAATTCACGGCGCGGAGTTTTGAATAATTTTACGGTTTTCTAAATTTCAAAACTTTCCGCGCTGTGCCATTCGTGCGCGACGTTTTGCATCAAAAGCGCGTGGTCGAATTTTATCGAGTTTTTCGGAAAAATGGTTTCGTCTTCGTAAAAACTCGAATGAACGAAATCGAGATCAATCGGCG
>JBBRVS010000390.1:0-1822 GCA_038246645.1 Pyrinomonadales bacterium
GTTTGAAAAAAAAAGATGGAAATTCCCGAAACATCGTCTGAAATGATGCAAGCCTGTGTTTTTGGCTTGCGCCGCGTCTCGATCTTTGCCGATCTGCCGGATGACCAGCTCGAATGGTTTATCGAAAATTCCGAAGAAAAATTTCTTGAAGCCGGAGAATATCTGTTTCGCAAAGGCGATACGCCGGAGTGGATGAGCATTTATCTCGAAGGCGAGATTCACGCCAGAGAAGACGCAAACAATTTGGACGGTGATGTTTATATTTTCCGGGCGGGCGATCCGGCGACCGAGATCAGCGGTAAACTGCCGTTTTCGCGGATGACGGAAATCGGTCTGGACGGTCTGACGGTCGTGCCGACGCACGTTTTGCTTTTTCCTTCAAGACTTTTTCCCGAACTTTTCGAGCGAATGCCGGTTTTGACCGAACGGCTCGTCTGGATTTTGAGTGACCGCGTGCGCGAAGCGACAAAAAACGACGAGCGGCGCGATAAATTGATGGCACTCGGAAAACTTTCCGCCGGACTCGCGCACGAACTGAACAATCCGGCAGCCGCCGCCCGCCGTGCGTCCGACGAAATGCTCAAAACGCTTGAAGAACTGAGAATTTCCGACCTCAAGCTTTGCCGTCATTCTTTAACCGCCGAACAACTGACGATTTTAGCCGATTTGGAAAGTGAAGCCGTTTCGTCTGAATCTTCCGTTTCCCCGACCGCTAATGCTCTGGACCTGAGCGACCGCGAAGAAAAAGTAACTGATTGGCTCGACACTCATAATATTGAAGACGGCTGGCGTTTATCGCCGATTCTGGCGGAAGCCGGAATCGAAACTGAAAAACTGGAAGCAATCTCCGCTGAATTCCGTGCCGCCGCGCTCGGAGATATTTTGTCGCGAATCGTGTTGCAGATTACGGCGGCAAAACTGGCAGGCGAAATCAAAAACAGCACGACGCGCATTTCCGATCTGGTCGGCGCGATCAAGGAATATTCCTATATGGATCAGGCGGCGGTTCAATTGATTGACATTCATAAAGGGTTGGACAATACGCTCTTGATTCTCAAATATAAACTCAAGAAAAAAAATATCGAAGTCGTGCGCGAATACGCCGAAAATTTACCGCAAATTACGGCGCACGGCAGTCTCTTAAATCAAGTCTGGACAAATTTGATTGATAACGCGGTTGATGCGATGAGCAATGAAGGCGGGCGGCTCAAAATAATGACCAAACTCGAACCCGGCAGCATTTTAGTCGAAATCAGAGACAACGGCGCGGGAATTCCGCCGGAAATTCAGCCGCATATTTTCGAGCCGTTTTATACGACCAAAGGCATCAGCGAAGGAACGGGTTTAGGACTCGACAGTGTTTCGCGCATCGTCCGCAAACATCGCGGAAATCTGCGTTTTGAAACAAAACCGGGCGACACTTGTTTTCAGGTTCGTCTTCCAATTGAGCCGAAAGCGTAATCCGATTTTACGATTTTTAAGGTGTCGGCAGAGTTGCTCCGGCGGGAACGATCCAGAATTGAATCACTTCTTCATTTTCACTTTCTGCGGTTGCAATAGTTATTCTTGATTTCTCAAAGTTTCTTACCTTTGTTAAATAATCGGCGATTTTGCTTAGATCGCTTTTTATCCGAAAGATTAGCCCAAGACCACTTCCAAGCCGTTTCGGTTTGGTGGTGGATGGGTGTAATTAAAAGTGGGACACACTTTTCGCCAAATTCAACAGACCTTAAAAATTGACAAAATTAGGGCTGTATATTGTGCTTTTAAAAATCTATCTACAATATATAGCAGTCAAAATCGTCATCAAAAATTATTGATA
>JBBRVS010000391.1:0-1819 GCA_038246645.1 Pyrinomonadales bacterium
ATTTTAAAATCCTTTCAGACATATACTTTGCAGGCAGCCCTTATGTTTGTCAAAAGCAAGTGTTTACAAGCATTTAGAAAAAAGAGTAAAAAGGTCGAAAGGCTTATCAGTCCTTTTCGGGGGGTTGGGCAGAAAACCCCAGCTTCGAGAAAGCCGGTTCCAAGCTGATAATACACTTCCTGCGCCGCGCCGACTATCGCGTAAACCTCGTCTTTGTATATTAATTCTGCCATATATTTAATTTTTCTTCTTTCGTGTCTTTTAGTGTATTTCGTGGAAAATCTTTTAACTGTCCACTAATCACACGAATCGGCACGAAAAGATTTTATAAATTTTAATTTTTCTTCCTTCGTGTCTTTTAGTGTATTTCGTGGACAGTTTTTTTTATCCACTAATTACACGAAACGAAGCGACACGAAAAAGATTTTCTACCAATCCGCATTCAGATATTTCTTCAACTGCCCGGAGTTTAAAACCTCTGCCTTTAACATTCCTTTGTTTTGCAGCGGGGCGATGTTTTTGCCTACGCCGTCGTCGAGCGTCGGGTTGTAGTCTTCGGCGATCAGTTCGTCTATCTTTTTGGTGAAATCGGTGATTTCCTGTAACTGCAAATTTATCAAATCCTTTTCGGTTTGGGCGGCGGCGGTTTCGGCTTGGGCGATGTTTGAAAGGCGATAGTTTAAGGATTCGACGCGGCGGGCGATGTATTTTGTTTTTAGTTTATAGAGCGAATCCCGCGTCCATTTGTAGATGATGATATAGACTTCAAAACCTTGATGCCCACCGCCGGTCAAGTGCCAGATGAAAGGTGTTTTCGGCAGATACATAAACAGATTGAGATGATCGCTCAGATTTTTGAAAAAGTGTTGTTCCAGATATTCCTTGACCGTTCGACCTAATAATTGATCGAGTTGGGCAAACTGTGCCGAGGTCAGACCGAGCGACAAACATTTTTCCTCTAATCTGTCGAGCAGAGCCGTTTCGCCGGGCAGACCGACGAGCGGAGCGATTCCGTCCTCGTCTTCCATCAGCACAGTTCGGCAAACATCGGCTAAAAACTCCAGAGCGATCTCGCCCGCCCGTCCTTTTGGAATCACACGGCTTTCCCGAAACCAATACCAAACATTGATCGGATTTACCTGATGACGAATGCAGAATTCTTCGAGATCATTATTGCTCTGATAAAGCGTGGCAAATTCGGCTTTTATTTTTTGAACTTTATCTTCATCAAAATCGGCATTCGGCAGTTCGCGGATAAAATCATCCACAAAACTTAAATCGTCATCTCCATTTCGTAATTGAAGATACTCATCTCTCGCTGATAGCAAAACAGGCAATTCGCCGACAGGTTTGCCCATTTTTGCTTCGACCTGCTCGCGGTCTTCGGGGCTTAATTCATAAACTTCAAAAATAAGCTCGTTGATAATTGCCTCATTGAGCAAGACAAAAGCAAGCTGTGAATTTTCGTAATTTAAATATTCTGTAAGTCTTTCTTGAAGCGATGGTTGTGAGAAAGCTAAAAGCGGATTCTTCTCAAAATTAGATTCCATAATTTGATAAGAACAAAGATATTTTTTGATTTCGATATTATTTTCAGCAAGTTCTATTAACTTTGTTTCAACCGAAACTGATGGTTTGAAAAATGGAATTCTGTTTATGTCGCCAATTGTGGTTTCAACAGTCGAATTTAGTGAGTCAGCAATATAGAACCTGTTTGCAATTAGTTCATCCGGCAATTCTCCGCAATATCAAGCGGATTGCACAAATTCTAATCTTCGTTTCACTCGTTACCAACAGACCTTCGCAATTCTTCCACAGC
>JBBRVS010000392.1:0-1792 GCA_038246645.1 Pyrinomonadales bacterium
CACGACTGGAGCGCGGGGAAACGCCCCGCGCTCCAGTCGTGCGCTCCAGTCGAAAAAAACTTCCTTTTCAATTTCTGCAAATTGCCGAACTTGCGCGCTCTCGCTTATACTTTTTCTTTATCTATAACTCGGGAAAAATTATGAAAACTGCAGCATTTGACGAAATTATCGAACCGAACGATCAGACCGAAGCGCGGCGCGTTCACCTGGAAAAACTTCGGACGCTGGTCGGCAATGTTTATCCGAACAAATTCGAGCGCACAAAAGTTTCCGGCTTGACTGATACGATTACAAATCTCGTAAAATTCGCGCCCATATTAGAAGTTGTCAAGGAAATAAAAGAACATATTTCGACGCTGGCAGAACGCGAGCGACCGAATGCGGAATTAAAGGAAAAGCTCAACGAAAAATTAAAATCCCTGGGAAATGTGCGGATTTCCGGCAGACTCGCCGTGCCGCCGCGTGTGATGGGAAAAGCCGCGTTCGTACACCTCAGCGACGGCGTTGAACGTCTGCAAATCTATGTTCGCAAAGACGATGCGAAAGGGATTTACAACGGGTCAGAACCGTCTGTGTCAGCGGATGGATCGGTTTTGTCAGAACCGTCTGCGTCAGCGGATGGTTTAACGCCCGAATCGGAGACCTCGAAAAATAATCTTCAACCGCCCGCTGACGCAGACGGTTCTGACTTGAGAGGTTGGGATTTATTTCAATTGCTCGATCACGGCGATTTTATCGGCGCGGAAGGTTTTTTGTTTCTGACGAATACGGGCGAATTGAGCGTTCACGTTGAAAAATTACAGTTTCTGGCAAAAGCACTTCTTCCGATGCCGGACAAGATGCACGGCATTGCCGATCCAGAATTGCAGCGGCGTTATCGTTATGCCGATCTGATCGCGTCGAGTTTGCAGATCGAACACGAAGGTCTGACGACGCGCGAGGTTTTCGAACGTCGCGCCAAACTTATCAGCGGAATGCGCCGTTTTCTCGACGATCACGGCTACATCGAAGTCGAAACGCCGATGCTCACGCCGAAGGCGACGGGCGCGGCGGCGACTCCGTTTGAAACGCATCACAACGCGCTCGACATTCCGCTCTACGCGCGAATCGCGCCAGAACTTTACTTAAAAAGATTGACCGTCGGCGGTTTTGAAAAGGTTTACGAACTCAACCGCAATTTCCGCAACGAAGGCTTGTCGCACAAACACAATCCCGAATTTACGATGCTCGAATTTTACTGCGCCTATATGGATGTCAACGGAATGATGGATTTTTCTGAAGCGATGATTAAAGAATCGGTGCAGAAAGCGACGGGCGGAAGTTTGATTGTAAATTACGACGGCAAAGAGATTGATTTTTCAAAGTTTGAAAGATGGACAATGCAAGAAGCTATTTTAACTCAAAGAGATAAAATAAAAGAAAAATTATTTCCTAAAAACAAAAATTTAATTGATGAAAATGATTGGATTACAAATAAATCATTTGTTTGCGGCTTGGCGGAATATTTAGATGGACGAAAGGGAAGAGAATATCAAAAAGAATTTAGACCATATCAGAATCTTGAAACAGATGATGTGAGAACATTTCACCCTATTGAACATAAAGAAATAATTGAAAATGAAGGTTGGATGGAAACTGCTCCATTTTCGTCTTTACCTGAAACAGACGAATCAATTGACAGGCAAATTTGGAACAGAGCTTTTTCGAACAAAGAAAACGTAACAGATAATGATTATGCAAAGGCAATTGTTGAAATATTTGATTCTAAAGTTGAAGAATATTTAATTCAACC
>JBBRVS010000393.1:0-1783 GCA_038246645.1 Pyrinomonadales bacterium
GCTGTTGGAGTTCGTTTAATTGCTGCTGTTTCGTTTCGTTCCACATATAAAAATCTCCGTTAGCAATCATAACACTTTCAATTCAAGTTTTTTACCTCGCCCGTTCCGCCACGCGCTTCGACTACATCAGCACTCATCCGCGCCTCGGTGCGTTCGAGTTTTTGCGAAAGTGCTTTGTCTGAAAATATTTTCATTTATTTCAAATTTGGAAGTTTATTTATTTTTATTGAAATAGATATTTTAGATTAATTTAATCAACTCTTATACGACTAATGATTTTTTTCCCGTTACAACTCGGAAAATCAAGTTTTAGTTCTACATTGTCGAGATTTTTGTCAGTTTTGAGTTTTACGGCATTCGATTTCTTATCGCTTCGATAAACATCAGCACTTTTGTTCATCTGTTTAATAATTTGCGGACAATCCACGAATTGGCTCACATCCAAAGTTACAAAACCCGTAAGAACTCCTTCCAAACCTTTTAATATTTTGATTGAAAAATTTCCTTCGTCATCAGTTCTGGCAAAAGCACTTCCGTCTATATTTTTTCCCGTTTCATTTGCGCCGAATGTGATACGCGCATTTACAACGGGCAATCCGTCCGCCGACAGTAGTTTTCCGCTGATTATAACGGTTGCTTTTACTTGAGGAATTTGAACATTAATTCCGTTTTGATTTTCTCCTTCAAAAACGGTAATGATTCCGGCTTTTTCAAGCTCGAAAACATTCGGATAATAAAGCGTCGGAAACGGTTCTCGGCTACTGATTAAATTGTCTTTATTGACGATTATCAGATAATTTCCGCCGACAATTTGCTCGAAATTGAAGACACCGTCTTCATCCGTGCAATCATTGGTCAAAAAAGAATCCGAACTTTTTCCCGCGATCGGCAACAATTCCAAACAAACGCCGTTCATCGGATTTCCGGTCGGATCAAATATTCTGCCGCTGACCGTATTTGTTGCATCCAAATCGTAACGATAAAAAGCGTGTCTGCCCGTTTTTAGTTCAACTTTAGAATTCGTTTCCAAATCGTTTCCGCCACTCGCACCGAATGATGTTACGTCGCCGATTTTCCAACCTTTCGGAATTTCCGGTGAAATCGAATATCTTCCGGTTGGGAGATCATAAATTTCATAAACTCCATCTTCGCCGGTAGTGGTTTCATAACTTTTGCCGTTTCCGCTTATTTTAACTTTTACATTGTTAAAAATTCTGATTGAGTTTTTGCCCATTTTGGAATAAGAATCCTGATTTATGCCAATTTTACCGTAGATTCGAGTTTTGCCACGCAAATCGTTCATTTTTTCCAGATAAAGCAAATCTTCGGCGGCGGCATTTTGCCGATACCTTAGTTCTTCCGCTTTTTCATCTGCCAACCAATCGTTCATTCCACGCAAAACTTGAAATGTATTCGGTTTGTCTGCGCGTGAACAGATAAACAATAAATAACTTCGCCCGACATCGCTTTCACGAAAACTTTCAACATAATCATTTCCGCTTCCTTCAACTAAAACTATCTCATCACCGATTTTATAACTCCCTTTGAAAACTTTTTCGATGACCATTTTTATAGATTTAACGCCGAAACGAGAATAAGTTTTTTCACCATCTTTAACTTTCTCAGCCGAAATACCTTTCGCTATAGAACCTGTTTGCAATTAGTTCATCCGGCAATTCTCCGCAATATCAAGCGGATTGCACAAATTCTAATCTTCGTTTCACTCGTTACCAACAGACCTTCGCAATTCTTCCACAGCACCCGACATTGATTGATCCAGGCA
>JBBRVS010000394.1:0-1686 GCA_038246645.1 Pyrinomonadales bacterium
ACGAATGCTTTATGCTTGCCGATTTCGTGTTCCGGGTTCAAACAATAATCGGTTAATTTGCGAATATCAATTTCCGCATTCTCGGCATTCGGAACAAACATTTTAATTTATGTAAATATAAACGGCGAATTTTCAATCAGCGACAGCACAAACGGTGGATTTATTTCTATATTTCTGATTTTGAAAGGTTTCATCTGATTTTCTTTTCTAAAACTACTAGAAAAGGTTTTACATCTTTATCCAAAGTGAATTTATCGCTCATAAAATAAGATACCAAGTTCGAATCTTTGTCTGAAGAATAATTATCCGCGCTGATATAATACTTTCTGCCGGAAAATCCCATTAATGTGAAGTTTCCTGCCTTATCGGTTCGTGCATCAGATGCAAATAAATTGTCTTCTGCATCCTGCAGTCCAACGTGAATGTCATAAGCAGGAGTTCCATCAGCCCAAACAACAATTCCTCTTATTTCCTGTGTTTCCAATCGCGGCGGAAGTCTAAATTCAATGTTTTTAATATCTTCGCTTCCAAATTCGACATTGAAAATCATCGCTTGCTGTTTGTCCGGCGCATTCGGATAAAATGTTGTCGGAAAAGCATCATCTTCATCAGGCGAAGTTGTATAATTAATGCTTAAAGTATAACTTCCGGGCGGAACATTTTCTAAAGTGAAATTTCCAAATTCGTTTGTTAAATCACGTTCTTTAAAAGTGAAAGGTTTCGGTTTTTCGTTCAAATCAGCCGGAAGAAGTTCGACAAAAATTTCTCTTACCGGAGAGCCTTTGACATCCAAAACCTTACCGGAGATTTTAGTCTTATTTTTAATTAAAAAATTCTCGCTGACACATCCTCTGTCTTTTACTTCGACTTCGGCACTCTGAAATTCTACCGCATTTGAAAGATTCGGTAATATTTTATATTTTCCGGCTGGAACTTTCGTAATTTCGTAATTGCCGTCTGCGTCGGTAAAAACTTCAAAAGATTGTTTTTTTCCTTCGAGTTGTTGAATTCTCAAACCCAAACCGAGCATCGGTAAAATATTGTCGCTAAACAATGAACTTTTAACATTTTGCAACACATTTCCAAAAATTGTTGATCCTGTTCCTACTGTTGGCAAATTCTCTAAAGCCTCTAAATCTTCCTGTGCTTCGGAAACTAATCTTGACCTTGCGCCAGCACCAAAACCTTTTTTCAAATTGTCGTAGCCGAAGATAAGATAGCTTTCATTATGTTTGAACCAAGTTCCGCAATTTCCGATTTCGTCGCCTGAACGAACTGTTACGCGAGTTCCTTTTTTGACTCCGATAAATCCTTTTTGAACTTCAAAATAAATTTCTCCGACATTCCAAATTTCTTTTACACCATTTTCATTGATAATTTTCTGTTTCTTCGCGCCAATCGCTTTTCCAACAAAAATTACATCGGCACTACCGACCATTTCGCAGAAACTCGGCGTTTCCAAACTTGGAGAACAAGCTAAAACCTGATCAAAACTTCCTAATAAAAGAATTACAAAAAGCGAAAAGGTGAAAAGAAAAATCTTGTGTTTCATATAAATCTCACAAACTGCGGTTTTATCAATTTTAAGTGTTCGATGAAGCGAAAATCTTTGACGTTGCAGGTCAGCGGAGTTAAATCATTTTCCAAAAGTTATTTCATCATCCATAAAGGTATGAAGTTTTGAAT
>JBBRVS010000395.1:0-1658 GCA_038246645.1 Pyrinomonadales bacterium
AACTGATCAAATGAACGATAAAAAAAACGGACAATACGTATTCAAATTTGAATGTTCGGAAGTTTGGGAAACCTTAACTGAAACGGAAGATGAAAATATCCGGCACTGTCAGCGATGTGATAAAAATGTGCATTTCGTCCAAAATCACGAAGAGTTTATCCCCGATCCGGCAAAGGGAAATTGCATTTACTCCTTCGCCTTTAGAACGGCAGGTGTTATTGTGCCGCCGGAAGGATTTGAAGGACCGAAATTTAATAGCGAACCGCAATTTATAAAGCGAATTTTTCAATTTGTCGTTTTGTTTGTTGCCGCGCTTCCGATAGTTTCGTTTTTACCTCTGTATATCGAGCGGACGATGACTCGAAGTCAGGTGATGGGAAACGGCGGCGATATTATTGATTACGAATGGAAAATTCGGACGCTTTACGGTTATTTGTCAAATTATAATTATTTTCGACCGGAAGAATATTTCGCTTTTTTGCTCGCCGTAAATTTAGGATTGGCTTGCTTTTATGCTTTCGTGATTGCGCTTGGGATTGTTTTATTGCTTATTTCTCGAAAGCGTCGCTAAAAATATAAAATAAAAAAATGAATAACATCAAAAAAACTCGCGCCGAACGTCCGGATAAATCACTTTTTAATGCGATGATGAGCGTGTTTTTTCTTTTTTTCGCCATCGCTCCGGCTTACTGGGCTTTTTACAATTACGGCGAATACAATCGAACGACCGCTTTTGTGCAGGAATTAACTAACCAATCAGACGAGTTTTTAACACCGAACGCGCGGGAAGAACGGAAAAATCGAATTGCCTCAAGCAGTTCGAGGGCTGACCGTTATTTTCTCGAAATGGCTCTGAGCGGCGCGGGAAGTCTTGTTCTTTTGGGAATCTCGTTATTGTTTTTCAGAAATGCTTGGGAAGCGCGGAAAAAGAAAAACTTTTATCAAAATATTGATTGGAGCGCGATTCCGATTCCGCAAAACCGCGTCGAAGTTCGATATAATAAACTCTATGATATTCTGTTCGGGTTGATCTTTGTCTTTTTCGGCGGAATGCTTTTGCTGATCGTTTATCAAAACTTTACCGGTAAATTTATTACTCCGGGCAATGCTCTGATTCGCAGTCTGCTGCTGGGCATTCCGGTTGTTTTATTTCTGGCGATATGCTGTTTTGTAATGTTTCGCGCCAAACGCCGGGCAGTTCTTTTGTTTGACACGTCCGGCGTCACACGCGGCGACGGTCGGCATTTCGCGTGGAGCGATTTCTGCGGCGTTGTTACGCAGACGGCTTTTAATCAACGCACCCGAAGAAAATATGTCTGGCGCATCGAACTTGCCTTCGAGAACGGAGAAGCGGCGTGGATTATTCCGAACCGCATCAAGAACGCGGCGGAAGTGTTTGAATATCTCGCCGCGCTGCCGCGTGCCTATCTGAAAACCTGACTCGAATAATTTATCCGAAAATATATTTTTTTAGAACGGCTGACTGTGTTATCTTGATTTTCTGCATCTCAAAAATAAAAGGAAAAAAATCATATGAAAAAATTGTTGCCGATAATTAAGCAGGTGAGCAAAAGAAATGAAAGATTTTCGATTTATGTTTGGAGTCCCGCCTTTAGGCGGCAACCGCCAGCGAAGCGCGGCGGAAAACCGCCTAAAGG
>JBBRVS010000396.1:0-1656 GCA_038246645.1 Pyrinomonadales bacterium
GCGATGGAGCAGCTCGGCAAAGACAAAACAATTATGCGCCTGAAAAGCCGGATCGCCTGGAATAGCTAAAATGAATCTTCAAATTAGAAAAGCAACTTCGGAAAGTATTCCTCAGATTATTGAATTAATGCGCGAATTTGCCGAGTTTGAAAATTTGACGCATTCATTGGAAATTACGGAAGAAAAATTAAACGATGCGATGTTCGGCGAGAATGCTTTTGTCGAAAGTTTGATCGCTTTCGACGATGAAACGCCGATTGCTTATGCGATTTTCTTTCCGTATTTTTCGAGCTTTCGCGGGCAAAGAAGCGTTTATCTTGAAGATATTTACATCACCGAAAAATATCGAAAATTCGGAATCGGCGAAAAAATGTTGAAGGAAATCGCCCGAATCGGAAATCAAAAAGGCGCGTTGCGAATGGATTTTCAGGTTCTTGATTGGAACACTCCGGCAATAAATTTCTACAAAAAACACGGCGCGGTCATTGATGAATCCGAACGCCACGTAAAATTTACCGACGAAGCCTTTCAAAAATTAGCCGAATAATTTTTATTAAAATTGAAGTTTAAAAAGAGTTCGACATAAGCCGTCGAAGACGGCAACATATTTGTAGCCCATAACGCTAGTTATGGGGACAGGTTTGTAAATTATTTTAAGCCATTGAAAATGGCGACATAAAATTATGTCGCCATTTTCAATGGCTTTATCTTTCATTACACTAAATTTCCCACGATTTGCATCGTGGGTTACAAATATAACGTCGGTTTCACCGACTAAATCCGAATTTCTTATGTCGCGCCTCACGTTATTTACGAAATTCAGATTTTGTCACAAAACTCACAGACGCGGTGTTTATCTCACAGAAGGACAAAAACCCCAAACGAAATTTTTAGGAGACTTTTATGGAAAAAACTATTCAGATTTTTACGCGTTGCGCGTGCGCTTTGATCGTCATTATCATCGGTTCGTATGTAATTGTCGCGCAAAATTCAATCACAGGAACGTGGAAAGCCAATGATTTCACAAGTTGGAATGAAAAAAATAAAGATAAAAAAGCAAATGTTGAAATTGAAGAAGATTGGAAAGAGAAAAATGAGCCGAACAAAGTTTTTTTGAATTTCCGCTATGACACATCAAAAGGCGGAAGCAGCAATCACGGTTCGAGTTTCGCTTATGAAGATTTGCAGGGATTGTCGAAATCGCAGGTTGAAGGCGCGAATTCGGCGGTTAATTTCAAACTCGCCCGCGAAGCCGGAACAATCGAATGCGAAGGCACATTTCAAAACGGAAAAGGCTCGGGAACTTTCCGCTTTACGCCGAACGCCGGATTTATTTCGGCGATGGAAAGTCGCGGATTTTCCGGGCTTAGCACCGAAAAACTCTTTGCTTCGACGACGCTCGATATCACCGCGTCATTTGTAGATCAGGTAAAATCAATGGGTTTTAAAGATATTGATTTTGATGATGTTTTTAAAGCAAAGATTTTCAAAATCACGCCGCAATTTGCGATCGAGATGAACTCGATCGGTTTTCCGAATCTCGATATGGAAGACCTCGTCAAAGCGCGGATTTTCAAAATTGATGCCGATTTCGCCCGCCAGGTCGCCGCGATGGGATTTAAAGACGATTCGCTCGAAGCTCTGGTCAAATTCCGC
>JBBRVS010000397.1:0-1645 GCA_038246645.1 Pyrinomonadales bacterium
GGCAATCGTCCAACTAAAGCCCTCAGGCAATTTATAAAAAACCACAAGGTTTTCACGGCTAAATTTTTATGAGAAAGCCCTGATTTTTTGCTAAACAAATCTTAAATGTTAAACTGTTTCTTTTGTTATGCCGGAAAACACTTTGATTGAAAAAGAAGAAATTCAACTGCAACCGGGGAAAATACTTGAACCGGCGAAAGAAGAAATAGCGGTTCTCGGCACGACCGAAAAAATCGGTTTTCGCCTGACGCACCGGATGAATCTCGGCGCGTGGAAAAGGTTCTGGACTTTTTGCCAACGCCACATCGGTTCGCTCTGGATAAAAATCTGCACGTATAATCTGATGAATGTTTACGGCATCGAAAATGTCGAGCAAACTTCGGTCGAAAAACCGCTCCTTCTGGTGGCGAATCATCGTTCGTTTTTTGATATGTACACTGTGTCGAGCGTCCTTTTCCGGCAAACGCGCCGCCCGATGCGCCTTTTTTTTCCGGTTCGCGCCAAGTTTTTTTACGATAGCCCGCTGGGTTGGTTGGTCAATCTCGTGATGGGCTGGTTTTCGATGTACCCGCCGTTTTTCCGCGAGGCGAAGGAAGCCAAAAAACGTGATTTCGATAAATATTCGCTTCGCCGCCTGATTCAGATTTCCAATGAAGGCTACGCGCACGTGGTCGGATTTCATCCCGAAGGCAAGCGCAATTTGAACGATGATCCGTATAATTTTCTGCCCGCCCAGCCCGGAGTCGGCGCGGTGATTATTAAAGCCCATCCGCAGGTCGTTCCCGTTTTTATCGCCGGTTTGGGCAACGATCTGCCGAAACAGATTTTGGGAAATTGGCGGGGCGGCGAAAAGGTTCGCGTCTGGTTTGGTGAACCCGTTGAACTCGCGCCATTTTACGAAAAAAAAGACCGGCTTCGCACACATAAGGAAATCGCCGACTTTCTGATGACGAAAATCGGCGAACTTGCTGAAAAAGACCGATTGATTTACGGTGATCAATTGAAGAAATAAGCATTCTCGAATCCAAAATAAATTCCGCTTTCAAACGCTCGAAATTATTTTAAATCTTTGACCGGAACTCTGACAAAGCGCGGGCGGTAAAAATCCGCGTAAATCGAATCACCCGGATTTGCGCCGAACGGCTGATTGCTGTTGTCGGAAATGAGCAATTCGCCGTTTACGGTAAATTGCGGGTGAAGATACGGATTATAGACGCTTAAACCGCTTTGCAGACTTTGTGATTCGGTCATTCCGGGCTGTTAACTATTCACTATTTGACGGATATAAAATTGTAAAACAGTGAATAGCTGATAGTTAATAGTTAATAGTTTCGGCAATTAAAAGGTTTTAGCGGTAAATTCAGATATTTACAGGACGAGCCGGAAATTCAAAAAAATTATGATCTAAATCAGTTACGATTTTTCAATAGACATCTTTCCAAAATAACTTTTTCACCGCAGAGACGCTGAGAAATTTAAGTTAAAATCGCTGTAAATTCAATAATATTTTGACAACAGGCAAATTTCTTTTTCTTTTATCTGAAAAAACTCTGCGTCTCGGCGTCTCTGCGGTTAATTTCCACTTGAATTTATCAAATTATTATTTAGGAAAGACCTCTAATGCAAAATCAAAAAAAATCACGCC
>JBBRVS010000398.1:0-1630 GCA_038246645.1 Pyrinomonadales bacterium
AAAAAACCGGGCAATCCCGACCGCGCCTTCGCCGTTGTAATACTTTTCAAATCCCGTTTGGCAAGCCGAAAGAATCGCCAATTTCAGATTTAGATTCTTCTGCGCCGCGATTTCAAAGACTCTTAAATCGCTGTCGGAATCGGCGCTTTGGGCTAAAAGTAGTTTTGAATTCAGAAGCGAGGTTTTATTTGCCAGATAATGCCCGGCAAAATGTAATATATCATTTTTTTGCAGTTCCCGGAGAAATATTTCTTTTGTCGCTTTTTCGCCCGTAAAACTTGTTGATTGCGAATAAATTTCGGAAATATTTTGCACTTCTCTTTCCGCTGCCTTGAGATTGGATAAATTCGGATTTTCCGTTCTATCAAAAGCCGGATTCCCGATTGCTAGAAGTTTTTCTTCTTTTGAATTACTTTTCAACGCGGCTTTTTCGCTTGCCAAAACAAAAACCGTCGCGCTCGGCGTTGAAGATATCGTAAAATCCTCGATCAGATATTTTTGATCTTCTTCACTGTAAAGCGACGCAAACGGCAAGCGGTTCAATACCTTATCGGGAATGATAAAAATCTCCCTGGTTTTGTCCAAATCCGCAATAATCGGCACAATCAAAAGATTATAAAGCTGCGCCGATCGAGAGTTGATCAATTTCAAATCATCTTTTTCTTCGATTATCGCAGTCAGATAATCATTAATTTGCTGTTCGATTTCGGTTTGCGAAACTTCAATTTTTACCGTCTTAAAATTTCTCCCGTCTAAAATCCAAACTATGATTTTATCCGGCAAAACGGCAAATTGAACAAGCTGCACCTCACTGGGGATTTTTTGCTGAATCTCGTTCAAATTCATAGATTTAACCGCATCCGTAAAGGCAACTTCGCCTTTTTTTATCTCGGCTTTGTTTTCGAGAAAATCCAGAAGCGAACGCGCCTTTGAATTTTCGGAAAATTCAAAGGCTCCCTGTTCGTCGCCTTTGGCTAAAAAATTATCAATCGCAATGTCATAGACGGTTTGTTCATTATCAAAAAAAACATTTCGTGCCTGTTCTTCAAGAATTTTCGTGCGGTATTTTTCGTAAAGTTCAAGAACTTCGGGCAGTTCTTTTTCGACTAAATCACGCTTATTTTGCGCTTGAAAACACATTAATTTTCCCTTTTTGGCGTAATAAAGCTCCTTTGTGAAATTCGGCAATTGCGAATAAATATCGAGAGCTTTGTCGTAATTTATTAAAGCTGTATCGCAATTTCCGCTCAAACGCTCGATCAACCCGATTTGAATTTCGCTGTCCGCCAGCAGTATTTTCTGCGCCGCATCCTGATTTAATTTAAGTGCCGTTTCGCGGCTTTTTTCCGCATTTTCGAGCGCGTTTTTATAATCTTTTTTCGCCGTATATAATTTTGACAGGGAAATATGAGAATTATGATTTACTGCCGGATTCTTTAAGATTTCGCCGCCGAGTTCGAGATTTTCGCGCCCGAAGGCAATTGCCGTATCCGGCAGATTCAACCGGCTGAAAACTTCCGAACCGTAAATATAATTGCGCCACGCCTGCCGGTCGCTCTGAAAATATAAATCGTCCATCGCCAAAATCTGTTTTAGATAAAAAAGTGCTTTTGCCGATTCGCCGATTCGC
>JBBRVS010000399.1:0-1625 GCA_038246645.1 Pyrinomonadales bacterium
TCCTTAAGCTCGCCGAGCATATTTTCCCAGACGATTCCCATCAATTCGTTGCCGAGACTCGAAGCCGAAACATTTGTGAGCATTACAAAACCGATGTTTTCTTCGGGAATAAGCGCGACCATCGAATTAAATCCGTCAATATTTCCGCCGTGCTGGACGACGCGTTTGCTCTTCCAATCCTGCAAAAACCAGCCCAAACCGTAGGAAACTTTACCGTCCGGCGAGATTTTTTGCTGCGGTTTGATCCATTCTTCAAAACTCTTTTCGGAAACAAGCCGTTTCCCGCTGATTTCGCCTTTGCCCAAAATAAATTTCAGCCATTTTGCCATATCGTTCGAGCTGGAATTTATCGAACCGGCGGGCGCGACTTGCACGATTTCACGGGTCGGCAGATTGCGCGTCAATTTTGTATCGAAATTGTAATCATAGCCGAACGAATAATCTTTTGCCTTCTGCATTTCCAACACCGAAACCGAACTGTTCAGCATTCCCAGAGGTTTTAAAATATCCTGCGCGACAAAGGCTTCCCAGGTTTTGCCTTGAACTTTGGCAACAGCTTCGCCCGCCGCCGTGTACATTATGTTTTGATACTGGAATTTCTCGCGCAGTTTCGCCGTCGGTTTCGCTTCGCCTACCACGCGAATCAATTCTTCGCGGGTTAATTTTCCGGTCAGCATCGCCAGATCGGTGCGGTTTAAACCCGAAGAATGCGCCAGCAAATCGCGAATGGTGATATTTTTATCAATTTCCGCCTCGTTTATTTTAAAGTATGGAAGATATTTTTTCGGCGAATCATCGAGCGATAATTTTCCCTGGTCCTGACTCATCAAAACCGAAAGCGCGGTAAAAGCCTTGGTCGCCGAACCGATGGCAAACTGCGTTTCTCCGGTTACGGGAACTTGTTTTTCAAAATTTTTATAGCCGTAGCCTTTTGATAAAACGACCTCGCCGTCTTTGACGATTGCCAGACTCAAACCCGGAATCCCGAGTTCCCTGCGCCGCGCTTCGAGCGTTGCTTCGATTTTCGCGAGGCGTTTTTGCAGATCGCCGGCTTGGGCGGTTTTCGCCGCGCCTGAATTTTGGGCAAAAGCCGTTTGCGGCAGCGAGATTGTAAAAAGTGATAAAATTAAAGCAAAGGAAAGTAGGAAGCGTATCTGTATTTTATTTTTCATCGAATTTCTCCGTTTTTTTTCTGATTTTTTTTCTTGATTTTCATTTAATCCTACGAAGAAAATACGCAAAAGGTTTATTTTATCGGGCGTTAAATTTTTGTTAAAAGTTGCAAGCCGCGGGAAAAAGGCTAAAATCTGTTTGCGAGCGATAAATTTATGGGATTGCCGAAATTGAAAACAAAAATCAGCGACTGAGATTATCTCGAAGGCGAAAAGGAGAGCCAAATCCGGCACGAATATATTGACGGCGAAGTTTACGCGATGGCTGGCGCCAGCGACCGGCATCACCGGATTTCCGCAAATATTTTTATAAAATTAGATTCTCACCTTGAAGATACGGACTGCGAAGCATTTATGACCGATATGAAATTTAAGGTTGACGAAAGAACATTTTATTACCCGGACGTTTTCGTAACTTATGAAGAAAATCCCGAAAGTGCATTTTACCGCCAA
>JBBRVS010000400.1:0-1583 GCA_038246645.1 Pyrinomonadales bacterium
ACGCCGATAACAATTTTTGTTCCTTTTTTCATAAATATCCTTTTGTTTAATAATCCGGCAATCCCATAATTTCTACTTCTATTTAACCTCATCCAGAAATACTTCTCAGACAGAACATTCCGCTTCCAAAACCTTTACGGGCTTGCCGTTTTTCATCTCAAAAATTGTGTTGCCGTTATATTCATAACCCAAAACAGCCAGCCCGATTTCCATTTTGCCATCCCCGTTAAGATCGGCAATAGCCGTGATTTCGCGCTCACTCGGCGGGTCGAAGTCGCCGCTCCGCACAAGTTTGGCGGTGAAAAAATCGCCTCCGAGTAAAATGTTTTGCGGTTTTCCGTTGACAGTTTTTCTCAGCAGAGCAAAGGAATAATCACCCGCATTTTGTACTTCGCCCTCTCCTTTTTTGTAATAATTTCCCGCAATAATTATTTCGTATTTCCCATCGCCTTCGAGGTCAATCTGCACGATTTGACTGAGCTTTATTTTCGTCCTGGCGATGCCTTTGGTTTTCAGAAAGTCCGCCGCGATTTTCACGTAACTCTTATCGGTAACGCGGATTGATTTCGGAACGCGCGGAACGGGATTCCATTTGGCGTTATCGCCGACGGCGACGATACCTGATCTGATTTCCGGCTCCAACCGCACCGCTTTATTTTCCCCGCACCCGCCGTAATCTTCGCCCATATCCGTCAAAATTCCGCCGCCTTTGACGATGCCTTTGACATCAATTAAAACCATTTTGGTTTCTTTCTTGATCAGCGGCGCAACCGTTTCAGCCGTCAGCCATTTGCCGTTTTTCGAGCCGCCGAGCAGATAATAGGTCGTCGCAATCGGCACGACGTTTTCTTGCGCCGGAACTATTGAAATGAAAATCAGCAGACATAAAAACGATTTTAGAATTCGCATAAAAATTTTATTTTCCTTCAGTTTTAAGATTGCCTTTGCCGTCAAAAATTATCGTTTCTTTCTCTGAACGGTCGCCGTAGGTGTCAACGCTCCATTCCATTGTGACGACTTTGGTGAATTGGTCTTGAAGTTTGCCGATACTGATATAACCGACTTTCGGGTTGGACGCTTTGGCGGCGGCGAGCGTTTTTTGCATCACTTGCGAAATCAACGAAAAATCAATTTCCCCGATGTCGAAAAAGATGACTTGCGGGCGGCGCATCTGGAGAATTTCTTCGGGCGTTCCGCCGCGCCGCATTTCTTCCTCGCGCTTTTTATCTTCCAAAGTTTGCTGTAGCATTGATGTTCCCGCCTGTAAAAATTCCTGCGAATTGTAACGATAGATGTTTATCTCGTTAGGATTTTTTGGGTCTTGCGCCGTGAATGAAAAATT
This sequence comes from Pyrinomonadales bacterium, assembly GCA_038246645.1. Classification (GTDB taxonomy): domain Bacteria; phylum Acidobacteriota; class Blastocatellia; order Pyrinomonadales; family Pyrinomonadaceae; genus JAHCHG01. The sequence continues at coordinate 1,343 of JBBRVS010000400.1, forward strand.
TTCGATTCCGATGTCGAAATCAGCCACCGACAATTTTCCGCCGAACAGCGGCAGAATTTCCGCCATTGATTTTTTCATCTGCTGCGGGTCTTGAAAATTAAGGCGCGGTTTGACGTTCGTCGCGGCGACACCAACGATTTCGCCTTGCAGATTAAAGGTGTATTTCGAGTTTGAAACGAGAACTTCGCAGCGAATCGCGTCGCGCGATTTGCCCACGTTGGAAACCAGATTATCGTCGCGG
>JBBRVS010000401.1:0-1567 GCA_038246645.1 Pyrinomonadales bacterium
AGCGATAAACACAACATTAAAAAGCATATTTTTGAGCAAGGCGTTCGACATTAATTTGCGGCGGTAAAAGCCGTAAACTGTTAAATAGCCCAAAAATCCGATAATTCCGCCCGATGCGCCGATGGAAGGCGGAGCAATCGGCACAAAAGCTAAACTCATCAAGTTGCCGCCGATAGCGGACAGCAAAAAGATTACCGGCAAATGAACACGGTTTGAAAGTGTTTCAATCAGTTTGCCGAGAATATATAAAGCGTAGCTGTTAAAAGCGAGATGAATAAGTCCGCCGTGAAGAGCCGCGCCGGTTAAAACGCGCCAGTATTCGCCGTGAACAAACGCGGCTTTATAAAATCCGGCAATCAAGCCCGAACGAATTCCGCCGAAGAGTAGCGACTCCGCTGAATCAACCGCCACCTGCGCTCCGAAAACCGCGATCAAACACGCGATTAAAATATAAGAAAAATAAGGCGTAACGGGAACCGCACGCATTACTTGTTCCGGCGTTTCTTCCGTTTCTTCCGGTTCGGTTTCTTTTTGATAATCTAAAGACATATTTCGATTTTGGATTTTAGATTTTAGATTTTAGATTGCCGGAAAATTTTTAATCCAAAATCCAAAATCTAAAATTAGATGGCAAGTCCGCCGTCGGGTTGAATTACTTGTCCGGTGATATAACGCGCCGAATCCGACAGCATAAAACACGCGATTTCGGCGATTTCCTGCACATTTCCGAGTCTGCCCAGAGGAATCTGCGCCAGAATTTTTTCGCGGTATTCTTCGTTCATTTCCTGTGCCATATCGGTTTCGATCAAACCGAGCGCGAGCGCGTTGACCGTGATCTTGCGGCTGGCGATTTCTTTGGCAAGCGATTTTGTCAGACCGATCATTCCCGCTTTTGATGCCGAATAATTCGTCTGTCCGAGCATTCCGACGATGCCGGAAATCGAAGTGATATTCAGAATCGAACCGCCCGTTTCATTCTTCATCATCGGACGCAAAACGGCTTTTGAAAAATTCCACGCGCCCTTCAAATTCGTATCAATGACGGAATCCCAATCGTCTTCCTTCATCCGCATAATCAGATTATCACGCGTAATTCCGGCATTATTGACCAGAAAATCAACGCGGGCGAATTCTTCTTTGACCTTTTTAACAAATTCCGCAGATGCTTCCGTATTTGAAACATCACAAGATTCGGCGAACGCCTTCACGCCCAAATTTTCGATTTCCGCCTTTATTTTTTCAGCTTCATCCGCGCTTTTTGCATAATTAAACGCGACATTCGCGCCGCGTTTTGCCAATTCCAGCGCAATCGCTTTCCCGATTCCGCGCGTTGCGCCCGTAACGATTGCAGATTTCCCTTCAAATTGTTTTTCGCTCATAAATTAATCTTCAAAATATTCAATTCCGTTTCCGCAAGCCAAACTTCGCCAAAACCGCCGCGTCCGAGTTTACGGATAAGTATGTATTCTCCGAATTGTTGGTTTTCGTGAAACATTTGAACTTCTTAAATAACTTTTTTTGGAAATTTTTGTTGAACTTTATGATAAATATCCCGCAGTAAAAGTTC
>JBBRVS010000402.1:0-1548 GCA_038246645.1 Pyrinomonadales bacterium
GATTTGTGTCCACCGTCCATCGGCACGAGATTGATATTGAGATAAATAAGCAGATCGCTTTCCGCGCAGCGGCGGTTTATCCGCAACGGCTCATTGTGCCGCGTGTGTCCGAGCGTAATTAAACCTTCGTCGTCTTCCGCGTCGTGATTGTAAAATCTGTCGGGGTAAAATTCCTTATGAATCGTATCGCCGACCATCCGGCGCATTTCCCATTCCGTCATCTTGCGGTGCAGAGAATTGGCGATGATCAGATGAACATCGTCCACGCCGTTTGCCGCGCACATATCGAGGACGACTTCGAGCATCGTCTGCCGCAGATCGGGTGTTGCCATCGGCGGCAACGGCAGCGAAATATCGTCCATCGCAACCGTCACGCGCATTCCCGGTTCGAGCAGCGCATAAAGCGGCTCCATCTCCAGCGGATGATTGACCGCATAACGAATTGCCGCTTCCCGATTCGGCAAGCCTTTGATCGGCGGATTCGGATAAATAACCCGTGTTCCGACCGGTAAATCCTCGAGAATAAAATCTTCGCCGTGCGGCATAATCCGCGGCGCGCTGTCTTTGTCAATGTAGATGATTGATTCGTGTGTTTTTCGTCTTAGCTGTAATGCCATATTTTAAATTTCGTCCAAAATTCTCTGTCTTCGTGCTTCGTGTTCGTCTACGCTAATCAAATTTTTATCCTTCAATTCTGACAATTTCGTAAGTCGCTCTTCAACTGTTTGTGAACTTATAGGATTTGAACCTGCACAAGCAGCATTTATATCATTCATTAAAGCTATTTCGTCATAAATTGTAACCTTGCCATCGCCTTCAAATTTTCTTGTTATTTCAGAGTATTTTCTACCAAGTTGAAGGGTATTTTGTTTTAAATCAGCGTTAGTAGAATCAGACTTCAACTTCTCCAAAGAATCAAAGTAATCTTCTTGCGATTGAGCTAATAATTGTTTTAGCTTTTCCATTTTTTCCTTGTATTCTTTTTGGTATTTTGCTGTTCTTTCAGCCTCTTCTTTGTCCCTTTTAGCTTGTTCTTCCTTTTGAAACTCTAATCTTTTCTTTTCATCAATACTATGCTGAATAGCTCCCCATATTGACACAACTATTATTATTACAATTATGATGATTGGTAAAATACAGCATTCAAATGTTGCATCATTCGCAAATGCTAAAGTTAGGTTGAAAACTGAAAAATTCATATTTTATATATTTGCTGAAATTCAAAATTTGAGTTGTTTTATTTTTCATAAGCACTCAAAAGCAGTTTGCCTTCATAATCAATCAAACCGAGTTTCACGCGGTCTAAAAAACCTTGTCTGCCTAAAACATTGCGTGTGAACGATTCTTCTTTGGCGAAATAAACAGTTGAAACCGTTTCGATTTCTAAAACCGTCAATACAATTTCGTGTGCGTAGGCGAAAAAGCCGTTGGTTGCCGTGCCGAATTTTTCGAGCGTTCCCTTTTCGATTTCAATTCTCAGGTTTTCGCCGAATCTTCTCTCAAAAATGCAGTGACTCGAACCCGTATCGAGTTTCGCTTCAAAATCAA